>NZ_CAMLIX010000037.1 GCF_946479975.1 uncultured Flavobacterium sp.
CGCTTTTGTTTGGGCAGCTAATCCTAATTGTTCAAGCAATTCTGGTTTTTCAAGTATCGTGTATAATACCTCTTTGATTGCTGCTGCAGATCCTGCTGGAACAATCCATCCATCATTTCCGTTATCAATTAAGTCTGGACCTGCAGTTCGATCTGTTGTTATAACTGGAACTCCCTGCGACATTGCTTCTGTAATTACTAATCCGAAACCTTCAAAAAGTGATGGAAAAACAAACACATCATGTTCTCTCATGCAAGTCAAAATCTGATCATGAGATAATGATGGAATCCAATTATGCTGTTCTAGAGCCTGATTTAGAGCTTTGCAATTCGGAACTGCTTTATGTCCTACGATTGTTAAATCAATCTTATCCTGCAAACCTTCTACAGCTTCAAACAAATAAGAAAGTCCTTTTCTCTGTGATAATCCGCCTACAAACAAGACTTTAAGCTTTCTATTAACAAGCGGCAGATATTCTTTTTTACTTTTCACATCGGGAAAACCGTACGGAATAACTTTTATTTCAGGCAATTTTCCAGAGTATTCTTCTAAAGTTTTTTTGGTAAAAGTGCTGGCTACAAAAATGACATCAGCCAAAGCCAATTCTTGATCTTTTTTGTTTAATTTTTCGCTCGAATCGTTAAAACCTGTAAGTGTCTCTGCCCAATCAGGATTAATTTCAAACTCTCTCTGCATCAATAAACGAGCACTTTTCCAATATCCAATTGGTAAATCGTAAAGGCAATAAAGTCCTGTTTTTTTTGCTTTTAAAAAAGTAACTAATGCACCATCTTCATAAGCATAAACTCCAAAAACTCCTTTCCTTTTTGCTTTAGCCAGATTATCGGCTACCCATTTATCTTGTTTATGATAAACATTATCAACACAAAAAAAACCTTTTTCATGTTCTACTAAATAGTCTAAACGTAGTTTTGAAGCAATCAAACGCCCAAACTCAAAAAAAGATTTGGAAACAGTAAAATCTTTCCAATTCGTATCTAAACGTCTTCTTTTTAAATCTTTCAACTTAGGATTTTCTCCTAGTTTAAAAAACAACTGCCCCTGAAAAATAGCTATACAAGTATATAATTTATACAGCGTGTTATTTTTAAGCAGGCCATTGATTAATGCTTTTGAATTTGCATTTAATGTTGGATGTGAAAACAAGATCATTTTAGCCATGCGTTATTTGTTGCTAGAAACTCACAAGGATTATAGTTTAATACCTCTGTTCTCTTTTTTTCAATTTCTTTTGCGGGATTCCCAATAACTATCGAATAATCTTTAACATCTTTACTAACAACTGCTCCTGCTCCAACAACTGCTCCTTTGCCAATAGTAACTCCTGGTAATATAATGGCATTTGTTGCGATCCATGCATAATCTCCAATTGAAATTGGTGCTTTTTTATGTCTCCATAAAGGATCTGAAACATCATGAGAGGCACTTAGAATAATTACACCATCATTTATGCAGACATATTTACCAATGCTGACCTTATCATGCAAAGCAATTTCAACCTTGCCTAGTGTACTAAAATCATCTATCGATAAATTTTCTTTTCTACCATTAATAGTAACGATTCCTATTTCAGCAGTTTCAGCTATATGGGCACCCTTATTAATAAGTTTTTTTCTTCTTCTGTTATTCTTAATTAATTCTGGAAAAGTCAATAAACGTTTTGCCCAACTAATAAAAAAAGATTTGCTGAACGGGCTGTATTTTGTTCGGTTTTTACATAAATATCTTAGGCTGGCCATATCTTAAAACTTAGTTTAAACCACTTAGAAACTTTGTAGCTACAAACTCTAAATTATTATCATTTAAAACAGTGAATTTTCTATCTAAAAAACTATTAATCGTTTTGTGATTTTCGTATTTCATTAAATTTGAAGATACTTTGGGTTTAAATCCTTTCACATTCCAATTTCTTGCCACACATAAAACAGGCAATTCATGGTCAAACATAGAAGCCAGACTTCCACTTTTTTGATTTAATAAATAAGGCGTTGTGGAAATTCCGTATTGACAAGTAGATAAAATTTCACTTATCTTGAAATCATTTACAAATCCTGTGACTTCGAACCTGATTTCGTTTGCCTTTAAAACTTTCTTCCATTCTTCAATTTCAGCACCACAGTTTCCAATAAAAACAAATTTTAATGTTCTAATTTCTTTAGAAATAGATAAAACTAGTTTTAAATCATAAATAAATTGTTTTACTGGAGCTCCATGATGAATATTGCCAAAGACACAGAATTTTAAGTCTGAATGATATATCATTCCCTTGTTTTCAGTCACATTACTTTTTCCAATATTGCTAAACAAAGGAAGTATTTGTACTTTGTAACCTAATTTTGATATTTTAGACTTATATAAATCCGTTTGTGTATGGATGACTACTTTCTTTTTCGTTTTTAAAATTTTTGAGATTAGTTTCTTTTGAAGTAAACCGATGCACTTACCTTTAATTGTAGAATCTGAATCCATTCCAATCCACAATTCGTGAAACATAATATGCATCTTATGATTTCCTTTTAAATTCTTTAAAAATGAAGGAAGCCAAAACGGTAATCCTTTTGAGTTAAAACTATAAGGGACAAATTGCAAACTGATCCAATCAGGCTGAAAATCATTTACTATCTGCTTTGTCCATAAAAATCGTTGTTTAACATCTGTAGCGACAGGTATACGATAAACTGTAACCTGATCTTTTCCAATCAATTGATCCTCCGTTACAAAAAAATTGGACTGATGATCACATAGTGCCAATATTCTAACGTCATGTTTTCTGTGTAATAATTCAGCACACAAACGGCGAGTGTAATCACCAACACCATCTTTTCCAGCTTCAGCTGAGCCACAAACAAATAAAATGTCCATAATTTGTGCTTTTTAATTGAAGTATTTTATGCTAATTCTAGTAGCTTTTTGAAGTTTTGTCTTTTTAAAGTTCTGATTCGAACCTTGCTATAATCTTAATTTAAATTTACTGGACTGAGTTTTTAAGCCACATATTGTAAAGAAGGCTCATAAAATTAAATACGCTGATTTTAAACATTTTTCTATTGACAATACACAGATACAAACCCATCAACCTATCTCGTCCTAACATCTGCTGAATAAAAGATTCTTTGCTTCCTCGCGCATATTTCTTCAAAGCTACAGTCAACGGTTGAGATGGTTTTTTTTTAGTATTTAAATATTTAAAAATCCAGTTTTCCATTCCAATAGTTGCAATTCTTTTTAATTCCAAACTGCTTGTACTTGTAATATTGTATTGATTTTTTCTGTAAAATAATAAAGGCCTTTCAGTATAGGCTATTCCTTTATCTCCACAGGCAATAAAAGCCGAAATGTAATCTGAAGACCATGCTAATGGCAATTTGTAAAATCCTCCATTGCTTAATAAGGTGCTTTTTCGGTAAACAAAATCAGAAATAAACTGCTCGCTTCTGCTTTCTATACAATTCAAAATATAGGTATCAGTATCTTCATATTCAGGACAAATAGTACTCAATCCCATCTCTTCAGATTTTTCATTTATGACCCTTATCCTGCAATGAAAAATATCTAAATCTGGGTATTTGGCAATTAGTTTATCAAACTCACTCAAATAATCTGGAGCTAGTTTATCATCGTCTCCCATTAGTATAAAAAAATCACCTTTGGCTAGACTCAAGCATTTGTTCCAATTATCGATAACATTTTCGGCACCTATGTTAACCTCATTTTCGTAGTAATTAATACGGGGATCGTCAAAGGCTTTAACTATGTCATATATTCTATCTGGAGAGCAATCGTTAATTACAATTAACTCAAAATCTTTAAATATCTGCGACAAAATACTATCGATACAATCGTTAAGATAACGTCCTTTATATGCAGGAATTCCGATGGAATATTTCATTTTATATTTATTTTGATTCAGTAAACTTTTCTAACTTTTATTATGCTTATTTAATTCTAAAATTTTATAATATCCATAAGAAACGTGCAATACCATTTGTGCCAAAGCAACAAGTATATTTAAATATAGAATTCCTTTTAGAGTTGATATATCAAACAGAAAACAGCTCAATATGATAGGTAGTAAACTGCCCGAGATAGAAATGTAATATTTTAAGACCCAGCCTCTGCTTAGATAAAGTGCCAATGCTGTAGCCATTAGTGTTGTAATTGCAGTTCCAATCATTAGCAAAACTAATTCGACATTTAGGTTTTTATAATTACTTCCTAAAACCCATAAAATCTGATTTGAAAATAAATAAGTACAGGCAACTATAAAGAACAGAATGATTGTGATGCAAACTAATATTTTGCTATAATGCTTTAATAATTTTTGAGGCTGATTCTGTATCCTGGCAAATCTTGGAACAATTAAGATCGAAAAAACCACCATAAGAAGAGTTATAACTGAACTTATTCTTCCAAGTGCCCCAATTTCCGCAATTGATGCTGGGTTTCCAAAAATTGAAATAATCCACGTTGAAATCTGCCCTGAAAAACAATAATAAATAAGGCCTGGCAAGCTTTTTTTAACTATTAGTGAAATCTCTTTTTTGACTTCCGGGTCTTCAGTTTCTGATGTATCAGCAAAAACATTCGTATGTTTTTTTAGACGAATATTCCCGTATATTCTTGCTATTCCGCTGGTTAAAATTGATAAATAGGCAAAAGGAAATATGAATATGGTTGAAGCTACCATTAACAATCTGCCAAAACTTACCATAACTTGATTTCTTTGAAGCGGCACAATACTTTGATTTAACTTTAAAGGAATCTCCAATAAAGAATCGGACAAAGTAGCATAGAATGCAGGAATTATTGATAATATAATCAGAATTGAGGTCATCCAGCCTGCACCATTGTGAAGCAATAAGTAAAGCAAAATAGGTAGAGAGATAAACAGACTTATTACTGCAAATTTTTTACGCATTTCAAGCCCTGTAACCAGTACTTTTCCTAATTCTTGTTTTTTTTCCCAAACCTTTCCTCCTTGTGCCAATACGCCTGTAGAAATTCCACCATCAGATAATACCGACATGGCGCCAAGCATAGTATTTGCCAAAGTATAGAAAGCATATTCAGGTACAGAAAGTAATCGAATAATTAAAATACCCGAAAAAAAACCAACTCCTTGTACAATAACCTGTGCGCCTCCTGTTATGGAAATTAATTTTCCCCAATTTACAATCGTATCGTATTTTGGATGATCTTTAAATTTTATCAAAATATCTTTCAAGAAATGAAATTAAAATAGTTACTAAATAGATTCTCTTTTACAATTGAAAATTTCAGCCTTTTCCAATTCCCTTAACTCTAAAACCAATGTTTGTTAATTTTTCAGCATCCAGAATGTTTCGTCCGTCAAAAACAAAAGCTGGTTTATACATTTTGATATATATATTTTCCCAATCATAGGTTTTAAATTCATCCCATTCTGTTAATACCGCAACTGCATGTGCCTGATCTAAAGCCTCTTTAGGATCATTGTAAACGTAAATCTGATTAAGCTTTGTTTCTATTTTTTGATCTGTAAATCCTTTGGATTCCCATAGATAACGCATGTCTGCTTTAATTTTTGCTTCAGAAACTTTGGGATCATAAACATGTACCTGGGCACCATCTTCAATAAGATGTTCGGCAACATAAATGGCAGCAGATTCTCGAGTATCATTAGTGTCTTTTTTGAAAGCCCAGCCTAAAAAAGTAATTTTTTTATCACTAACCGTATTAAACAAAGAGCTTATAATTTTTTTTGCAAAACGATACTTTTGATAATCATTTAAAATGATAACTTGCTCCCAATAATTAGCGACTTCAGGTAAGTTAAAAAAACGACATAAGTAGACGAGATTTAAAATGTCTTTTTGAAAACACGAGCCCCCAAATCCTACAGATGCTTTAAGGAATTTAGGACCAATTCTACTATCTGTTCCAATTGCGTTAGCAACTTCATCAACATTTGCTTCTGTTACTTCGCATAAAGCAGAAAGTGCATTTATAGAAGATATACGCTGTGCTAAAAAAGAATTTGCAGTTAATTTTGACAATTCAGACGACCAAACATTGGTTGTTAAAATTTGTTCCGGCTTCAGCCAATGTGCATAAATATCTACTAATGCTTGAATGGCCGAAATTCCCTCAGGAGTTTGTTGTCCACCAATCAATACACGATCTGCATTGAACAAATCTTCTATTGCAGTACCTTCTGCCAAAAACTCTGGATTGGATAAAACTTCAAATTTCACTCCGTTACCAGTGCTGTCCAAAATAGTTTGCAATGTTTCGGCAGTACGAACAGGCAAAGTCGATTTTTCTACGATAATTTTATCATTCTTGGCTATTCTAGCGATTTGCCTTGCACATAACTCAACAAACTTTAAATCAGCCGCCATACCTTTTCCCTCACCATAGGTTTTGGTTGGTGTATTAACGGCTATAAAAATCATATCTGCAGTATCTATTGCGCTGTCAACATCTGTAGAGAAAAAAAGATTACGTCCTCTTGCCTCACCAACTACTTCTGCAAGTCTTGGCTCATAAACAGGTAAATTATCTAAATTTTCATCATTCCAGGCCGCAATACGGCTTTCATTTAAATCAACAACAGTAACTTTAATTTCTGGACATTTTAATGCAATAACCGACATCGTAGGACCGCCCACATAACCAGCACCTAAACAACAAATATTTTTGATTTTCATTTATTAATTTTTACGAAGAAAAAAATCTACTTATACAAAATTTTTAATCTATTACTCGAAATAGTTCAAAACTGCGAAACCTGATTCTTTTAAAAGTTGTTCTTTTCTCATTAACTTTAAATCAGACTCCATCATCTCTTTTACTAATTCAGACAGTTCGTATTCGCATTCCCAGCCTAACTTAGTTTTCGCTTTTGTGGGATTACCTATTAATAGATCGACTTCTGTAGGTCTAAAATAATGCGGATCTACAGCTAATACTTCTTTACCAATTGGAAGCTGGTAATCCGGATTGCTGCAAGACAGTACAAATCCTTTTTCGTCTACACCCACACCTCTAAATTCTAATTCGATACCGACTTCCGCAAAGCTCATTCGAACAAATTCACGAACTGGAGTTGTTTTTCCTGTTGCAATTACAAAATCTTCGGGTTCGTCTGCTTGTAGAATCATCCACATCATTCTTACATAATCTTTTGCATGTCCCCAATCACGTTGTGCATCTAAGTTTCCTAAGTACAATTTATCTTGTAAACCTAAAACTATTCGTGAAGTTGCTCTTGTAATTTTACGGGTTACAAAAGTTTCTCCTCTAATAGGAGATTCATGATTGAATAAAATCCCGTTGCAAGCAAACATACCATATGCTTCTCTATAATTAACGGTCATCCAGAAAGCATATATTTTAGCTACTGCATAAGGTGATCTTGGATAAAAAGGAGTTGTTTCAGATTGTGGTACTTCTTGTACTTTACCATACAATTCTGAAGTTGATGCCTGATAAATTCTAGTCTTTTTTTCAAGTCCTAACAAACGCACCGAATCTAAAATTCTAAGAGTTCCTAATGCATCTACATTTCCTGTATATTCAGGAGTTTCAAATGAAACTGCAACATGGCTCATAGCTGCTAAATTGTAGATTTCGTCTGGTTGAATTTCCTGAATCAAACGTGTTATATTTGTACTATCTGTCATTTCTCCATAATGCAAAATAAAATTTCTGTTTTCTGCATGTGGATCTTGATAAAGATGATCTATTCGATCTGTATTAAATAAAGAACTTCTTCTTTTCAATCCATGTACGATATAACCTTTTTCTAATAAAAATTCACTTAAATAGGCTCCATCCTGTCCTGTTACTCCCGTGATAAATGCTGTTTTTTTTAATAGAGTCATAATGTAGTTGTAAGGCAACAAGGCATTGTACTGCGATGTCGCGAAGTTTGTAAAGTCTAATTAAAAGTTTTTGTTGATTTCTAATTGAAGAGCTAATTATTAATAGCTTTTTTCTTTTAAATGCTCAATATTTTCTAGAAACCAATTATAAGTTTTTTGTATTCCTTGTTCTAAATCTATTTGATGCTTCCAACCGATATTATGCATTTTAGAAACATCCATTAATTTTCTTGGCGTGCCATCAGGTTTACTATCATCCCAAATTATTTCTCCAGTATGACCTACAATTTTTTGTATTGTAGTTGCTAAATCTTTTATGGTTAGATCTTCGCCAGTTCCTATATTATACAAATGTTCTGGAAGTTCATTTTCCAAGGCAAAAACAACTGCTTCTGCCATATCATCTACAAATAGAAATTCGCGCATTGGTGTCCCGCTTCCCCAAAGAATCACGGGTGCATTGTTGCTGTCTTTTGCTTCATGAAATTTGCGAATCATAGCCGGCAAAACATGAGAACTTGTCAAATCAAAATTATCGTGTGTACCGTATAAATTAGTCGGCATTAAACTCACAAAATCTTTCCCAAATTGCTTGCGGATAGCTTCACAAAGTTTTACACCTGTGATTTTTGCCAAAGCGTACCATTCATTTGTTTTTTCCAAAGAAGCCGTTAGCAAATATTCTTCCTTTAAAGGCTGTGGTGCTAATTTTGGATAAATACAAGAACTTCCTAAAAAAATGAATTTATCTACATCTAAATTATGTGCTTCATTAATAAGGTTATTTTGAATCTGCATGTTTTCCATCAAAAATTGAAATGGAAAATCGTTGTTTGCCAAAATTCCTCCCACTTTTGCAGCAGCATCTATAATTACATCTGGTTTTGCTTTTTGGATAAAATCTCGAACTGCATTTTGATCTCTTAAATCTAATTCTTTGCTTGTAGCGCCAATAAGATTTTGATACCCCTTTGAAGTCAGCGTTCTCCAAATGGCACTCCCTACCATTCCTTTGTGTCCGGCGATATATATTACAGCATTTTTATCAATCATTGTGAGTATATTATTTACAATTATAATAATGGCGAAGCGATCGATTCCAATTGTTGATAAACTTCTTTTACTTCTTGAGAATTTTCTTTTTGCAAAACCATCAAAGCATCAGCAGTATAGATGAGAATACAATTTTTAACTCCTATGAAAGTCGTATGCATCGAAGTGCCAATAGCGATATTTTTATTAGCATCAATCGGATGTCCTTTGTTTACCAAATAATCATAAACCGATTCAAAAGAACCTAAATCAGACCATGCAAATTGAGCGGGAACAACTTTAATATCTTTACTGCGTTCCATAACAGCATAATCAACACTTATGGAAGGTATATTTAGTGACAATTCGTAATCAAGAAAACCATTTTCGTTTGCTTCCCAGGCAGTTTTTGATGCCCAATACACTTCTGATTCTTGTTTTTCAAGCTCTGCTAAAAACTTTCCTGCTTTGAAACAAAATAGTCCGCTGTTCCAGAAATAATTACCATTTTCTAAATAAACCTTTGCAGTTTCTAAATCTGGTTTTTCATGAAATGCAATTACATTTTCATTTTCAAACTCTATATAGCCGTAGCCCGTTTCTGGTTTTGCAGGTTGAATCCCAAAAGTTACCAAATGATTCTGGCTCGCTAATAGTATGGCTTTTTGTAAAGCACTCTCATACCATTCACTACCATCAATAATATGATCTGATGGCGTAATCAACAATACATCTTCAGGTTCTGATGCAAACGCCGCAAATGCAATCGCTGCAGCTGTATTACGAGGAACGGCTTCTACTATATGAATAAAAGGTTTATCAAATTTTGACATAATAGAATCACTCATTTTGTAATTCTCAATATTTCCAACTACGATCGTTTTATTGGCTATGTCCAGATTACGATTTACCGTTTTCTCAAAAAGTGATTCTCCATCAAAAAGCTCAAGATATTGCTTGGGTAGTGTTTTTCTGGATAGTGGCCACAGTCTACTGCCAATCCCTCCTGTTAAAACTACATGAGTAACTTTACTAATTGCCATTTGAATGCATTAAAACCTCTTTCTGATAAACCTCATTACGGAGGTTAGTGCTCGAAAAACGATGGTCTCTAGTATTATAGTGCAACTCGATTCCTTTTTCTTCACAATATTTTCTACCAGTAAAATCTCTTTCCTTATACTCGTCTCCTAAAATTCGAACGTTTAAAGAAAAGGCTTTTAAAATATCTTCTAAATCCTGCTCTGTAGCATAAGGAACGATTTCATCAACAAACTTACACGCCTTTAACTGTATGTATCTTTCGACAACAGTTTGTGTTGGTTTATTTTTTGTTGGGCGATCTAATGTTGGGTCTGTTTGTAGACCAACAATTAAATAATCACAATGTTGTTTTGCTTCTTCAAGCATCTTAACGTGCCCCGCATGTAACAAATCAAAAGCACTAAATGTTATTCCAGTTCTCATATGCTTACTTGTTTTAGATTAAAAAAATATGTTTGTTAATGTGTATGATTTTAAAAATTCATAGTCAACCATTTTACTGGGGTTTCGAAGCTTTTTTTTAATTTTTAAAAAAGGGTTCCCCGTGAATAGTTACATTATAACTACTCAAAAAAGAAAAAATAAATGGTGTGAAAATTTCTAAATTATGATGCTCAATCTGTTCTAAAAAGATCTAAATCTTATTCTTTTAAATGCAAAAATTAGATCGATAAAAACAATATATCTACAATAATAATTTAGGATAAAATTAGATTAATACGGTTGATGAGAAATTTGGATTTTGTTGCTAAATGTCCTTAATAAGGAAATTTTACTATAAAAAGCATCTGCAATTTTTGAGTCTTGGTTTTAAATTTACCACTTAGTTTATAGATAAAATGTCTGCTCTCGTTAAAGAGTATTTTTTCAAGCTCTTATACTAATTGAATTTGAAAAATCTTTATTGGAATCTAACATTTAGTATTAATAAATACGAAGAGCAAATCTTTTTTAACCACTATTAAAATACGTTAATACAGTTACAATTATGAAATGGTATGTAGTCTACACCAAACCTAAATGGGAAAAAAGAGCCGCAGAACAATTAAGCAAGTTTAATATAAACTGCTATTGTCCTGTTATAAAAAAGGTACAGCAAAGATCAGATAGGAAAGTGAAGGTAGAAGTGCCATTGTTTAACCATTATATATTTGTACAATTAGCAGAAAAAGACAGAAATCTGGTATTTCATTCTCCTGGTGTTGTTCGTTTTTTATTTTGGCTGGGCAGACATGCTGTTGTAAAAGACCAAGAAATTGAAACAATTAAGGAATGGCTTAATACAGGAGATACGGCTTCGGAAATATCTGTTATGCAATATCAAATTGGAGATAAGATACATTTAAATTCT
Organism: uncultured Flavobacterium sp.; assembly: GCF_946479975.1. Next base: position 11,314 of record NZ_CAMLIX010000037.1, read on the forward strand.
GGTCCGTTTTGTGATCAAAATGCGGTTGTGAAAGATATTACAAAAACGCACTATGTATTAATTTTAGAATCTTTAGGATATGTTTTAAAAGTAAAACACAAATAATAATAAAAGAAAAAAAAAGAGTTTTTCAAGGAATCACATCTTACTTGAGACTCTTCTTTTTCATGAGTAGTAAATTGATATTTTACTAATTTTCCAGTTGGAAAATTTGACTTTTTTTGATACCCAGAATTTTAACCAACTGATCTAATTTTGACAATTTAAGATCAATCATTCCGTTTTCAATTTTCTGATATGTTTTTACGCTCATTTCCATTTGAATAGCTACATATTCTGGAGTATGATTATTCTGTAACCGATACTCTTTTATTCTTAAGTAGTAATTTTCCATGACCATATTTTTTTGCTTTTTAAACTTTTGAGTTTCACTTTATATATTCAACAATTTATGGAAAGAGATTTTATCTGGTTTCGCTAAAAAAAATTGCTACATCAAATTTGAAAATAAATTCTATTGAGACCTCTAAAACTTTTGAAATTTCAATCAATTTAGAAACCGTTAAATCAACATCACCTCTTTCAATTTTACCATAACCGCTCGTACTCATATTAAGTTCAGCAGCTACATATTCTCTAGTAAAATTTTTTAATTCTCTTATCTTTCTAATATTTTCGTATACACTATATTTCATAAAAAATAAAAAATATAAATAATTCGTATTTGGAAATTTCTCTAATAACTCTAATAAAACTTATTTTGATGCAGCATAATTTATTTATTAATTATTTACAAAAAAATCATCTTATCACAACAACTATTCAATTATTAACAAGGTTTAAAGCTAAATGACGGTTATTCTCTATCATTCATTTTAAATTTTGATCAAAAATATATAATGTTTCGAGTTTATAATAATAAATCTGTTCAACGGATTTTAAAATCCGATAAAATACAACATCACTCGTTTTATGACTTTAAGATCAATAAAATATTGAAGTAAAAACCTTATGTTATAAGATAATTATTATTAACTTTTATGCTCGGTATAACGCACTTACAGTGCTTTGCAGCAAAAAAAAGAGGTTGAAAACAGCTAAACTATTCTCAACCTCTTTTAGAAGTGTTTTTTCTAGATTTTACATCCAATTACTTTTCAAACTCAAAAAATGTAAAAAATAATCAGATTTTATATTTTTTTTATTGTGTCACCAAAAGCTGTGGGTAAGGGTTTGGCGTTTCATTTATAAGTATAGTGGCAATATTATCTTTCATGTTTACCAGCAACTTACTAAAAGCAGTATTTGATTGTAAATTGCTATTTACAAATACACCTTGAGTTAATCCGTAAGTTCTTGCAACTGTTCCTTTAATAGTTGAATTAAGAATGTAGTTACTCATAAGATAATGTACTGTAGAAGAAAACACTGGAATGTTGTCCTGTAAAGTACAACCTTCCATAAAACTACCTTGTCCTCTAATTATAGCATCTGTACTCGCATTATTATAGAAATTACAGCTGTATAATGACAAAGGAGCATCTCTTATGATATGAGGCCCTTTATGATTTGTAAAATCGCAATTTGCGGCGATAGGAAAATTATGCCCAGAAATATCAAAAGCTAAACTATTCCCATCAAACTTACAATTGATCCATGCATTTAAATTATCGGCTCTTGTTGCTTTCATAGATACTGCAGTTCCGCAATTTAAAAACTGTCCGTTGTAGAAAACAACTTTATCTACATATCCTGCTTCTTTAATAGTATATACCGGATTTGGATCTTGGAAGAATCCTATATTACAATTCACGAAACTTAAACTATCAAAAAAACAATTGTCTAAACCAAAAATCCTATACAGATGAATGCCATAGTTTTGATTTCTAAATACGACATATTTTAAATTCGTAAAAGCAATCAAGTCCATTTCATCAGGGGCGTATACTCCAACACTTCCGCCTTGTAATGTCAAATTCGAAAGCACAAAATTATTATCGCCTGTTGCAGACTCTGAAAGTGTTATTAAAGGAAAATCGTCTTTTAGACCCACAATAACCGTTTTTCCTGTTCCTGCCCCAATAATTCCTTTTGTTCCATCTACCGGCATTTTTAAGGTTGAACTAATATAAAAAGTACCTTCTGGAAGTTCTGCAATACCTTTAGTATTTATTAAATTCTGAATATAACTGGTATTATCTGTTTTTCCTGATCTGTCAGACGCCCAATTAGGACCTAATGGATCTGGCAATGCTTCCCAAATTGTACGGCTAAATGGTGTATATTTTGTACCAATGATAGCAGAAGATATAGCCGATGAACCTGAAATAGCCGCGTTCTGAGCTGTTCCGTTTAAAGTAACCTCTTTATCAAGTCCAACTCCACGAAAATGTGCCTTTAAGTCAAATCCTGTAACAGGTGACGTGCTTCTTTTATAGTCATCATGCTCTCCAACAAAATAAAGTACATTTGTTTTTCCTGCAACTGATGGAGCTCCGCTTGTTCCGTCTCCCTGAATAAGTTTATTTAAAAAGAATAAATTGTTGGCAGTAATATCAAAAGTAGGAGTTTGAACTGTAGAATATCCATTTCCGCCTCCAAAATCTGTAATCTTTACATTTCCCATGTTCTCCATATATAACATAGGTTTAGTGCCGGTACCGCTAAAATTCCAAGCCTCACTGTCCAATCCAACAAAAGTCATAGACTGCAGATTATTAATATCTGTAGCATCTCCAGCAGGTGTTAAGAAATTAGAATGTAAATGCACATTCCCATAACTTGGAGTTATGCTGTTACCTTTCATTACAAGCTGATTGGATGTACCATGTACTTGATGCTTTATGATTTTATTATTTCTAAAATATCCAGATGCACTACAATCAAATTGTATGGCACTCATTACATTTATAAATAAATTGTTTTCGATCTGAGCATTAGTCGCTTTAATGGTAGCCCATTTAATTGACTTTAGTGTACAATTAGAAATAACTCCACCAGCTTGAAAAGTTATCGTTTTACCATTTGGTAATAAATCCTGCAAAAGCACATTAGTACTTCCGGCTGCAATTGTGATATTAGAAACTGGACTTAAAGTAGAATATCCATATAATCTCTGATTACTTTTCATGACAATATCTACTCCCGTATAATCTCCTTTTTCTAATCGTACAGAACCATATTTATCTAACGCAGCTTGTAGAGTTGCCTTTTGCGTTATTGGCAGTAAATAAGCATTAAAATAATCAATCTCTTCCTGCTGATTATTTACTCCAGGTGGTGTCACCGGCGGAGTAGTCTTGACTGGAGCTTCATCGATCGCATAATGATAATTCTGCGAGAAAACGGCGCTTGTAAAAAGCAAAAAGTAAATTAAATGTTTCATTGTCCTGAAATAATATAGGAATTTGTTCCTGTTTTTCTAAGAAACCCAAACCTTACATTTCCTGCTGTACTAGTAAATTTTGCACTTCCAGAAGCAGTGTAATTAAGAGCGACACCCGAAGCTGCCTGAATTGTCAATACAGCACCATTATGAGCTTCTAAATTAATAGTTTCGCCTACCAGCATATTATTAAAATCAGAAGTTAATGTTAAGGTCGATGATGTTGTACATTCTATTGTATTGTTTATATCTGCTACAGCAATATTTCTTGAAGATGTAAACGAAACAATTACAGCTCTACTTGCTGTTGCAGTTGTTGATCCAGCTGTTTTTGCATACAAAGCAAAAGGAACACTCAAAAGCTGTGTAACTCCAGTAATGTTATAGTTTGTTCCCCCTTTTACATCGACTTGTGTTTCTATAAAATAAGGACCTTTATCCCATGCAATTTTACTAAAGTCTCCTGTAACAATTGTTCCTGTTCCAATTTCTAGAGAAACCAAACCGTTGCTGTTTGTATTTACAGAATGCGTTTCCTGATAAACATTAGTCCCTGTTGCAGCACCTTGATGTACAATAATCTTAAGACTAATTCTGGAGTTAACGACTAAACTATTATCCTGCGCTCGTATAATAGCCTGATAACTCATTTTTTCAGGTGATTGTGCAAATACCTTAAACGTAACAGTCACAAAAAATAATAAAAGGATATGTGCAAGTTTCATCAGATTTCTATTTTTAATTTTTAATTATTTTAAATGATTTCAAAATCTGACTATCATTATATACTACTAATATATAGATAGACGGACTTAGATAACTGAAGCTCACTTGAGCTTCGGTTTGATTGATTAGATTTTGTTTCAAAAGCCTGCCTTGTATATCGTAGAGCCTATAGGATTTTTGTCCGTCGAGCTCTAAACCTGTCATGCTTATGTTCACGAAATCAATTGTTGGATTTGGGTATGCAAATATTTCTGTAGTAGGTTTTTCAATATCTGGAGTATCTAAATTCTTTGCTGCTTCTTGGTGCTGTATCCCTTGCGCTACATTATAAACAGATTCTACCCCAATATAAGTGTAAAAGACTTGCCCAATAGAATAAGTTACCGTTCCAGAACTACCAGTTGCATTGCTTCCTGAGGTAATTATGGTTTCCATTATGTCGTTAGAATTTGTGGGCGTCGTCTGGCAAATTCCTACAAAAGGAATAAGTAGCATTAATACAATTAGTATGTTGATATTTTTGATTTTTTGATACTTCACAGTCTTACTTATTGACATAATTATTTATACTGCAAAAATATTTAATCTCAAAAAATAATCGATAAAAATATTATTATTTCCGATTAACTACTTAAAATGTAGGGTTTTAATGACTATTTACTTACATTGGAAATGTTAAATTTATTTTTTAATTCTTAACAAGAACTTAAAATAGACTTAGAGTATATTAATACTTTAAAGAGTAAAGATTAAATATTTTTGGCTTTAGACTAAACAAGTTAGTACTACTAAAATAACGATGCTTAATTTGTTAAATTATATCGTTACAAGCTTTTTATTTAATCTTTAAAATGAGGCTGTTTATTATTTCTATTTCTCAATTATAAGGGGCTTTAATAATTGATTTTTCATTATAACTGACAAAAAAACATATCTCGTTATAAATCAAAAATATAGATTTTACAAAAATAGTTAAATATTTTACATTGTCTAAACTTACCTTACTTATTTTAGAAAAAATAATCTTTCCTGAATAAAATTTTCATTAAAAACTGAAATATATAGATTGATAAATCGAAAACAACTTCAAAAATTTGCTGCTAATTTTTTAATAAAAATTGCCTTATACAATTTAAAATATGCCATTCATCGAGAATAATCGCTTTATATAGAATATGCAAGATTTACTGAAAAAAAAATCCTTTTTTTGATCATCTTATTTAAGAATAAGTAAAAAATACCATTTTAATACAGAGCCAAAATAAAAGCCAGAACCAAATAAAATTCTTACATCCCTTTATTGACGAAGCTGCCAGTTGTACATAAAACAACAATTACTCATCACTAAAAAGCTTTATAACAAAGCTTTATAAGATTCTACTTTTAGTTTCAACGCTGATTTTATCACATTATTTTGCTCAACTTTAATTTTAATACCCTTAAAATGAAAAGACCTAATAAAAATAGTTTAGACAACATGGGAAATTGGAAAAACATGAGTTATCCTCAAAACGCATTGCATGAGCTTTTTACAAAACAAGCTGAGGCAACTCCAAATTCTATAGCACTTGAATTTGCAAATAAAAAACTTACCTACAAAGAGTTGTCTGAGACGGTAAATCAAATGGCTAATTACTTTTTGGGTAAAGGTTTATCTGCTGGGCAAATAGTAGCAGTATCTATGGAGCGAAACACAGATTTAATCGCTTCTCTATTAGCAATTTTACAATGTGGCGCAGCTTATTTACCATTAGATCCAAAATTTCCAAGCGAACGTTTAGAATTTATGCTGGTAGATTCTGAAGCAAGTTTTTTACTGACTACAGAATCACTTTCAACTACACTGCCAAAAAGTTCTGTAACTCTACTTATAGAAGAGATATGGTCTTTAATTGATCAATATCCCACTTCCCCATTATCAGTTGATGTCTCAAATAAATCGGTTGCCTATATCATGTATACTTCGGGATCAACTGGAAAACCTAAAGGCGTAACCGTTACTCATAAAAATTTAGTCAATTTTCTATACAGTATGGCGATTGAGCCCGGTATTGATCCTACAGATAAATTGTTGTCAATCACTACTATTTCCTTTGATATTGCAGGTTTAGAATTGTTTCTTCCATTAATTACTGGCGCTTCAGTAGTTTTTTCTGACTACGAAACTACTCGAGACGGACAATTGTTACTAAATCTTTTACAAGAAAAAGAAATTACAATATTGCAGGCCACTCCTACTACATGGCAAATGCTACTTGATTCGGGCTGGAAAAAACCATTAGCTCTAAAAGCGCTTTGCGGAGGTGAAGCGCTGCCTTTGAACCTTGCTCGCCAGTTAACTTCTAAATGTGAATCACTTTGGAATATGTACGGACCAACTGAAACTACAATTTGGTCTGCTGTAAAAGAGATTAAAAATGATGACGAATTAATTACAATTGGTTTTCCTATCGCTAATACTCAAATTTATCTATTAGATGAAAATGATAAACCTGTTGAATCTGGAACAATTGGAGAAATCGTTATTGGCGGAGATGGAGTCGCAGAAGGTTATTGGAAACGACCTGAGCTTACTGCTGAAAAATTTATTCCTGATACATTTTCTGTCAATCCAAATGCTGTTCTTTATCGCACTGGCGATTTAGGAAAACAACTGCCAAATGGAGAGTTTCAATGTTTAGGACGTATCGATCATCAAGTAAAAATTAGAGGACACCGTATTGAATTGGGCGAAATTGAATCTACTTTAAATACACTTTCGGGCATCAAACAATCTGCAGTAATTGTAAGTAACCATCTTGGAAACGAAGATAAACTTGTTGCTTATTTAAAATCTGGAGCTCAATTTAAGGATGAAAAACAAATTCACACGGCACTTTCCAAAATGTTACCCGAAATCTTACTGCCTTCAAAATATATTTGGGTAGATGAATTTCCGATAACACCAAACGGAAAAATCGACAAAAAGAACTTGCCTGTTCCTGAATACAATAGACCAGATTCTGCACCTCTTTTCAAAAAACCAACAACTGAATTAGAAAAAGAAATTGCCAAAATTTGGAGTGAAGAATTAAAAATAGCAAGCATTGGTATCGATGATGATTTTTTTGATTTGGGAGGGAGTTCTGTACTTGCTCAAAAAGTAACGACTTTAATGAGACAGCAATTATCTAAAGATGTTCCTGTTTCAAAAATTTATATTCATCCTACAATTAGAGAATTGGCAGTTACTTTAGAAGAAAACAACAACGATAGTACGACTAAAGAAAATGTTTTTACATTTAAAAATACGAATGACAAAATAACTTCTTCAGACATTGCAATAATTGGTATGGCAGGAAGATTTCCTGGTTCTGATACTATCGATGAATTATGGGAAAATCTTAGAGATGGAAAAGAAACAATTTCTTTATTTTCTAAAGAAGAATTAGACAGCAGTTTACCAGAAAGTCTTCGTAATGATCCATTATATATTGGCGCAAGAGGAGTTCTTTCATCTGCAAAAACATTTGACGCCGCTTTCTTCGGATTAAATCCGCAGTTAGCCGCCGCAATGGATCCTCAAATTCGAATATTTTTAGAGATTTCTTTTGAGGCTCTGGAACAATCTGGACATTTGCCAAGACATTACAAAGGAACAATTGGAGTATATTCTGGAAGTGAAATCAATTCGTATTTTGAGAATAATATTTTTTCGAACCAAGAATTAAAAAGTTCCGTAGGCGATTTACAAATTTATACAGTAAACGGAAAAGATTTTATTGCTCCACGTACTTCTTATCATTTAAATCTAAAAGGTCCATCTGTCAGCGTTCATTCTGCTTGCTCAACTTCACTTTTAGCAGTTGCAGAAGCTGTAAAAGCAATTAGAGCTGGCATGTGCGATGTTGCACTTGCAGGAGGATCGAGCGTAACAGCTCCTATAAACAGCGGTCATCTTTATGATGACGGTTTTATCAAAAGTCCAGATGGTTCTACCAGATCTTTTGAAGCTTCTGGAAAAGGAACTGTTTTTAGTGACGGAGCTGGAGTTGTTGTACTAAAAAGATTGGAAGAAGCAGAAAAAGATGGAGATATAATATACGGAGTAATTAAAGGTGTCGGCGTAAACAACGACGGAGGCGACAAAGGAAGTTTCATGGCTCCGAGTGCTAAAGGACAAGCTGGTGCCATTATTAATGCATTTAATGATGCACAAATTTCTCCTTCAACAATCAGCTACATGGAGGCACATGGTACTGCAACACCAATTGGAGACCCAATTGAGATTGAAGGACTTAAAATTGCATATGGTAAACAGGAAAAAAACAACTATTGTGCACTTGGTACTATAAAAAGTAACATGGGACATACTACGGCGGCGGCTGGAGTTGCAGGTTTGATGAAAATATTATTGGCAATGCGTTACAAAAAAATACCGCCGATGGTAAATTTTACAAAACCAAATCCTAACATAGATTTTGAAAATAGTCCATTTTTTATCAATAATACTTTAATAGATTGGAAATCTGAAGGTAAAAGAAGAGCTGGTGTGAGTTCGTTTGGAATTGGAAGCACAAATGTTCACGCAATTGTCGAAGAATACGAATCTAAACCAATTGTTTCTTCAGCTTCGCGACCATTTCAATTACTAATGTGGTCTGCGAAAAACCAAAATAGTTTATTAGCATATGAAAATGCATTGGGTCATTTTATTGACAAGTCAAAAGATACCGCTTTAGCAGATATTGCTTATTCGCTAAATACCACTAGAGATGAATTTAATTACCGAAGCTTTTTAATTTCAAATTCCACAGCCGATGCTTCTGAAAAATTACTTTGTTTAAAAGCCAAAACTACAAAATCTTCAGTTTTAAAAAATTCGCCTTCAGAAATCGGATTTTTATTTCCTGGCCAAGGATCGCAATATGTGCAAATGGGAAAAACACTTTACGATAACGAAAAAGTTTATCGCGAAGCTGTAGACAAATGTGCAGAGTTATTAATGGATGAATTAAAATTAGATATTCGTGATATTATTTATCCGAAAAACAAATCTATTGAAGCCGAGGAACTTTTAAAAGATACCAGACTTACGCAGCCTTCTTTATTTGTTACAGAATATGCTTTATCGCAATTATGGATGAGCTGGGGCATAAAACCAACTTTTCTTTGTGGTCATAGTATTGGTGAATTTGCTGCTGCGCATTTAGCAGGAATTCTGAGTTTAAAAGATGCTTTACATATCGTTTCTGTTAGAGGAAGATTAATCAGTGAACTGCCTGGCGGATCCATGTTAATCGTTCGCGTACCAGTAAATCAGTTAAAAGAATTACTTCCCGATACAATTTCGATTGCTGCTGTAAATTCAACTCAATTTTGTGTTGTTTCAGGAACAAAAAAAGATATTTCGGCATTCAACAAAGAACTTGATCTTAAAGAGATTCCAAACAAACTTTTGAATACAAGTCATGCTTTCCATTCTTTTATGATGGAACCAATTTTAAATGACTTTAAAAATGAATTAGAAAAAGTAAAATTAAATATTCCTAGATTACCGATTATTTCGACAGCATCGGGAACATGGCTTACAGATACTGAAGCAACAAGTACAACATATTGGGTAAACCAGCTGAAAAACACAGTACGATTTGCAGATGCAATGGATACCGCTTTTGAACTGGATAATTTTATATTATTAGAAGTTGGTCCCGGCCAGACTCTAACTACGCTAGCTCGTCAACAAGCTGCTGGCAAAATTATACCTGCTTTTACAAGTTTAAATTTTCCTAAAGATGAAAATGATAGTGAATATTCTACGCTATTAACTGCTTTGGGCGAATTATGGATGAAAGGTGTAAATCCTGACTGGAAAGCTTTCTATGGCGAACAGCAAAGACAAAAAATAGAATTACCAAGTTATGTTTTTGATCGTAAGCATTGTTGGATCGATCCTGTAGAAACCATTCAAACAATTGCTATTCAAAAAACAATTGTTACCGATACTATTATCCCTTCTATTGAAGTTGAAAATAATATTATTAAAACAAATGATTCTAGAAAAGATTCTATTTTAATTGAAATTGCAGAAATCATTAAAAATGCTTCGGGCATAATATATGAATCTGATGCAATTGAAAACACATTTCTAGAATTAGGTTTAGATTCGCTATCACTCACACAATTATCAGGGAAACTGAAAAAAGAGTTCAATTTACCAATTACTTTCAGACAGCTAAATGAAGCTTATTCCTCTCCTTCGCTTTTAGCAGATTACATTGATTTAAACCTTCCTGAAGAGCGCATATCCAAAAATAAAGCAACTGAAATAACTTCAAACCAAAATGCTGATTCGAATACTTTGCCAGATCCTGTTCAATTATCATCTGCTCAAAGTCATGTTTCATTAGAGCAAATTGTGCATCAAATTCAGCTTTTGAGTCAGAAAGTCGATCAATTACAAAATTATCAGGCAACATCAGTAAACGGTAATTTCTCATTTACAAATTTAAAAGCAGAACATTTTGATACAGTTAAATTTACTAATGAACATCATGCCGAGAAAAATGGCACTAACGGGCATGTTAATGGAACCAATGGTTTTTCTAAAAAAGAAAAAGAATTAAATGAAGTCAATTCCTTCGTGAAAAAATATACAATAAAAGCGACCGAACCACCAGTACAAGGCAGTAAACTAGGACGAGATGAAAATGGAAATCCCGCGTGGTTTATTGCAGACCCTAATCAAAATGGAAGTTTTGTAAAGATCAAACTGTAAAACCAGATCAGCATAAGAGATACTAATATTTTAAATGGGCAATCCCAAAATTGTTCAATTAAATTTAAAATAGGAAAATAATGAAAAACGAACCTCAAATACAAATAGAAATGGAAACTGAAACTCAAATTCAATTTAGTCCATTTTCACCTGAAATTGAACGAGTAATCCATACCACCAATTCTCAACAGGAGATATGGTCAGATTGCATTTTTGGAGGCAGTGATGCTAACAAAGCTTACAATCTTTCGGTATCCATTAGGTTTAAAGGAAATTTAGTAATTGATATTTTTGAAAAAGCTGTAAAAACTTTGATTCAGCGTCATGAAGGTTTAAGAGCTGTTTTTAGTCCAGACGGACGCTTTATGTGTATTTACAGCGATTATAATTATGAGATTTCTCAAAATGATTTTTCTGATCTTTCAGCCTCTGAAAAAGAAACCGCTGTTGATGCTTCAGTTCAAGAAGAAGTTAGTAAACTTTTTGATCTTGTTAATGGTCCATTATTTAGAGTTAACGTAATTAAAATTGATGATTTTGAATATTTATCTGTTTTAACCATTCACCATATTATTGGAGACGGATTAAGCATTGACATTATTTTAGAAGAATTGGGCACAATTTATTCGGCATATATTGAAAATAAAGAACCTAAATTACCAACTCCAGAACGTTTTAGTGAATTTGCTGAAAAAATAAATTCAGTAATGGAAAGCAAAGAGTACAAATCTTTAGAAGATTTTTGGATTAATATTTACAAAGATTCCATACCAACGATTGAATTACCTTTGGATTTCAAAAGACCTTCTTTAAGAACTTATAACAGTAATAGAATTGATATTCCTTTAGATGACAGTATTATTAATGAATTAAAAAATGTGGGTATAAATTCAGGATGCAGTTTAGTTACTACTTTATTGGCTGCTTTTGAAATCTTTTTATCTAAAATTACTGGCCAAACTGATTTGGTTGTAGGATTTCCCTCTTCAGGAAATATCTTGTACGACATGAGACAATTAATTGGTGATTGTGCAAATCTTCTTCCTTTACGAAGTAAAATAAATCCAAAAATCAGTTTTACAGAATACTTAAAACAAAGAAATTCAGAATTATTTGATGCTTATGAACATCAGCAGGTAAGTTTTGGTCATCTTTTAAAAAGTATTCCTATTAATAGAGATCCCTCTAGAATTCCCTTAGTTCCTGTTGTATTTACTGTTGATCTAGCTCGAACTATAGAAAATGAATTTTCATACAAAGATCTTACCCATAGTTTTAAACCTAATCCAAGACAATATGGAACTTTTGAAATTCAGCTTCATATTTTTAGAACTAAAGATGGACCTTCATTTCAGTGGCTTTATAACACGACACTTTTTAAACCAGAAACGATAAAACAAATGATGATTTCTTTTGTAGAAATAATTCAAAAAGTGATATCTGGTTCAAATAATCCGCTATCCGATTTAATTGGCGGAAATTATATTGAAGATTATAACGAGTTGAACAGTACCGAAATGCCATACCCAAATGTAACTTTAACTGAGTTACTCAATAAGCAAGCAGAATATACACCAAACAATATAGCCTTAGAATTTCATGACTCAAAAACTACTTATTTTGAATTACAACAAAAGGTAAATCAATTCGCTCATTATCTAAAAGCGCAAGGCGTTCAACCTGGTGATTTTATAGCAGTATCATTTCCTAGAAGTCCGGAACTTCTGTACACTTTACTTGCCATTATGCAATGTGGTGCGGCGTACTTACCACTCGATCCAGAATATCCAAAAGATCGTTTAGAATTTATGTTAAATGATTCTGGTGCCAAAATTTTATTAACCAGCAAGGAATTGTTTGCACATTTACCATCATGGTCAAAAATGCTATTTATAGAAGATGCTGTAAATACTTTACAAGAATATTCTACGGCATCACTTCCTTTCATTACAGATTCAGAAAGCAACGCTTATATACTTTACACATCAGGATCAACTGGTAATCCAAAAGGAGTTCCAATTACACATAAAAATCTAGTCAATTTTCTTTGCAGTATGGCAGTTGAGCCTGGCATTAATGAGAACGACAGATTACTCTCTATTACAACAATTTCATTTGACATTGCTGGTTTAGAATTATATCTACCTTTAATTAAGGGAGCCACTTTGATATTAGCTGATCATGAAACCGCCAGAGATGGAAGACTATTACTAGAATTAGTAAAAAAAGCAAAAATTAACTTTTTACAAGCTACTCCAACAACTTGGTCAATGCTACTCGATTCTGGATGGTCAGAAAAATTACCAATTAAAGCATTATGTGGTGGCGAGGCAATGCCAGTAGATCTTGCACAAGAACTTTTGATTAAATGTGATACACTTTGGAATGTATATGGTCCAACAGAAACTACCGTTTGGTCTACTATAAAACAAATAAAAAGTGATGATAACACTATTACTATTGGAAAACCAATAGGGAACACACAAATTTATATAGTCGATGAGCAAGGTCAATTAGTTGCTCCAGGAAACATCGGAGAAATTATAATTGGTGGCGATGGTGTTGCAAAAGGATATTGGAACAGACCCGAACTAAGTGCTGAAAAATTTATTAAAAACACAATTACGGCGAATGAAGAAGAAATACTTTATCGTACAGGAGATTTAGGAAAATTACTTCCCAACAGCGAAATAGAATGCTTAGGCCGTCTAGATCAGCAGGTAAAAATTAGAGGTCATCGTATTGAGCCAGGAGAAGTAGAACAGGCTTTATTAGCTCTTGATGGAATAAAATCTGCAGTAGTATTAGCAGATGAAAACTTTCTTATAGCGCATATTGTTCCATATTCCAGTTTGAACGAAGCTGAAATTCAGATTCCATTGTGGAGAGAAAGTCTATCTTCAAGATTACCAGCTCAATTAATTCCGCATGATTTTAATCTGCTAGAAAAAATTCCAACAACTCTAAACGGAAAAATAGACCGTAAGACATTATCGCATTATAAGGCAAACAAAAAAATCACATTTACTGCACCACGAACAGAAGAAGAAAATATTGTAGCTTCTATTTGGAAAGAAAGCTTAGGCATTGATAACATCGATATTTTTAGTAATTTTTTCGAAATGGGAGGTCATTCTATCAAAGGTGTAAAAGTAATGATTGAGATAGAAAAATATACTGGTAAACGAATTCCGTTATCTGCCCTATTCAAATATTCAACAGTTGAGAAGTTTGCTAAACTCTTGAATACCGGCACCGAAATTTATTCAGATTGTCTAGTTCCTATAAAACCTACAGGAAATAAAGTACCGCTTTTTATCGTTCATGGCGCAGGATTGAATGTATTAAACTTCGTAAATCTTAGTAAACATTTCGATGAAGACCAGCCTGTTTACGGTATCCAAGGCATTAAACCAAAAGGATTTAATGGATGGTATGAATCTATTGAAGCTATGGCTGCCTATTATATTGATGCCATTATTAAGGTAAACCCAAAAGGTCCATACGCATTGGCAGGATTCTCATTCGGCGGTATTGTCGCTTTTGAAATGACACGCCAATTAAGAGCGCAAGGTAAAACAGTAAGTATGACTGCATTACTAGATTCTTATGTCGATTCTTCATATTACTATGGAAATTTCAGACGAAAACAACTTGTTAGATACATGGATATTACATACAGGAGATTAGATTTTTTAAAAGAAATGTTATTAAGTTGGAAAGCTTTCAAAATGAGAATTAACGGAAAAAAAGAACACATCCTTCATAGATATCTTGGCAAGAAAAAAATAATGACAGAACATGAAGAATTAGCTTTAGAGCAATTTATAGAGGCCGATGGTATGGTCAAAAAAATTGTAGATCTTTATCATCTTAAGCCACAAAATTTTGAAGTTGACCTATTTAGATCCAAAGATGATGACAACTATAAATTAGATCCAACGCATTTAGGATGGAAAAAAGCCGCTTTAGGAGGAGTTACTATTCATAATATTTCGGGCAACCATTTAAATATAGTGGCGCCGCCGAATGACAGAGTATTAGCAAAATTAATTCAAGACATTTTAGATGAGAAACATGAAAACATCTAAGCTATCTATCTCTTTTTCAGATGTAAAAAGTGCAGAACCAATTCCTTATAAAAAGCATTTTTTAGAAAGTGATGATATCATAATATATACCATTTACTTACCCAATTTTACTAATTTAAAATCAGATTTGTCCAAATTTTTAAGTGACAAAGAAATTAAAAAATCACAACGATATTATAAAGAATCAGATACCAATCGTTTTATAATATATAGATCAATATTAAAAATCATTTTGGCGGCACACACCAATCTGCGTTTAAAAGATGTGTATTTTGATTATAACTTTAATAAAAAGCCATATCTAATTTCTCATCCATGGCTTCATTTTAATGTGTCGCATTCCGAAGATTTCGCTGCTATTGCAGTTTCTCGAAAAAAAGTGGGATTAGATATTGAATACATGTCAAATGATTTCAAATTTACAACCTTACTTCCAGATGTTTTTGAAGATAATGAAGTATTGCAAATTCAAAATTCAGAGAATATAAAACATGCATTCTACACGTCGTGGACACGTAAGGAAGCATTTGTAAAAGCATTAGGTAAAGGTATCGATGAGGATTTCAAAAATCTTCCTAGTTTAGATGGACAATATCATATCGATTCTACATTGCTAAGAAATACACAGAACTGGCAAGTTTATAGTTTTGATTTTACTGAAAACTATTTAGGAGCTGTCGCCTTTGAAGATTTACCTGAAATTTCTAAAAGCATAATGTTATACACCATTCCCAATAATTTGGAAGAACTACTTGAAATGGTTACAAAAAAAGATTAAGATTGATATAATTACTCTTCTTAATTACATGGAATTAATACAATAAATTTCAAAGTTATACAAACAAAAAATCCTCATCAGATAATGATGAGGATTTTAAAAGAAAGGCGGCGACATACTCTCCCACAATGATGCAGTACCATCTGCGCAGGC
>NZ_CAMLIX010000038.1 GCF_946479975.1 uncultured Flavobacterium sp.
TAACGGCCGTTTTATCAAGAGTCTGCCAAGTTTTATCACCTCTGAAGTATTGGGCAGTAGTTCCTGCAGCAATAGTGTTTTCTTTGCCTGACAAATCAACTTGACCACCAATCTTTTTCTCAACTCCATCACTACCCATAACATACAAATCGGTAGTTTCGTCTGTTTTGGCGTATAATTTTGCATGACCAGCCATTGCAGTTGCAGAAGTTGAAGCTGCTAATGTTATAAAGCCATCCGTAATATCTGCTTTTTCGTTTAAGGTTGTAAATGAAGTTCCAGATACGTTTCCGTCGTGTGTAATAAATGCTTTTTCGACTTGTATTTTTTGAACACTGATTGCTTTTCTGTTGACATAATCATTATTCGTGTCAAAAGTTGAAGTAGTAGCACTAGAACTAGAGTTTTGAACTAATTTTAAACAGTTTGCACTATTGTTTTTCTCAATTGTCAAAACATCATCTACCGAAGTATTGTGCGTTAATTTTAAAGCTCCGTCTTTAGTTTCATTACCAGTGGTATGAATTGCTTTTGTATCTTCAGCATAAATTTTATCATCAAAAGAACCATCTCCTTTTACAAATTTTTCAGCTGTCCCTTCTTCGCTAACAAATTTTTTAGCTGTTACAATTCCCTCAGTATCAATTTTAGCTTTTACAACATTATCTTTCGATACTTGCAAAGGATTTCCTGTTGCTGCTGCAGAAGAATTAACTTGTAAACCTGTTCCAGCTCCTGTGTTGGATACTTTAATACCAGTTCCCGTTGCTGTATTTTGAACTGCAATACCGCTTCCAGCTCCGCTAACGGTCACGTCCAATACTTTTGCACCAGCATCAGCGCCGCTGTTTGTTAATACAATTCCGCTAGTTGAGGCAGGAGTAGTGTTGTTGAAAGTCAGAATTCCGTTTTTGATTTCATTTCCTGAAGTATGTAAAAAACTCGTAAAGTCAATTTGTTCGCCAGCATCACCGCCTCCTGGATTTGGAGTTAAATTTTTATACCAATAATCGACTTCAATATTTCTATTGTCAATATTTCCAGAAAAAGTGATTTTAGCCATTTCGTAGTTGATGATGTAATCTCCATCATTTCCTTCGCCTTCTTTCTCTAACAATAATTGTCCATTTTTAAATACTTTAACACTAAAATTGACTGGTGCATATTGTAATGTAATGGTATTGCCAACAAAATTGTCAAAATGCTCTTTAAGAGGCATGTAGCTATTTCCTGTAATGATACCAATATTTTGTAAACCTGCGCGTAAAAGAGCAGGAGTTACATAATGCTGGTCATCGGTTCCTGTTTCGACCATTTGAAAATCGGCTTTGTCTTCGTCTTTATGAACGAAACTATTAAAAACTTCCTGGAAGTCTCCCTGCGACGGAATATCGCCGTTTTCGAATTTGTAGCCAATGTTAGTTCTGTCTGTTGCCATGTTGTTTGAAATTTATTTTCTTTCTGTAAATATTATTTTTGATTAGCTTGATTTTGAATCCCAACAAATAATTTCGCTGGGATTCATTTAGAATTTATAGGGTTAGAATTTTTTCTTCACTACTAAACATACCTGAAGAGTTTTCAGCAAGCACTTTGAAATGATGGTAGATTCTTTCGTCATCTGCATTTTTAATAGTTAATTCATCGCTTGCTAATTTGGTATCCATTAAAGCCAAAGTCTCGATGTTTTCATTTGAAATTTTCTCTTGAATTTTATCCCAGTTTCCTTGATTATTCATTTTATACAAATGATATTTACCATTATGAACCGTTTTCTCCCAACTGAATACAATTGGTTTTAATATCGATTCATTTTCTCCAGTTGGAACGCCAGTAGCGGTTAATTCTGGAGATTCTGGAACAGCAGTATCGGCAATTATGGTAGCCGTAATTTTTGACGGCTGAGACGGTGTATAATCAATATTGATAATTGGGTTAAGATCGGTCGAACTCGGATCAGCATATTCAATTTCTCTTGAAACCGTAATTCTATAAAAAAGACCATCACCAAAAGGAACGCTTTCTAAGTCTTCAAATTCATCATAGACCGTCCAAACACTATTAAAATCAGTAGATAAAGTATTCTCATTAATCAGAATTTCCTTGACAGGAGTCATCGTTCTAATTGATTGTGCATCAGGCATATTTTTTGCACGATAGATATTTATTTTTCTAATGTTGTATTCTGGCTTGTAAGCATTTAATTCGATCTGAATAGAAGGTTTGATTCCTAAAACCTGATTTTCTAAAACAGGCATAATTCGCTTAATTTCGGGTGTTTGTGGCGGACTTGAAGGAACTAGTTTTACAGGTCCTAAGAAAGTGCTAAACTCACTGAAATTCATTTTAATATCCATTTCACGAACACCGTAGAAATAGATGTTTTGTGAATTACCATCAAGATTAAAATCTGTAAACTGCGTTCTGAATTCAGTGGCATTAGTGATTTTCATCATTGGCGCAATGTCTAAATCAGGATGCGGATATTTTAAAATGTTTCCATTTTTGTCTTTAATGGTTTGTTTTTTATTAACGGGTACATAGTCATTATCCTTAATATATTCATAAATAACAGGTACTTCAGTTAATGGTACAAAAGTGGCATGAATGACTTGCTCAATAAAATGAATAGCTAATAGATCTTTTTCTATTCCCGCTGTCTTAGGAATAATAATTTGATTAAGCGCAGTTAAAGCAGTTATCTCTGGAACATTTTGGTTTTGTGTTTCATTATGCCATTCGATAAATTCATTAATTTCATTTCTTAATAATTCACTGTCAGGAACTGGGAAATGGTAGTTTTCTTCAGAAACACTCACAGGAGGATAAGTTTCATAATTAGCTTTATTTTGCAATGCGTTAAAGTCTAAGAAATTTTTCCATCTATTAGAGAAATACGTTTCATTATTTCCGCCTAGTGCACTCAGTTCTTCACGTATTTTAGCAATCGTTTCTGTTTCATACAATGCATTTAATAATGCCTGATCATTTGCTCTGTAATACAGCATTCCGTAAGGCTGGTGCGTATATCTAGTTGTTAATGTGTAAGTTGATCTGTTAAAAAAATCAGGTCTTGTGGCATACAAAGCTCCTTCTACATCCTCAGGTTTTACAGGTATTTCAATTCTAACCGCATACATTGGAGTCGGCACACTAATTTTAGAATCATAGTTGTAGCCATTTGAGTGACTGCTAATTCCGAAAATTGAATAATGCGTATTTTCCCCTTCTCTTGGCTGAATGTTTGCAGCTGTAATTCCGTTTGAAGGATCTGCAAAAAGATATACTTTATAACTTGGATAATAATTTACTTTTTGCTCTTTTGGGTTGTGTTGCTCATCCTCTTCAAGAATAATATGATCATAAGTCGGATCCATTTCTTGGGTTCCGTCTTTTTTAATTTTAAAATTAGGATCATTAACAATTAATACTAAATCTTGGTCTGTTCCAATATTGTCTGCGCGTACAACTTTAAATTCTTTTCTAGATTTTACCGGAATAGGATTGGAGCCTTCAAAACAGCTTTTGGTAAACAAACGCACAGTTCCATTTGTCCATTCAACGGAATGTTGATTATTATTGAATTGCGGATGCTGCGCTAGCTTTAACCCTTTGAAAGTAAGCTGATATAAACCAAAATGTTTTTTCTCTGTATCTGCCAACGGAATTGGATTTCCATCTTTATCTAATACATATTCTCCTTTTACATCAACTTGAAAAGCTTGCTCCAGAACTTTTTTAATTTCTACTTTATCATTCCAAATTCCTCGAGTTTTTTCTACCTGCAAAGTGTCATTTCCTTGACTGTCTTTTTGCGAAACAATCTCTCTATGTACAGTTTTTAAAGCTTGCGGCACTTGAACTTGAAAACCAATCGGACTTGGTTGTCTCCAGTTTGCAGCCGTTAGCATATTTTCTACTAATGAGCATAACTCGTTAACTGGTTTTTTGATTGGCTTAATCTGTTCAGAATCAATTGTTGCATCGCCGTCAGAAAGACTTTGACCTACTTCTTTTTTAAGGACTTCGATATTAGCATAGTCGAATTTTTCATTTTTTAAGACAACATTAATACTCTGAATGATATAGTTTTCATCGCCAACTGTTAAAATACCTCCAATAAATCTATCCTTATTATCATCAGTTAAATTAATTTTAATGTCTTCGCCGCTACTCAGAATTTTGTACTCCGTAATTTTAATAATTGAAGTAAGTTCATTTGAAGAGCTATCTGTAATGTCTGCAATTTTTGCATGTTCAATTTGAGGAAGACTATCTCTGAAATAAAGTTTAAAATAATCGGCAAACAGCTCTTCATTATCTGGATAAATTTTATTAGCAAGTAAAGCATCCTCTTTAGTCATACCGTCAGGAATGCTGTAACTTAATAATTCTTGAGTCGAATAATATTCAAAAAGAAGACGAATGTAGGTTTTATCAGTTATTGACTGATTGTCTAAAAGAGTTTTCAGCTTAACCTGCTCACTCATAGAGGTAAACATCAACGGATTTTCTTCTGTAATCAACAAAGAATTAATTCCAGTTGGAGGCATTAGCGTATTATTCGGTTTAATATCAGAAGTAATTTCTAATTGTCTTCCAGAAGTTGCTCTCGAGAAAATATTAATTCCATAGCCTTGATAAACATACGTTTGCAAACCTGTTTTTTCTTGGCGAACATTCAAAAATGATTTTCCAGATTCAGGAATAATAATAGGCGAAGGCTCAAAAGCACCAGGAGTTAATTCCTTAGTAACGTTAGAATAGGCTGTATCACAAGCTAATTCTGGTTTTTGCCAATTTAATTCTCCTTTAAATTTATAATCGACTCCGGCATAGATTGGGAATGTAAAAGTACTTCCGTCAAATTCGTCTGTAGAATCGAAGAAAGAAGTATTTACACTATAATCTGCGATGTCATTCATAAACAAACTCACATATCTTTTCTTTCCATCAAAACTATATCCGTTAGGATCTGTAATTTTTGCTGACTGATCGTCTTCATCAGAACCTGCGTGCAGTCCTGGTAAAAATTTACTCAATTGCACAGGAAGAGGCAAACGTTCTGCGTTTACAGAAGTTGGAATACTCATCGAAAGGTGTTGTACTTCTTTTGGATCTGTTCCGCCTTCTAAATTCTTAAATGTCACGTATTCCGTCAGATAAATAAATTCGCCAGAAAGAACCGTTTGATCAATATCGATGCATCCTAAACCTAACATTCTGGCAATATGATAATCATTTGCAGCAATGTTCAATAAATCAAGATTAGAGATTTCAGTTGAATTTTCTTCAAATTCTGCTAATTCTCCAGCTTTAGGTTCGTTGGCAGGAATATTCTCTTGAAATTTGACCGTTTCTTTTGCAGTCGGATTTGTACCATCACGACTTAGTTCGATGTAACTTTCAATAACTTCTTTGATGTTTTTGTCATCGTCCTCTGTTATACGTTTCCATTTATCCTTGTAGTTGTTTACGTTTACATATTCTCCATCATTAAATTTTAGCCATTTTCCGTGAACGGCATTTAGCTTTGGTTCTAATTGTTCAAATGCTTTAGTATCAGTAGTTGTTAAAGCATATTTTCCTTTTAAATCCCAGTTGCTGCTCGTGTTTGCATTTTGGATGAAATCACCATAAAATTCAAAATTGATTTCGTTAAGCAAAGATTTATAAGCTTTAAAACGAATGCTTCTTCCATTTTCAGCTACAACACGTATTGCATTAATTTGTGGCGAAGAATAAGTTTTACGATTTGTAACTCTTTTTGGTGCAGCGATGCTGTTTTCGGCAACAGATAATGTTTCTAATTTAACCGCGCTTGAATTATCTGCAGAAGTAAATTTTAGTTCAGCAGCAAAAAACAATTCAGTTTTGTTTTCAACCTCAATGATTTCGTTTCCATAGGCTTGAATAAAAGCAGATGGATCTGTCATCGGATTGATGTTAAAATAGGTTAAAAGATACTTTGCTTTGTTTTTAAAATAAACATAAATAGATCTTTGCAGAGCAGGATTTTTATAAACCCATAACGCTTTATTGTTATCTACGTTCTGAGGTTTTTGCGTTAAATCCAATTTATAAGCAACTTTAGTATAAGGCGCTCGGTACAATTTTACGAAATCATCAGGTTTATTAAAATTAAGATTACCGCCTTTATATAGATCTCCTTTCGGAAGGTGGTTTGCTCCCAATTCTCCAGCCAAAAGCCAACGAAGATGAATACCTTTTGTACTATCAATACCTTTAGAACCAGCTGCAGCGATCTGTAAACTTGTAGATTGCAAAGCAGTTTTGCCTGAATTAATATCGACAATATAAACTTCTTTTGTTACAGTAAAACTGATTTTGAAATTGCTCGGATTTAAAATGCCAGGCAAAACAATTAAGGCATTGTGGCTTTCCATTGCAGAAGGCGTTCCGTCAATTCGAATTTTTGCTTCCACAGCAGCTAAGCCCGGAATAACAATAGTTTCTTCAAGTCTGAAAACCAATCCGCCTAGACTGCTTGCATTATGAATTCTTATTCCTGCAGGCAAAGTAAGAGGAACACGGCTTTTGTTTCTTACAACCAAAGTCCCAGCACTTTCGCGTACGGCAAGACCTTTCTTTAAAACAGGATAAGCCAATTTATTTTGAATGATGCTCACATTAGGCAAACACCCAATTTGCGCACCTGATAAATCACTGCTTAACTGGTTTAATTCTGCCCCTAAAGTGCTAAAATCAGGAACTCTGATATAGTCTGCATTTAGTATCGAAAGACCGCTGTTTTTTTGTACAGGCGTTTTTCCTAAAAAGTTAGTAATTGGCGTTATCAACTCGGTAGCATTGTTTACGGTACTGGTAACACCGTAAACAAAAATATGTGATTTATCATCTAGATTTTGATATAAATTTTTCAGCAAATCTTTATCATTAACCTGTAAACCATCTGTAACTACTACGACAACGTCTGGAATTACAGTCAAGTTATTTACAACTTCTAAACCAGAAGCCCAGTGATCAGATTGAGGATTGGCTGATCTTGAACCAAAACTGTTAATCCAACTTAAAAAACTGGAAGTATTTCCCGAAATTCTTTTTTGAATAACATGTTCAGATCTTGAATTGCTGTCGCTGCTAGACATTCCAATTAACGAAAGTGTAATTTTGCTTTGAGCTTGAGAATTGATAAACGAAGTCAGCCCATCTCGTATTTGCTGTGCTTCATTGCCATTTATCGAACCCGACTCATCGACAACGATTGCGATATACGTTTCGCAACCTGAGGATTGGCTTTCTTGAAGATTTATGGAACTCATTTTTGTTGTTTTTTAAAGATTTATATTTTCAATAGTTAAGGTTACCGGCTCAGCAGCACGAACTGTTAATGGCGTCGAATGAGCTTCAACAGATCCGTTATTATTCCACATTCTGTATTCGAACTTGATTTTTAAATTTGAATCAGTGATTTTTTTACTGTCATTCATAATTAATACCTGAGCATAATCTTTAGAATGCAATGCTTTAAAGTTTGCTTTCGCCACACCAGCATCGTCAACTACTGAAATGGTATTTTTAATTTCTTCTAATGGAATTTTAGGAATATTGAATGGCTCTGGATTTCGAACTAAAAGCGCTACAACTTCACCGGTATTGGTATTAATAATTCGGTTAACTTCTGTAGATTGAGCTGGATCTAGAGGAGACATTTTTAAGATTCCTTCGATAGCGCGATCAAATAAATGCTGATATTTTAATGCTAATGAATTGCTTAAAGTGTCATCAATTCCAAAAACAACATTGTTTAAAGATGTAATTTGGTCCTCGCTTAAGCTTAATGGTATATCAAATAAAGCTTTACGTCCTGCAGCTTCATCTAGTTCATAACTATTAATTTGCTCTGCAAAATCTCTGTATCGAGAGGTTTGGAAACCAAATTGGTGTACCAATACATTTTCCGAGTCTTCGATTTGATTATTTTGATTTTTATCGAAATAGTTTTTCGCTAAAACAGTATATAATTTCGAAGGTTTTAAATCGGTTAATTTGACCTCATATCCATACGATTTTGGTTTTAAGGCATCTCCAATTGTAATGTCACATTTTATTTTACCAGTACTTCCCTTAATCATGTTTTGCAACATTTGAATGTTTAGAGGAATTCTAGGATCGTTATCATCAACCCATTTTGTGTTTTCTTCTTCTGCACGCGGATACGTAGTAGGATTTTCTACTGTTTGTACTGGTAACGGATATTGAATAAGTACATCATTCAAAGGATCTTTAATAATAAGATTTAAGGCACCATCAATTTTTGCTCTGCTGTCATACGCATCCCATTCTTTAAGCATATGATACACATAAGGATTTTTAAAGAACAACGACAATTTGCATTGCTCATTTCCATAGAATGAAGGTTTAGATAATAATAAACTTCCATCGGCATTTGGGTAAGAACGGTTGTAATCTAAATACTGTCTTAATGAAGTTAATGGCGATTTTGATAAATCTGTCAATTCATTTTTAACCAGTGTTTGTCCCGGAGAAACCACAGGATCTGGAACAGGATAATGTCCTACAGGCCCTAATGTTTTGAAACCATAATAGTATTCAAATTTAGTAGTGTCTTTATCATCAACTCTATCAGTCAGAATAAATTTTAAACAATAAGTTGAATTTGGCCTCCAAATTGGTTGAACCGTATTTTGAATTGCAGCTTCCATTGCTTGATTATCTTCAGCAACAGCGGTAGAACCAGGAATAGTTAAATTGTGCATCGCACTTTCCCTAGTTAGCCATTCAATTTCTTGAATATTAGTTGCATAGTTTACTTCATTGTCATCATCAGAATCTCCTCCAGCAGAACAAATAAGAGCATTGATTTTCAATAAATTTGAAGATTTTGTTCCTCTTGTATATTCCACTTTAACGGTGCTTCCTAAGTCTGTAAGGTTTGCAATCGAATCTGTTAAAGCAGATGCAGAAGAAACAACCGAAACAGTTTCTTTTGGATATAAAGAACAGTTATCAAATTGATCATTAAATAGAGAGAAATAAATTCCTTTTTCATTTTGTTTCGAAGAAATCATTAGAATCTCATTTGTCAAAGGCTCATTTTGAATGTTAATAATAAAAGCTTTATCATTTGCACTTCCTCTTTCGATTAATCTTGAAAGGTTTAATGAAGTATTAAATACGAATAGATATTTCTCATTATAAGCAATAACAGAATTGTCAGCCAAAGTCTTATTTGACAAATAAATTGCAGAATCAAAAATTATATCGTTTTTGACTACCGTAATATTGTTTCCGTTAATTTGAGCTAAACCGAATTTTCCGTTTGTCAATTTAACTGTAAGCAAGACTTTTTCGCTTGCAATTACTGCATCTGTAATTTCAGAAATTGAGGATTCTGAAACTAGTTTTGTATCTGTTGCTGTAATTGATTTAGTTGTAAGATTGATACTGAAACGAATGATTTTTTTGTTTTTAGTAATCAAACTGAAATCAGTGCTATTGTGCTGCAACACTTTGATGGCCACTTCGCCTACTTTTACGCGACGTACAAGAGAACGATCTGTGCCGTTAACCCAGTTAATTTGAGTTTCATTTTCTAAAGTATTAATCCAAAGCAATTCATTATTTGGCAATGAAAGCAATTTGTTAAAACCTTCAGAATACGTATTCATATACTGCATTCCAGAGTTTCGGTTCAATTCAGAATCAAGTTCAATAATTGCAGTTGTAGCAGCAGGAGCCACGCAGCCTACAATAAAATTGTCATTAACAACAGCTTCTCCAATTCCTTTGCATTGAGTCGCATCTAAAGCTTGAGTAAGCAATAAATTATTATTTACGACCTGCATCGATGTCACCAAACCATTCAATAAACGCTCTCTCAGGATATTTCCTTTTGAATCAATTTGCGCAATAACCGTAGTTTTCGGCGTTGGATGAAATGAAATTAAATAAGTGTCATTGTATTTGAAAACTTTATCAAAGGCAAAAAGAGCTCTTCCATTATATCCATAAAAACGAGTAAATGTCAATGGTTCAGAAGTTCCAGTTGGATTCTCGTTACCTGCTTCCGCTTTTAATTCAGCCAACTTCGTCATTAAACGATCGTATTCGGCTATATCACTTGGTTCTGACACAATAAACTCTCCATCAGCTGAAGCGTATGTGTCATTGAATAATGCACCAATTTTATTTCGAACATCTAAAATAGCGTCAGCATTTGCAGCAACAGGGCTAATAATAATTTTATCAATTTTCTTTTTCGATAAAACATCACCGCTTTCATCAAATAAAGTTATTGGCGATCTCAGTTCAGCTTTAGTGTAAGCGATCTCATCTAAAGCTGGCGAATTTTTAGCCTTGCATATTTTAACTTTTTCATATTTAGGCAGTTTATCTCCTTGTTTAAAAACTGATGTATAGGCAGTAATATTTACTGTTTTTGCTTGAGTTGTAAGTTTTAAAGTTGGTTCAATGGCAGATTCAGGAAAAATAATTTCGACTTGATCATAATTTTTGAATGAAAGCGATCTTCTAAAACCAAAAGGATTACTTTCACCAGAAATGCTCATAAAATCTCCGCCAGAAAGCTTGCCATCCACGATTTCAGGAGTTTCACCAACGAGTTTAAAGAACAGACCATTGATTCTATCTGCTTCATATTGAGTAGGTACATAATAACGTTTTCCTATTTTTTTGTTTAAAAAATTAACAGATTCTGGCTCAATGCTATCAGAGACACAAAATAACTTAGAAGGAGTGATTCCGAATTGCTCCGGAACATGCCAGCCAGGTTCTCCTGCACTTAAGTAGGAAAATGGATTTGTTGCCAAAACACGAATGCTATCGTACTGATCTACTACTTTTTGCCATTGTGCCCAAGGCAATTTGCCTACAAGTTCTCTAGAGTCTTTATCAACAACAGCTTTAAAAGGATGGTAAGATTCCCAAGAGTCTCCATTTGCAGAAAGTAATTCAATCGATTCAATTGAATATTGGTGTTTCACTTGACGAAGTTTTCTGCCTGCTTTTGATGTTGCTTCAGGCGGCATTAAATCAGTATAATTTTTTGCATCAGCCGTGTATCCACCAATTATTTTAGAAAGGGTAGGGTTTGGTAATACCCCTTTAGTCATTTTAACATCGATGTAAGTGTCTAATGGAATCACTTTAGAAATGGCACTTGGACTAGGTTTCTGATCAAAATAATCAAGCAAGAAAGCCTCATTGGTCAGCATGTGAACTCCTTTAACAGAATCAGCCGTTCTATTGTCATTAGCATCTCCATAGGTACCTTTAGGAAGCGGACTGTACGGTGTGCGATCAACAATTCTGTTGATATCCCATTGCAATTCTATTTGGAAATTTTTACGTACTTTAACAAAACCAAGCCTAACACGTACGCTCAACTCTAATTTTGCATAAATCAAGAACGGTTTAAATGATTCTACAGAGAATATTGTATCTAAAACAATTTCAACATTGATAATCCAGATTTTAATCTGAATTCCTCCACCAGCGGCAATGTAACCACCCATTTGAGGACGTTTGAATGAAATTTTTCCGCCCATTTCCAAATAAGCCCATAATTTGACTTTTGCAGGCCCGAAACTTTTTTCCAGTTTAAAGTCTAATCTTGCACCAGCTTCAATTCCTTGAGCCGATAGCATAAGAAATGCTTTTGCTGTAAATAAGGTTAAGATTCTAGCCGTAATCGGGTCTTTTTTAGAACCCAAATTGATGTACCAAGGCTTCTGATTTTTGAAGAAAAATCCAGCTTCTAATAAAGCATGCAACTGAATAATTTGGCCTCCATCTTTTGGCATTTGAAAATCTGCTCCAGCAGCCAGTTCCAACGAATCGTCTCCAAAAGCAACCATTGCAAAGAATGGGGGAGTACTTTGATCTTTTTCAATTGGTCCTAATCTATCGCCAAGAACATTTAATCCTGCCTCAATATAAAATAAGGTAGGTAGAGAGAGCAATAACATTGCTCGCATATTTAAAATAGTTCCGCCTGTTGATTCAAATGTTGCTCCTGCCCCAATAGAAAAAGGTGATTTATATTGCATAGAATCTGGCGGCCCACTGAATTTTTTAATATTAATTCCAGCTTTTGGATGCTTATAAAATTCGTACCAAGAATTTTCGGTTTTTAAACCAGCTGCCTGTTTGGTTGCCACATATCTAAATCCTAATAAACCTCTGAAACCTGTTATCGAAAGAAATCCAAGCGGAATTCCTGTTGGCAATTCGATACTTGCATCAACCAAGAAAGCAGGATATTTAGGAGCAAAACGCATTCCTACGCTTCCTGAAATTTTTGCTTTTGGTAATTTTAAAGAAACCTCTCCCATGAATTCTTGTGATTCTCCTGGCTGAGGTAACGAAATCATACCATGAATAATAGCCATAGCAGATGCTTCTGTAGCTGTTCCAGGAATCATCAAATCGACTTCAATAGTCTGTATTCTAATGAAAGAGACTGGTTTTTTAGATTCATCACCATCTACATTATCCATAGAATAATAATATTTAATACCCTCACCACGAGCATCTAATCCTAATGGATTGACACTGATAGCACCATCAAATCCCCAGAAATTATATTTACGCTCATTAATTTGTGTTGAACCAAAGTTGATGTTGCTTACCGCCATCTGAACTGGCCCAAGATTCACAGATAAATTAATAGGAATTGGAATAGAACCACCTTCAACTTCAATGTTTCCATCGCTATAAATGCGAAGTTTTTCAACATCAAAACCTTGGCCTTTAGCCAATCTGTTCATTAATGTTCCTTCAGGGAAAGACACGTAACATGAAGTTCCTACATAATAATCGTCATCTTGTTTTCCAAGTTCGAAACTGTGAAAATCGAAGTTTACTAAATTGAATAAAGAAGCTTTTGGTTCGCTTGCTTTGTCAAAAGAAGCAGTTAGATTAAAGTCTCCGTCGTCGTATAAGTGGCCTTCAAGGGTTGCATGGAAAGAACTTCCGTCAGGATTTTTTAATTTATTGATAATTAATTGTCCTTTGATATTAGATCCAATAACCTTGTTTTGTTTGAAAGAAATATCAAATTTGTTGAAACCTATTTCAAACCCACGATTAGGATTGCCAATTTTTTTCCAAAGTGTATTATCTGTTGCAAGTTTTGATAAAAATGCTTGATATTCTTTAGCATTCTTAAAAGTATAGATAGTAGCTGGACTGACTTGTGAAGATACTAATGTAGACTTAGTGGTTAATGTTAAAGGATAACTGAAAGGATATGGTAAACTGCTTTTTGCATTTAATTCCTGTAAATGTACTAGGAGTTCTTCGTAATCTGCAATTTGTTTAATTTCGACTACATCCGTTTCTTCGTTTCTTTCGAACATTGTAAGCGGATACTGAAAATCAAATTTATCTCCGAAATAGCTAAAAATACCAGTACTTAAAGGAACTGTCTCCAGATAAATATCTCCAGAAATACCACCAGTTCCAATTAGTAAATCTGATGCTCCAATTCTTAATGTTGTAGTTGTATTTCCTTGTCCTTCTTTTTCATAATCATGAAACCATTTTGAAGGTAAAGTCACAGATACAGCGCGAGCATAAACTCCCACGAAATCATTTGGTCTGCCATCTGCAGTGGCTTCTGGAATGTTTGTTTTTTTGCTTAAATCGAGTTTTAAAGTATCTAACTCTAGAATCATTCCGGTGTTACCAATCATTGCATATTTAGAGGGCTCTAAAGATCCTCCTAATTCAAACTGGTAACCAATTCCTCCCTGAGTATCAGCTTGAAGTAATGCTTGCGCAAATCTAAATTGTGATTTAGGATTAGGATTTGAAGGATCTATGTAAGGAGCTCCTTCTTTGGTTACAGGTTTCAAATATGAATTTGGAAACTCAATAGCAGCGCTTAATTCTAATGTTACTCTCGCTTTTGGAGTAATGATATTTTTGATATAGCTGTCAATATCATCAGGAATCAAATTCTTAAAGAAGTTTTTTACATTCGAAATAGAATTTGAAACACTTGATTCATCTAAAAGATACAACAAAAATGCTGCGATTGAAGCCTCATCAGTGAATTGATTTTTAATGGCTAAAACCAATTCTCTAGGTTTGTTATCTGAAGTAGGGACAGGAATATTTAGTCCAAATTCAGAATTGACATCATTAACAAACTGTTCAACTTTTGTTAGATTGTCACTTTTTGGAGAAACAAAATTGTTAATGATTAAGGTTATAACTTCTTCTTCAGACGTATTTAAAATTTGTAATCCAAGTTCAAAGAATTCTCTTGGAGAATAAGAGAAATTTTGAAGATTGAAACTTCTCAAGTAAGATAAAATTAGCCATTGATATTCTACAGTAACAGGAAAAGAGGAAATAGATGAATCGGTATTGTCCGGATTAAGAATTAAGAACATTTCTGTTCCTGGTATTTGAAACTGTAATCTTTTTTTGGAAACAATAGACAAGCCGTAGAAACCAGATTCTCCTCTCGGACTAATACTAGCCTGGAAATCTTTAATATATACTTTGTCAAATATTTGTTTAATCCCATCTTTAATGAAGCCTAAAGCATCTGGGAAATCATCCAAACTTACTACAGTCGACAAGGAAGGGTAATACTTTTGAGAGGTCGGTGTTGGCATTTTTTTATTGTTTAATTAAATTATTTATTTAATTCTTGTTTGTAATTTGGAAAGCATTAGGCAAAAAAATGCTTGATCAAAAACTGATAAACAGTATTGATTTTGAAATGAATTTTGTCAGTTTTTGTAACTGAACTATTTTATGTAATTGTGAAAAACAAGGTTTTAAAAACCTTAAAAAGCCGAACTTTTAGTTGCAAAGAAGCTCGCTGATCTGCTGAAATATTGATTTGTTTCAGCAAATTTGCGTGATTTTTGAGCGGAAAAAAAATAGTTGTTCGTTTGCTTTACAGGTGTGTAAAGTGGTTGGAAAGATGAGGTATTTTATTCATTGTCTTTAATGAATATTTTTAAAGTACCCTATTTAATAAATGAAAATTAAATAGAATGATTATTTGATATACTATCCTAATCTTTAAGTAGGCATGTTGGGTGGAAAACAAAATAATGTAGAGGGCATTTGATTATTTTGCTATATGCTTTATTTAATTAATTAATATTTTTTGAGTGCAGAGGCTTTGTATTCTGATTTATTTACAATATTTCTTTCATTTTTTTATTATATCAAACACTCTGCACTCAAGAAAAAATCGTTTAAAATCTGCCAAATGTAGTGGTACCTTCACTTAAGACTTTCCCTGTTTGTCCGTCGATACTAATATATTTAGCTTTTCCATTTTGGAAAGCTTTATTTTTATCCTTTTCGTATGTGATTACATAAATATATTTTTTTATTGATTTGTCAAAATCTCTATCAACGCGATTCTGTTCTTTATCATTATTTAAATCTATTTGATGTGTTGATTTTATTTTTTTTATTAAATCATAAATAGAAAAAGTATAATTTTTATCTTTATTTATTTGCTCAATTAAACGACCTTTGTCATCATATTTTTTTAAAATTCCGATTGGAATATCATGGAAATAAGTTGCCGATTCTATTAATAAATTGTTTTGTTTATTATAAGCAAATTTATTGCAAATCATCTCATTTGTTTTCTTTTTGCTTTCGAGATAATTACTCCCATTATCCCATAACTCAATAATTGAATCATTTTCTATGATTTGAATTTTTTTGTTTTTGATATTTGTTTTGTTAATTTTTTTTATGTAGTCATCGTTGATTTTTGTAGCAACAACAATATTATTTGAAGATTTTATTTCTTCTTTTTTTAGCCCATTACAGCTTAAAATAAATAAATAAATAAAACTTAATGCAATTTTAGTTTTCATATTGATAGTTTTTTAGATGTTTATGCATTAATTCCCATTGCCAACGCCACAATGTTTGTGTTTTAGGACTATAGCTCATTAAATTGTCTGTGGCATCATTAATATGTAAAATTCCATCATATTTAGGAAAAATATATTTTTGATCAGGATAAATGTCTGTGCCATTTTTAAAAGTATGATATAACCCTAATCCATGACAAATCTCATGAGCTAATGTATAATTGTCTCTTGTACCTGTTTTTCCACTATATAAACAAGCCATATGTTTTCCAAAAGTTTGAGCATTTCCCTCAAAATAAAAGTTTGGAGTATCTAGATCGGTTTGGTGATCAAAAGCGATAATTTTAAAATAATCTTTGTATTTGAA
Organism: uncultured Flavobacterium sp.; assembly: GCF_946479975.1. Next base: position 16,255 of record NZ_CAMLIX010000038.1, read on the forward strand.
TCCGAATTGCGACTCTATAATTTCTTTTAAATAATCTTGCTTCTCATCATAATCGCCTGTGCTTCGATCGGGATCGAATTTTATTTTTCCTTCCGCATTAAAGTAATCTCTGTTAATTTTAAATCTTTTATCATCTTTTAAATCTAAAACTATAGTTTCATTATTAGAATCTTTATCAATTATTTCTGCAGAAATATAAGATTGGTGCAAAACTTGTTGCAAAATGTCTTTTTCGCCTTTAGAAAAACTACCCAACTGAGAAGCAGTATTACTATCGAGAATGTTAGTTTCTGCCACGAAAAAAACTACTTTAATTTTTTTTAGATTTTGAAGACTGTTTTTGCAAACTCTAATAATACCAACGACTTTTGCCTTTGCTTCAACGGCTTCTTTAGAATATGCCATAATTTTAATGTATTTATCGGTATTAAATTCTTTTAAGCAACTTATTTTAATATTGAAGACTGGCATTTCATCAAATTTTAAGTTTAAATCCGCAGTAACATTAAAAAGAGTAGTATCATAATCTAATTCTAGTTTGGCTAAATCATCAAATATTGTTAGAGTGGCATCTAGATTAATTTCATTTGGAGTTCCGGAAGTTGAGTAAGGATAAATATTCAGATATGGCACATAATAAAAAGAATTTTGTTGGGCAATACTAATATATTCTCTTTTTAAAGCCTGAAAAGCTTCTTTTTTGTCTTTAAAACCATATCCGCTAATAATAGATTTTTCATAGTCAGCTTCATAGGTTTCATTTAATCTCATCCAATCAAAGCCAAATTCACCCACATAACTCTGTTTTGGTCTGAAAACAATATTAGCATGGGCAAGTTCTTCAACAAAATTAAACTTTTCGGAAAAATTTTTTGTAAAAAAATAATAACCATCAATAGTATATACGAAAACTTCATTTTCTAAAGATGGGTAAATAATACCATAATTAAAGCCCCAAAATAAATCAAATGTTTCAACTTTTACTCCAAGCCTATATTTTTTGAAGAGAGAGCCTTCTTTTTGTTCAATATTAGTATTATCTAAATGAAAATATACATTAGTATTAGAATCTGGAATGTGATTTGCACTGGTATCTGTTATACTGTCATAAATTACTTTGTTGTAATCATCATTCATTAGACCTAGATGCATATAGTTAGTAACATTCCCTTCCCCTTCAAAATTTATCAATTGTAAGGTGTTGAATGGTGTGTTATTATCATCATCATTTACTTGTCCCTTCCATACTCTATAATTTTTATCACCATATTCAAACGATCCATAATCATCAATTGTTTCTATTGCATTAAATTTAATGTCGTTTGAAGTAGTTTGTTTTAAAGTTCTGTCTTCAGAATTTTCAGAATCTATTTTTTTTAGAATGTAAAGTCTGAATAAGTCATCAGTAGCTTGGTTAGGATTAATGTAAGGGATTGTTGTAAAAGTAAATTTATTTGCACTAGCTTTTCCATCAATTGAACTCTTATTTATTTTCAATTTTTCACTTGAAGACTTTCGTGCTTTTTTCTTTGAAGACTGGTCATTTACTTTTACCAAGTGATCAATAGTAATAGGACCAAAGAAATCATTAAAATATTCAACTTCTTTTTCTTCTTGATTAATATAAATAAAAGTTGCAATAGACTTAGTAGTTAATGAACTATTTATTAAAGCAAAATTATTTATTAATCTATAATTTATTTTATTTGTATAATTTTCATTAGAGGTGTCTTCATCTACAAGGCTTTCTCTGGTTAAAAAACTCCCTTCTATTTTAGCATTGGCACAATTACCATAAGTATTGTAAAGTGTTATATTTTTATTATCTGTTTTAAATTTCAGTTGAAGAGATAGATCATTAGTACTTTTGCTTTTTTCATTCTCGTCTTCAGTATGTGTCTGTTCAAATTCATTGATAATAATTGGCCAGTCATTAGTTTTATATGGGCTTGCTGTTAAAGTTTCAGACACACCAATTTTTAAAGGATCTGTTCCTAAAGCTTCATCAAAATTGAACGATCGCCCTCTATTACATTGTAGGTAAATATAGCATTTATGTTTATTAGAAAATTTGCTCACAATATTGTTATAGATATCAGCTTTGGTGCTGTATTTAGCATCATTGTCTACAACTTTTATTTCTCCTTTTTCTTTTTCAGTAATATGAGCTCCATAAAAAGCAGCTGGATCCAGAAATTTTTGAACATTTTCTCTGTAAATTTTTTCAGAAATATTTGGATTGTTTGCAATATCAGCAAGATCTAAGATTGCTTTTTCAGCTTTAGCATATTTGAGGTCAAATTGAAAACCAGTATCTGACTTTTCCTGGTAATAGAATCCGTCATTTAGAACAATTTCAAATCCTCCTTTATTGTCTTTGAATTCACCAAAGTATTGTCCAGCTTCAATAATAGGAAGATTGTAAGCTTTGTTTTCATCTGTACTTGTTACATCATAAGTATTGAAAAATTTTGCATCTAAACTATTTGTATCTGTTTCAGTTGTGGTGTATCCAAAAAGACTTGCAGGAATTTCAGGCAATGGTTCTTTTAGATCGTTGAAATTAACAAGATCTGTCCAAACCTTTGCCATGAAAGGGGTGTTGGCACTGCTTTTTGGTAAAATGTTATTGCTAGAATTAATAAATAATTCTCTTTTTAACCCTCTGTAAACGTAATATTTAATCTGAACCCCTACGTCAACATTTTTTAAAGGCTTGATAAAAACGTTTACTTTAGATTCGTTTCCATCACCAGATTGAGGTACAATTAAAACTTGACCGCTTGTAACGGCATACGCTTTTTTATTAGCCAATTCAAATTGGGTTGTAATGTTAAATTTAGTGTTAGTTTCTACAAAATCTGGTCCGTACGCAACTTCAGCTGAGGATTGTGCTGTAATAGTAGATTCTGTAAAAAAGTAAGATTTGGGTTCAAATTCTTTTATTCGGCCTTTTCCTAAAGTGTTCAGAACTTCATTTTCTGCAGATTCAGAATTTAATGTATATGTAAAATCAAATGGTTCTATTGACATGGTATTAAATATTTACTATTTCTAATTTGACTTCTAATTTTGTATTATCCACATTGATAGTGTGTGGAAATTTGATATTTGTATATTCAGGATGATTCCCTGGAGTTTCAATAGGCTGGTCAAAAGCGATCCAATTATCAGTTGGAGAAGGCTGTAAAGACCATGTGTTTCCTATTCTTTCGTAAAAAACTTCTTCAACAGTTTTATTACTATTATTTTTTGTTGTGCGAGCTTTTATTTTAAAACTATTTAAATTGGCGGTAAGCACATTTTCCATTAAGAGATGAAATTTCTTCTGAACTGATTGTGCACCAACGGTTAGATCTAATTTTTTGCCAGGAATAAATGTAGATCCATCAGTTATACTGTTATGACTTACTATGATGGGTTTACAGCTGAGCTGTTTGTTGAATCTAATATTAGTATTTCTGACTTCATTTGAATTACCGTCAAAAGGAGCTATATGAGCTAATATATAAGCGTTTTTTCTTCTATTTGTAGTTGCATTCAAACTATTCCATATGTTCCATTTTGATGCTATGTCTTTCCATTCAATACCTACAATTGTAGAGCTTCCCGCTTGAATGATTGGAATTTCTTTCACAGCTAAAAGTTTTACATCAGTCTGATCGTACCATTTTGTTGGAAATTCGAAAGCAGGATTTTCATCATCAGTAAATGCAATAAATGCTCTAAGATCACATTCCTTAAAACTAGCTCTATTGCCACTGTTACGTATTTTAATATAAATCTTTTGATCGAGAGATGTGTCAGGGTTGTTAAAAAGTTCTGTTGGCGAAGGCTCAGTTAGACTAGTGTCACTTAATGATTTGACCCATATATCAGGACTATTTACAGCTTCTGTTTCTAAAACATTTTCCAAAGCAAGGCCATTTAATCGGTCAGCTATTTCCATACGAGGTTTTTGGACAGTTGAGCTAGTATGCCAATCTATTGCCAAGTTAATAGCGGCTTCAGCATTTACTCTGCCTGTACCAAAATCATCATTTGTAGTATAACCATAGTTATATCGTGTATTGTTACTAACCAAACTGTAATGAGATGTTCCAGTAATTTTATCGGTGGTTTGTTTTAAGATATGTTTTATTTCGGCGGCATTTAAATTATTATTTGCTGAGAGAATAAGTCCTGCAAGACCAGAAACAATTGGAGTGGCAGCAGATGTTCCTGTAAATCTTGAAGTAAAGTCTCCATATGCTAATGAAGTCATAGTAAAAGTATCACCTATAACACTTGGAGAATGAGACATTGCTATTCCTCTTCCTGCAATTTGTGATATAAATGCAATTCGGTCCTTTCCTCCTCCAGACAGTAAAACCTCTTGACCAACGAAAAAACCTATTAGGTCATTTGCATTTGTTGCAGAGTAATATGGAGATTGATCGGGTTGGCTACTAGAAACTCCAGTTTTTATGCATGTTATTGAAGCTTTAATTTGATCAGGAACCAAGATCACAGGAATACTTGGATCGTTGGTTAATATACTCAAGTTATTTCTAACCTCTATACGGTTAGTACCTGAGTTGGCAATTGAAATAATTTCTGTTTCAATTCCGGCTAATTCAGAATTTTGTGGATAAATATAAACTTTTTGAGGTGTCCCTGCTTTAAGATTAATTCCATTTAGATTTTTTAGATTTAACTGATAATTAGAAGGTAGGCCGTTCGATTCAATATGTTTTGTTACGACTTTTTTAAGTGCTACTATTCTAGCTGTTGTGCCAACTAAAGTAAATAGTATTCCATCTTTATTAAAATCTTTAGTAAATTTAATTGCTGCATCAAGAGTAACTTCGACATTATTTGTACCAGAAATTTTATCAACTTTTGTAATGTATCTCAATTCGTGAAAATAAGTGTTTTGTGTACCTAATTCAATTGATTGGCCTTTAAAAACTCCCTTTACGTTTTCAAGAATTAGTTTAGTGCTACTGCTTACGGCATTTATTCTTGGAAAAAATGATTGATCATCGGTTCCAACATTTCCACAATTTAGCATTGTAGTGCTGTAAATATTTATATCGTCTTTTGATGGAGTGCTATCAGGACCGCTTGGGGCACAAAGATCAATTCTTTTTCCATAATTAGAATAGTTCGCTTTTCTTTCATCAAAAACAGGGTTTGTTCCTGTATATGATGATAATGGATAACTATCTAATAATACTTTTGATGCGGCAACTATTAATGATTTATTGCTATAAACAGTCGTTCTAAACCCTGAAGAACCTACAGTATCATTAATCTCAAGACCAGAACCGGTTGAAGAATCTCCATTGCCAGCAGATACCACAACCAAGGTACCTCTTCCGTCTCTGCCATAAGCAAATAATTCTTTAAGTATAAAATCAACTTTAGATGATGTTAATTGAATATTAAAACTGCAATTGATGATGCTTGCACGTTGGCTCGAGTATAAATTATTAACTTCAGAAGCTCCATCATTTAAGAAAGTAGTATCAAAAGCAGATTGAAAAAAAGATGTTTTAATATTGCCATTAGAAAATGGATTTATTAGTGCTAAGAATAGACCATTTTCAATTTTATTTGAATTGATAACTCTAATGTTTGGAGAAATTCCATCAATGAGATTGTTGACATCTTCATTTCCTGAAATTATTCCCGTAACACAAGTAGTATGCATGCTTGGGGCGAAAGAACTAATGTTTTGGGTAAATTGATTGCCGTTTTTATCTCTAAAAAAAACTTTTCTGCTATTAGAAATGTCTGAAAAACTAGGATGTGCTGGTGCATAATTGATAGTTAAAGGGGGAGGGTTGGTTATAGGACGAAATTCAATTTCTCCTTCGATAACTCCTACATAAAGATCAGAAGAGCCTAATGGACTAATTCCATTGAACGATAACAATTGTCTTGCCTGATCTAGTTTTATTATTTTGTGATGCCAATTTCTCATGTTTTTTGCTGTACTTTTGAATAATATTCATATATGTCTAATATACCGAGTCCTAGAGCTTCATCTGGAAAAGGTATTTTATAGGTTTTTGGATTTTCTTTTCCTGTTTCTGGGAAAAGATTATACGTTTCATCTTTTTCATTTGATATTAAAATAAAAGATGGTAATTGAGGATATTTGTCTGGTTCATCAAATTGTAAATAATGCTCCCTTTTTAAAAACTTGAATAACCTAAAAGGTTTCTTTTCATTTCGAAAATTATTATCGTAAAAAAAGATCTTTGATGAATCTATTTTCTTTGTTAAATTGAATTTTTTATTCTCTCGATCTCTAATTTTAAAATTGTTTTTTAATTCTGTTCTATTTTTTTTGTTTAATACTATGGAGTAGATTTCGAATTTTTGTTGTTTTAGTTTTTTTATAATAGGATCGTTATATCTTTTAAATTTTGAACCATCTGTTTTTCTTAGAATAAAGCATATATCTTTTGGTTTGTTTGAGTAGGACCTGTCAGGGAATACGGTACTTACGCCTCCTACTAAGGGAAATAAGTAATCTCCTTCAACTTTTTGATTTTCATTAAGATGTAAAGTTGGATATCCTTCTTTTTGAGAAATTTCATAAGGATTGCTTTCAATCTTATTCAATTCCCAATATGGATTTATTAGCTCTACGGGTAATTGTAAATCTTGAACAGTTTTATTAATATAATCTTTTAAAAGATGATATTGTATTAAGTCTTTTAAGGAAACACTAATTTTATATGGGTCTTCTACATAGGTGTTCCTGATGATGTAAGATTCGAAACTATAAGAAATATTCAATGGATCATAAAGCCTCAACGTCAACTCTGCAGGCAATCCCTCTAAATTCTGGAATCCCTTCTCATTATATTTTTTATGATAAGCCATGATAGTATTATACCCAGTAGGTATCTTATCAAAATAATAAAACTTACCGTTGTTGTCGTACTGACTAATAATTGGAGGAATTTCAAAACCTTCAAGAGTTACTTTTGCATCATCAATGTTTTTTCCTGTTTCGGCATCTTCAAGATAGATTTTTATTTGGTGCGTCTCTTTTTGCTGAGCATAGATGAACAATGATAATAAAGAGAAAACGAATGTAAAGACCAGTTTCATAGTAGTGTGATATTGTTAAATTGATTTGAGACGAATTTTGTTTTATAAAGCATTCTAGTTTAGCATTGAAGCTCATCAAAGCTAATTTAATAACAATAATCAAAAATCTAACCAATTTAGATCATTATACACTTGTTAAAATAAGTGATAAAATCTCCTAACAAATCTTATACAGTAATAAACCACCACCAACAGAAAAATTCTCCCCAACCAAATCTGCACCTTTTGCCAGAAAGTCAAATAATTGACAAATTTTGTGGTGTTGATGGTTTTTACTTCGGTTTCTTTTACCTGTTGTGATTTCCATCGGGCGTAGAGTTCCTGCTCTTTGAGTTCGCAGTCTACATTGAGTTTATTGTTATCAAGACGAACCTTTGGGCTTTTTATTTTACGCCCAGGTTCGGCTTGAGTAACATTTTTAATAACTACTTTTCCGTTTTGGCATTCGAGCAATGCTTTGAAAGAACTGCTGTCTTTCTGAATTTTAAAAACAGTATCGTGTACCGTTTCTTTGATTGTGATCGTTTTGGTTTTTTCCTCACTTAGAACCGGCTTCGGACTTTTGCACGAAACCAGAACGAAGACTGAAAAAAATAATAAAACGAGACGTTTTAAATTATTCATGATAAGTTATAGTTTAATTATTATTTGATTTTTTAGAGTCTTAAAAAGCCTTTAATGCTTTTAATTTCTCTTTTTCTTCGGGCTACTTTATAACCTTCTCGTCCTCCCATGTCGTTTGTGTTTCCTTCAATGGTGTAGATAATTGTTCCTGCAACTTTATCGACAATTCCAGTATGACCAGTCCCATTTTTAAAGTCGATGATGAAAATATCTCCAGGCAGAGGATCTTTTTTTATTAAACGGTTACTAGAATTGTATTGATCCAATACACCTCCAGTTTTCTTTAAAGGGTTTTTGACTCCTAACTGCAATGTGGCTTTTTGAGTGCACCAGTAAACAAAAGCCATACACCATGGATATCCTTTTGACAGTCCTACACTTCTTAAATAAATCTCGACTTCAGGACCGGCATTGCTATTTCGTGGCATTTCTTCAACACCAACCTGAGCAATTGCAATTTCTAAGGTTTTTTGGGCTAATGTCATTGTTGTTTTCCGTTTAGTTGTTTAAATTTTTGTAATTCATCTACCAGTTGCTGGTTTACGAGCATCAGCTCTCTATGTTGTATTTCCATTTTTTTTATGGTATCAGTTGCAGTGGTTAATCTGGCAGTAAGATCATCGAGTAAGTCACGATAATATTTTACAGCGCTCACGGCGTTGTCAAGTTCTGCGGCTCTGTCCTGAGCCAATGATTTTCTCATCGAGAAAAACCAGGTAATAAATGCTGCAAAAAATGCGGTAAGTGTGGGGTATAGAAACTGTTCCATTAATGTTATAAAATATGTGTTAGGATTGAATTTTGTTTTTGGGAGAAACAGCTTTTTCGGCATGTTATTTAGGGAGAAATTTGGTCTTGTTTTATGTCTTATTCGCTGTGGTTGTTTCCTTTTTCGGTACAAATATTGGTGTATAAAATCGTTAAAAAAAACGAATGATAGGTGTTTAAACACTTGTGCGCTGGAGCCTTACAAGGTTGTTCAGTGAACGAACAGCGATCTTTTTTATAGAAAAAAAAGACACATCTTTGCAGAGTGGTTCAGATCAAAAATTATTGATTAAAAGATATTTGGAACATCACGAATTTTTATTCTGATTAAAATCAATTGTTCAATTTTTTTGAGTTCAAAGGTAATCGGAGTTCAAAGAATTTAGTAAAAAGTAGTACGTGAAATCGGGTAGGTCGAATAGATATATTTGCGCCAGATTACTGTGGTAGGAATTTCTTCGGTTTTTATGTTTTTGATACAATACTTTTATAAACTTATTGCGTAAAAGTTTATTTTTTTGAATTCCGAGACTTCTGTTGCTTAAGATTGATATAATGAGAGTAAAAATGATTAAAAGATTTTTTTTATATTAAATTATTGATGCCTTTTTAAGCTTAAATAATTATAAATGTTATCACAGATAACCAAACCATTTGATCCTAAAATATCATGGCAGCTCTTCTTCTAACGCCAAAATGTTTGCGGAGTTTCGTCCTGGAGTAATTCTATATAATGACTTAATTAAGTCTGTAGAGTCTGCAAAACAATCCTGTTCCCTAGTTTTAAAACAGGAAAATCAAGGAAAAAGAATGGTTTTGAGTTATTTGATTAAGGCAGTAAGCGCCTGTTTTTTTGGTTCCTGTTTTTCTTATTATTTTAAGAAAACAGGAACCTTTTCCTTATTTATTATCTTTCTGTAATAATTACGTTGCGTTTTCTTCAATAAAGTATCTTCATAGTAGAGCGTAAACTTATATTTTGTAAGCAGTCTGGCTACTTCTTTTTCTTTGTTTTCAATAATTGGTGAAATTGGAGCGACTCAGCTTCAGGGTTGTCAATAAAACGAATGATCCTGAAATTTTTTGTAGTAAAGCTTTATGATTTGTTCAATATCAGTTTTGAATATCTGCTTTCGGAGAGTATGGAAGTTGGTTTGTTTGAAAAAGAGAATTGTGGAGATTAAAAATCAAGATCAGGATTTGGTACTACAGACCTAGAGACAAATCTTTAGTCGAGGGTGCAGTTAAAATACCATAGAGAATGGTAAAAAGGTTTCATATGACTGGTAATTTAGGTTTTGGTTGTAATAAAAAATTTAAAACAAATGTTAGTTATTTTATAATCAAATATTTACGGGAAACCGTATTGTTGTAAAATTTAACATATTGACTTTTAATGTTGTAAATAATTATGGAATAAACACTTGAAGTTAATAACAGTCCATAATTTAGACAGAGATAGAATTTTGTTAAAAAAGGCGAAGGAAAAACAAAAACACGATTTTCAGATTTGTATAAAGTTCTCGTATTTAGATGAAAGTAAACTTACTCCTTTGAAAAAAGATAATTTATTTTTTGTATTTATTCTTCTTCTAGTTCTACACCCTTTGATATTTTTATTTAATACTTATTCAGATTGATATCTATGAGACAGTAAGTAAAAATGGAATGAAAAATAACAGAATTACTTGTTTTTAGTAAAAAAATCCAAAGGTTAAAATTATATCTAATCAGATTACCGATTTCCAATATTTGCGCAATACGTAAGTTATAAAATCTCAGAATAAATGCGATTAATCTGTAATGTGTTCAAGCACATTGATGTTTGGGTTTACAATACACGTTTTTACGTAAGTAAAATACTTCATTTTTATCTAAAACTTGTGTTCGAGCACATTTTTTTTATATTTTAGATATATTTTTAAAAACATTAGTTACTTTAGTTTTAAATATGGTTACCGAAGCACATTTTCAATTGAAGATGATCAGCTTAATAACTATTCCTCAAAACGTAAATATTGCAATATTTTATATGATTTTTTTTTAATGCTAACCCAAAATTTAAAATTATGAAAATTGAAAAAATTACTTTTATTATTCTATTTTGCTTTTTACAGGGATTTTCCCAGACCTACGTATCAACGACTGGAAACGATACGACAGGAACAGGTACGGCTGCTCTGCCGTATAAAACTATTTTAAAAGGAGTTCAGGCAGCGCCTTCAGGAGGCACCGTTTTGGTGCTTTCCGGAACTTATGCTGTAACGGGGCCAATTTATGTTGGAAAACCATTAACGATTCAAAAAAGTGGCTCTAGTCCGGTAATTGTAGATGCTTCGGGATGGACAAGTTCAGATACGTATGTGCTTGGAATCGTAAACACTAGATCGGAAGAGCGTCGTGTAGGGAAAGAGTGTAGAT
>NZ_CAMLIX010000039.1 GCF_946479975.1 uncultured Flavobacterium sp.
GGCGACGTTTTTACTGCTAAAGCAAAAGTTTTAGGAGCATATGGTTTGGTTTTGGATACTATTAAGCCTGTAATTAAAATTGCGAAACCAATTGAAGGAAAATGGATCAGCGATCAAAAGAAAATTGATCTTACAATTGGCGATTCTTTGTCTGGAATAAGATCGTATAATGGCTATTTGAATGGAACTTGGGTATTATTTGAATATGAAAATAAGGCTAGAAGAATTACACATACTTTTGATCCTCAATATTTGGTTGATGGTGAAAACTTTTTAAAAGTTGAAGTTGTTGATAATGTAGGAAATACTGCTATCTTTGAAACTCGTTTTTTCCGAAGTCAAAAATAAAATCCTAATCTTTGAATAATAATAGGCATATATTCGCTTTTCTTTTTTTATTCTTTAGCTGTATTTCATTAGCTCAAACTGCTCGTATTAAAGGAGTAATTCTAGATGCAGACAAACATACGGTTCCGAATGTGAATATTTCTTCGCAGGGAAATTTAGTTCAGTCAGATGACAATGGTTTTTTTGAAATAACCGTTCCTTCCAACAGAAAGATTTCTCTGGTATTTACACATGTATCTTTAAAAATGATCAGTTTAACGGTTAGTTTAAAAACCAATGAAGTTTTTGTTTTTAATCCGATTATGAACAATTCCGAAGAGCAGATGGGAGAAGTTTTTGTTTCTTCTGGAAATCGAAAACGAGTTCAGGGAATTGCAACAATTGATCCCGCGACGATAAAAAAGATTCCAGGCGCCAATGCAGGAATCGAAAATGTGTTGAAAACACTTCCAGGAGTAAATTCAAACAACGAATTAAGTACGCAGTACATGGTTCGTGGCGGCAATTATGACGAAAATTTAGTTTATGTAAATGAAGTTGAAGTCTATCGTCCGTTTTTAATTCGTTCTGGACAGCAGGAAGGATTAAGTTTTACCAATACCGATTTGGTGCAGAATGTTGAGTTTTCGGCAGGTGGATTTCAAGCAAAATTTGGAGACAAATTATCGTCTGTTTTAGATATTACGTATAGAAAACCAACGCAGTTTGGTGCTTCATTTGAAGCCAGTTTTCTGGGCGGAAGCGCTTCTGTAGATTTAGTTTCTAAAAATAAAAAATGGTCTGCCGTTACTGGAGTTCGCTATCGAAATAATAGTTTATTGGTCAATAGTCAAGACACGCAGACAAATTACACACCCACTTTTGCAGATATTCAGACCAATGTTACTTATGATATTTCTGAAAAATGGCAGATGAGTTTTTTAGGAAATATTTCTCAGAACAAATATTTGTATCAGCCTTTAACACGCCAAACTAAATTTGGAACAATCGATCAGCCAATGGCTCTGGCGGTTTATTATGAAGGTCAGGAAAAAGATCAATACGATACGTATTTTGGAGCTTTTAAAACTACTTACAAAGCGTCTCCTTCATTGACTTTGAAATTTATTGGATCTTTATTTCATACCATAGAAAAGGAGCATTTTGATATTTTAGCGCAATATCGTCTAGGAAATGTTGATGCAGAAAATCCAACAGATGCCTCTTCAGTCGATTTTACACGCGGTATAGGTTCGCAATTAAATCATGCACGTAATGACCTGGATGCATTGATTGCCAATATTGAATTAAAAGGAACTAAAGACTGGAAAGAAAGTCAGTTGGAATTTGGTTTAAAATATACAAGAGAATCAATTCGAGATCGAGTAGTAGAATGGGAAGTAATTGATTCTGCGGGATTTTCTATAAATCCGCCATTGCTTATTCTACCAGAAAATAACCAGCCTTACACCTCGTACACGGGACCACTTTTGCCTTATCAGGATATTCGAGCTACGAATTTTAATACCATAAATAGATTTTCGGGTTATGCACAATGGAACAAACAATCGGAACTTGGTTCTAGCAGAATTTGGTACCATTTGGGAGCTCGTTTTCAGAGCTGGAAGGTTTCTGGAGCTTTAGAAGAAGGACAAAATCAGTTTGTTGTAAGTCCGCGAGCGCAGTTTGCTATAAAACCAGATTGGGATCGCGATATGGTTTTCAGGATTTCCGGTGGACTGTATCATCAGCCTCCATTTTACAGAGAACTTCGTGATTTGGACGGAGTAGTAAATCCAAATGTAAAGGCGCAGGAAGCAGTTCATGTGGTTTTGAGTAACGATTATAATTTTAAAATGTGGAATCGACCTTTTAAATGGGTAACAGAACTTTATTATAAATCACTTTCAGATGTAAATGTATATTCGATTGATAATGTTCGTATTCGTTATGTTGCCAATAATAATGCAAAAGCCTACGCACAAGGTTTAGATTTTAGATTAAACGGCGAATTTGTTCCCGGAACCGAATCTTGGGTAAGTTTTGGTTATATGAAAACCGAAGAAAACTACGAAAACAAAGGTTATATTGCTCGTCCGACAGATCAGCGATTGAAATTTGCCATGTTGTTTCAAGATTATATGCCCAATATTCCGAGTGTAAAAGTGTATTTGAATTTAGTTTATAATACTGGACTTCCAGGCGGAGCGCCGGCGTATTCAGATCCTTATCTATATCAAAATAGATTAAATGATTATAGAAGAGCCGATATTGGTTTTGCTAAAGTTTTTGTAGACAGCAGCACACAAAACACAAAAACAGGATGGCTGAAAAACTTTAAAGAATTGGCTGTTGGTTTAGAAATTTTCAATCTCTTTAATAATCAAAATGCAATTACAAATACTTGGGTTCGTGATGTATATTCTAAAAATCAATATGCGATTCCAAATTATATGACTTCGAGAGTTTTTAATATTAAGATTAATGCGAGGTTATGATAGAAAAACGTAAAAAAAGAAAAAAGATTTTTTACGTTCTTGGAATGATTTAAGAAAATACAAAGCATTTAATTTCAATGATGCTAGACTTAATGAAGAGCAAAAGCTAAAAGAATTACGTTTTTATGCACGCAATTTGGCTGGAAAATTTGACACTGTAAATGGTGCCAAAATTTATTTTGGTCCTAATGCAGACTATGATACTTTTATTGGCGTTGTAAATATTATGAATGAAGAAAAGATGCCGACATATATGCTGTTTTCTAATACGATGTACGCATTTGCTCATGCTAAACCCAAACCAGATAAAAGACGAATATTTGTTTGTGGGACTACTGAGGCTTCAATTAGGAATTCGCGTTTAATGGAGGAAGAGAATCAAAACAACGAACTTCATATTTTTCAAAAATCTTTTTTAAAACAGCAATGGCTGATAATTCTAGGTTATCTCGGAATTGTTCTAATCAATATCTTTGCATTAGTAAAATTCAATAAAAACAAAAATTACAATCAAAAATAGTATATTTGATAATCGTATATAATCTTGTAGATGAAAAAGTATTTTAAATATATCGCCATTATCCTTGTCGGAACTGTAATTAGTTGCCGAGAAGAAGTACAAAAGCCAAAAGTAAGTTACGGAGCTTCAAATAAAGTAAGTGTTGCTAAAACCGATACAACTCAAATAGAAATCGCCGATTTGCCAATTCAGATGGAAGGAACAAATTACCTGATTCATCCTGTTGGGGATCTGAGAGTTTTCGAAAGAGGTTCTAAGGCTCGTTACGGTTCTTCGACTGTAAATGATGTGAGTTTCACTATTTCGAATTTAGGAGAATATGAAATTACCGGATATTTGCAGAATTTAAAGTTTCAGGCAGTAGATTCTGATTCTATTCGTGCTTTATCAGATAAACCAATTTTGATTTTAACAGCAACTTATTTGAAAACCGTTGCAGACAGAACTCATAATAATGTGATGGTGTACACACTGACAGATTCTGACACCAACAAAGACGGGAAAATCGATACCAGCGATATTAAAACTTTATATTTAAGTGATATCAGCGGAGAAAACTTCACAAAAGTTTCTGCAGATCTAGAGGAATTGGTAGACTGGAATTTAATCGAATCTAAAAACCGATTATATTTTAGAACTATTGAAGATACTAACCAAAACGGTCAATTTGATAAAAGTGATGTCCTGCATTATAATTATATAGACTTGGCTTCTAAAAAATGGGAAGTTAAGGCTTATAAGCCTATTTAGTATTTTTAATGTATTCTGAGGAGGAGTTAAAAGTACAGGAGAAAAGAATAATTGCTCCTTTAGCTTATGTTTTTATGCCTATGCTAATTCTTGCTGTTTTAGGAATGTGTTTTAAGGAAAATTCAAGAGAATACATTGAACGTCGTTACAGAGAAGCTAATGAATTTAGCTTCTCTGGGGTTGTTTATGAAAAAAAAATTGAAGGAGGAGAGGGATATCGTTTTCCGCATTATTTATTTTTGAACTCGGGAATTAGATGGCAAGTTGGGAGTTTGCTTTACGATAAAATTCAAATTGGAGATTCTGTAGTTAAAAAGTTTAAGTCTGATTCTGTTTATTATTATAAAAAAGAAGGAAAAGTAATAATTGAAGATGAAAATTTAAGTCTTAGAAATAGGTATTTAGAAAAGCTCAAAGAAAAATAATTAGGAGACTTTTTAATCGAATCGCTTATTGCAAAAAAAAAACTTAGAAACTTAGCACCTCAGTACCTTAGCGCCTTAAATAAGAATATCACTTTCTAGATCTGATTTTTCAATTTCGAAACCAAAATCCAAGCGTTCAACCAATTCTATAACAAGTCTTTTGTACCAGTTTTCGGATTTTGGATGAATGTAAATCTTCTCAATTAATTGGTTGATATCTACGTTGATTTTTAAGCCGTCATTCAGTTTGAGATTACTTTTGGAAGTGTCTGTAATAATGCGGACTTCACGTTCGTACTGAAAACTTTTTCGTTTAAATAAAAATGGAAAAAATAAATCATCAAACGGAATATATTCTTTTTTGTAGTCGATATAGTTGACTTCGCCAATATACTGATCAAAATTATTTTCAGGTTTTAATGCTTTCTGCAATCTTCCAATGGTAGATTGAATGGCCAAACCTTCACTATTTTGAGTGAAAATCTGCCACATTGCAAACGATTCATATTCGTTGATATGCCAGCTGCTTATAGCAACTTGTTCGCGCTGTGTTTTGTAATAACTTAAAAAGTCTGGATTATTAGTGGCAAGCTTTTTAATCTCTTCGTAGGTGGGCTCGCTAAAAGTTCCCTCATATTGATCCTCAAATTTGTCGGAACGAGACATAAAAAGTTTTTTTGAAAGCAGTAAATCCAGAAATTTAGATAAGTCTAAGTATTTCCAAACTATAGTGTCAGGATCTTCAGGAAGTGTAATGTTAGGGTTGTTAAGATACATTTTACAATGATTATGATTTATTCTTTAACCAACCTAAAGTTATAAAAATAAACACAGATTAAAGAAATTAAACTGAGTTTTAATATTTCTTTAATCTGTGTAGATTATTTGATTTGATGTGTTTCTTACGATTCGAAAGACTGCATCGTTACCAGTTTGTTGTAAGTGCCGTTGAGTGCAATTAATTCATCATGCGTTCCCTGTTCAACGATTTTTCCTTTTTGCATTACCACAATTAGATTTGCTTTTTGAATTGTTGAAAGACGATGCGCAATTACAATCGAAGTTCTGTTTTGCATCATGTTTTCTAAAGCAACTTGAACAAATTTTTCGCTTTCCGTATCCAATGCTGATGTTGCTTCATCCAAAATCATAATCGGTGGATTTTTCAATACCGCACGAGCAATTGATAAACGTTGTTTTTGCCCGCCCGAAAGTTTGTTTCCGCTGTCTCCAATATTAGTGTAAATTCCAGAAGGTAATTCTTTAACAAATTCATAGGCATTAGCGATTTTCAAGGCTTCTATAATTTCATCATCTGTAGCGTCTAATTTTCCTAAGGCGATGTTGGCTTTAATAGTGTCATTAAATAAAATACTGTCCTGAGTAACTAATCCCATTAAACCGCGAAGCGATTGCAGATTCATGTCTTTAATGTTGATTCCGTCAATAGAAATTGATCCGTCATTAACATCATAAAAACGAGTTAGTAAATTGGCAATTGTACTTTTTCCACTTCCAGATTGCCCTACCAAAGCAACAGTTTGTCCTTTTTTAATTTGAAGAGAAAAATCTTTTAAAACAGTTTCTTCTTCATATTTAAAGTTGATGTTTTGAATGTCTATTTTGCTGTCAAAAGAAGTTTTCTCAATTGCATTTTCTTTACTCGTAATTGGATTTTCCTGTTCTAAAACTTCTAAAACACGTTCTGCTGCAGCATTTCCTCGTTTTACTCCGTATGAAGCTTTAGAGATCGCTTTTGCAGGCGTAAGAATGTTATAAGCCAATCCCATATAAGCAATAAATGAAGGTCCGCTTAACGTTTTGTCAATCAAAACCATCTGACCTCCATACCATAATAAAATTGCAATTACAGTAATTCCCATAAACTCACTTGCCGGCGAGGCTAAGTTCTGACGATTTCCTATGCTGTTTGATAATTTGAAAAAACGATCAGTAGAATTTTGAAAAACAGTATTGAAGTAATTCTCAGAATTGTAACCTTTTACAACTTTTAATCCGCCGATGGTTTCCTCTATGGTAGATAAAAATAAACCTTGTTCTTCCTGTGCTTTTGTAGATTGTTTTTTAAGTTGTTTTCCAATTAATGAAATGATATAACCTGAAATTGGAATAAATATAAATACAAACAAAGTTAGTTTCGTGCTGATCACTAACATCGTTGTTATAGTAAAAATTATAGTTAAAGGTTCTTTTACGATAAGTTCTAATATGGCCAAAAAAGAAGTTTGAACCTCATTTACATCGGCAGAAATTCTAGAAATTACATCTCCTTTTCTTTTTTCAGAATAAAAAGCTAAAGGAAGTTCCAGTGTCTTTTTGTACATCGCATTACGCATGTCTTTCAGTACGCCGTTTCTCAGGAAATTAATAAAAAACATCGCTAAATAATCAGCTAGGTTTTTTAATAAAAATATTGAAATAATGATGCTAACCATTATAGCTAAAATATATCCAGGATCGTGATCGCCTTTGGTTGTAGTAATGTAATAACTAAGGTAATCTTCGCCGTATTGCTGTAATTTTAAAATTCCTTGGTATACGGGTTTTATTTTTCTTGCTTTAGTTTGATCAAATAAAACCTGAAGCATTGGGATTAAAGCAACAAACGAAAGTGTGCTGAAAAGTGCATATAAAACATTAAAAAAGATGTTTAAGAATGCGTATTTTTTATATGGATATATAAAAGGAATTATTTTTTTGAAATTACTCATTTATTTTTGATGTTATTTTCTTTTTGGTTTGATGACTTTTCGAATGTTTAATTATTTCGATAAAGAAATTTTCACTGCACAAAAATAATCCAATTGAGGGGTTTTCAACTTGTTTTTGCTTTTTTTTATAAAAAAAATCAATTAGGACCAAAGCGGTTAATTAAGAGCGAATTAGGCAGTGTGAAATTATTATTGGTAATGATTTAGTAATGGTGCTTACTGCATTCATTTATATTCAAATTCCTTGTAACTCAATTACAAAAGTACAAAAAATAAAGCAATGAATCACTGGAAAAGCAATTACTTGGTACAGCATGCTTCAGTGATAATTATCAGATAATTCAACGGGTTATGATTGGTCAAATAATTTATTAGCTGTCATAATCTATATCCAAATTATGTCTGTATAAAAGACCTACAAGGTTAAGTGCCGAAAACTTCGCTTTTTTCATCTTGTTAACGTCTGGGTCTATAGCAAAATTTACTGCTGTCCTGAAATCTGTTTTTTCTAGAATAGAATTAGAGAATATAGCAGAGGAAAGGTCACATCCTAAAAATTCAGAGGCCGTCAGATCAGCCTCACCAAATTCAACGTCTTTTAATGTACAGTTCTTGAAAGTAGTTTTTCGAAGCTTTGTTCCAAAAAAATTACTGTAGTCTAAATGACATTCCGTAAACGAAAACGAAAACGCAAACTTGCTACATCTTGCAAAGTCTACCCCCAGCATTTTGCACCCAATAAATACAGCATTCCTGAATCCGGTTCCGTCAACGTCCACCATTGAAAAGTTACATTGTTTAAAAGTGCAATCTTCAAAATTATTGTCCTTTAGATCACTCTTGTTAAAATCACAACTGACAAATTCACACTTTATGAATTCTCTGTTTCTCAGTTTCTTTTCAGAGTAATTTATACCGGAAAATATTTTGTCTTGATGAATTACGGTTTCTTCCATTTTATATATTTTATATCCAAACAAGTTTAATTTTAAATATCAACAGTTTTAAGTAAGCACTTGAGAATCATTTTATTTGTTTTGTGATTCAATATATTATCCATTAATTGGTGTTAATACCTAATAAAGAATCGGTTACTTTAATTGCTGTAAAAAATTTAAAACCTTGGGTTTATCTTTTTCAGTAAGGTGTATACTACCCATATTTTCTGAGTACCAGATAGCATCTGCCACCAGAAAAACAATAGTACTATGTATGCTCAACTCCTCTCCATCGGTTGGCAAAATGTGAAGATTGTACCAATCTTCCCATTGTAGGCGATACTTGGAGTTAATCATGATTGCTTGGAGAATGATTCGCATTGTTTTAGCGTATTTTTCATCATTTTTCTTTTCTAAGATAAATTTCAGATAAGCAAAAGCACCATCCTTATCGACATTTTGATCTCTGTATTTTTTTACTTTATCCGTAAGGTTAATCAGGCTTTGATTTACTAGCTCATCCAGTAATTCTTCCTTATTCCTAAAATGATGGATAATCCCTCCTTTACTCAAACCTGTCCAATCAGCAATAGATTGAAAAGTTACGTGGTGCCAGTCTGATTCTGATCCAATGTGAATAGCCGCGTCGATAATCAACTGCTTACTTAATTCCGGTTCCTTTTTTCGGGTATATGAGCTATTTTCCAAATTATATCTTTATAGTTTATAACAAGCAACATTTGCAAAGATACCGAACGTTTGGTTTGTTTTGACATCGAATCATTAATTATTTTAAATACTTTTTCATTAACAGTTATGTCCTTTAATAAGACATGTCCTCATGGTGTTTTTCTGATTAAAACATAAAAATATTGCTACTAGAAATGGATAAAAATTTCCCAAGTTGGTTAGTACTTGGGAAATTTTCTCGTTTATAATAACAAATTTTGTAAAATATGGAAGAGACTATCTAATTTCTAAATATGTCACTTATGAGAATATCCCTGCCAAATATTATTGCTGAAATAAACAGTAAAGAGAGTAGATTATCCTCAGAGTTATCTCTGATTGTAGAAGAAGCCTACCAAATGACGATTTTTTTGCAAGATTTACTTCTCTCTGTGAAAGATTATGTAATCTCAAACGGATTTAAAAACAACGAAGAAGAAATTGATTTCTTCCGAAACATCAAACCATATATTTTAGGAAAATTAATCTACTACAATAAGCTGTTTAGAATAGAAACCGTTTGTCCAGTCAATGAAGGTGAGATCTATCATAAGTACTTTTCTAAGCATCTTGAAAAATTGAAGATAGATTACAGTGAGCACATCTGTAATTCTGATTTTTATAGATACTATCGTTCAGGCAGGGTTGACAGAGATGATTTATACTTCAGGTTAGGTAATGTTAATTGTTATGATGGATTAAATAGTATTGCTTTTGAAATCGATTTACAATTCTCAACTTACTATGACTACAAAATTGCCAAAATCATTTCAAATGATTTGCTATATTCTTATTTAATAAATAAGATAGCCCCTGATGATAATACAGGTATAAAACTGGATCATATAGATTCTATAAAAGAATTAACATGGACAAACTCAAAAAATGCACTTATTGAACTAATTTATGCAATACATGCGTCAGGAACAATTTGTCATGGCAAAATTGGGATTAGAAAGCTCGGCTTGATCTGTCAGATACTTTTTAAAATTCCTCTTAACGATGTACATCATGCATTTCATAGAATGAAAACTAGGAGTGGTTCGCGAACTACATTTTTAGATCAGCTTAAAATATCTCTTGAAGAATATATGGATAAAGATCTATAGTTACTTCGATACACCAATCTTAAAAGCAGTACCCTAAACGTACTGCTTTTTTCTTTACCCATATTTGCCAATTGGCAAATGTTCACAAACCGTTATTGCTGATGCTTTCATGTATTCTTAATGCCTAACAACTAGGTGTTTATATGATTCAAGAAAATTTAAAAAAAACTCCAAACCAATTGGCAGAGCTTGGCAGACAATACCAGCCAGACAATCCAACTTTGTATCGTAATTAATAAATACGTGTACAATGAAAATTATAACAATCGAAGAAGAAGCGTGGAAACAGCTCAATGAGCGGTTAAAGGCAATTAATGATTTTATCCTGAAATCAGAAGATACCAGCTATGATAGCCTCTGGCTGAACAACCATGAAGTATGTCAGTATCTCCATATTAGTGAAAAAACACTTTGGCGAATACGTACAAAAGGAGAAATAGCTTATTCCAAAATGTATGGACAGTATTTCTATACCATTGGAGCTATAAAAGATATGCTTAATGCCAATGCCGTACAGACCAGCGATGAATATGTACAGGAGCTTATGGCTAAAGGCAAGAGTTACATTGAGAAAGGTAGAAAACTAAAGAATTCTTAAAGGACTACATTATGAATATAGATAGAATAGAATTTATATCGTGGATGGAACGCATTATGGATCGTTTCGATATGCTAAAAGATAGCTTAACAGATATTGAAAAAAAGAAAAACACCATAGATGGTGAAGTATTATTAGATAATCAGGATTTACTTCAGATGCTTAAAATCAGTAGTCGTTCTTTACAACGTTATCGTTCTTCTGGCAAGTTACCATACTATACAATCAGCGGTAAATTATATTACAAATTAACTGACGTACATCAGTTTGTAAGAGAAAGCTTCAATACTCCATTGCACCGTACTAAAGACAGCAAGTGACAAATAATGCCCCTAAAGGACGCTTTGGTCATACCTTTTTGTGTATAGGTTATTTTCGAAAAGATAACAGTTTTAAAACAATAAAATTATGAGTGAAGAAACAATAGATAGTCCGCAATTACCGGATCAATTATCGGAAACACTTTTGGTATTGGACAAAGAAAAAAACAGGATTCAGGTTGTCAAAGGAATTGATAAAGACGGCAATCTCAAAACTGTAGAGCCAAATGAGAAAAACCAAAATCAGTTTATGCGTGTGGATAAACACGGAGATATGTTTTCTAACTTCTTTTCCAATTTTTTCCGTCAACTGAAGAATCCTACCCATTTTAAATTTTTTAAAGTACCAGCTGATGAAGCAATTGATACGGCAAAAAAAATGCAGCAACAGATTGATACACCTACTAAAGAAGGGGAATCAGTAATGGCAAAGCATGAGGTAAAAGAACCAGAGTTAAAACAAGAAAATCATAAAAATATGGAAACAACACAAAAAACTCCGGAAACAGGCGAATACCGTTTCAAGCCGGAACAGATTGATTGGGAAATGATGAACAATCTTGGATTGAGCAAAGAATATCTGGAAAAGAGAAACTTGCTTGATCCTCTTTTAAAAGGATATAAAACCAATGAATTGGTAACAGTTACGCTAAACCTCGGAACTGCTGTTTCCCGTCCTGAAGGCAGGTTGTCTTTACAGCCCGGCGAAGATGGCAAAGCTGTTATGCTTATCCATAGCGTAAGAAAAGAACCTCAATTAAACTTCCCTTTCTTTGGGCATGAATTCAGCAAAGAGGATAAAGAGAATCTGATTAAAACAGGCAATATGGGGCGAACTGTTGATCTTAAAAACCCTAAAACAGGTGAAACAATACCTTCCATTATAAGTGTAGATAGACTAACCAATGAGCTTATTGCTCTGCGGACAGATAAGATTAAAGTACCTGATGAACTAAAAGGCGTACAATTGAATGAGCAGCAGAAACAAACTCTTATGGAGGGTAAGCCACTATTGATTGAGGGAATGATCTCAAAAAAAGGTACTTCATTCGATGCTACAGTTCAATTCAATGCCGACAAACGTTATGTAGAGTTTTTATTTGATAGAACCACCAACAATAAGCAGACACAAAATCAGCAGCAAACACAATTACAAGGTACTTCTCAGGAAGCTCCGCGAAATTTCCGAGGAAAAGAACTGGATGACAAACAGTACGAGAAATTCAAAGAAGGTCAAACTGTATATGTAGATGGATTACTGGATAAAAAAGGCCAGAAATATCAGGGTTATATAACTTTTGACAAGGAAACAGGCAAAACAGGCTTTTCGTTTAACAACCCTGATAGGTTGAAAGAAAAAATCCAACCTGTTGAAGCACATAAAACTCAGACAGCTGTTAATTCTCAGGGAAAAACTAATGAGGCTACAAAAAATTTAAAAGAGCCTTTAAAGACAGGGCAGAAAAACCCTGACAGTAAGACGCAACAAGAGCAACAGGAAAAGCCAAAAGCTCCCGCTAAATCCAAAGGCAAAAAAATGTAAATCTCCAAAATAGCAAAATATGAAAGTAGTAATAGCAGAAAAGCCAAGTGTTGCAAGAGAGATTGCCACAATATTGGGTGCAACAGAAAAGAAAGAAGGATTCTTGACAGGTAATGGGTTTTACGTTACCTGGGCATTTGGGCATTTGGTTGCTTTGGGAATGCCTGAAGATTATGGTATCTCAGGTTTTCAAAGAGAATCCTTACCAATGCTTCCTAATCCCTTTTTATTGACAGTAAGGAAAATCAAAAAAGGCAAATCGTACGTACCTGATAACGGAGCTTTAAAACAGTTAAAAATTATTGAGCAGGTTATCAGTAAAAGCGAAAGTATCATTGTAGCTACTGATGCCGGACGTGAAGGGGAATTGATATTTCGTTATATATACGATTACTTTAAATGCAATAAACCTTTTGAGCGTCTTTGGATAAGTTCTTTGACCGAAAAAGCCATTAAACACGGTTTAGAAAACCTAAAACCTGGTAGTGACTTTGATGGACTTTACCATGCCGGACAAGGCAGAAGTCGTGCCGACTGGTTAGTGGGCATCAATGCTTCACAAGCATTGAGTATTGCCGCTGGGCATGGTGTATATTCGCTTGGACGAGTGCAAACACCCACATTAGCCCTCATCTGTAAAAGGTATCTGGAAAATAGAAACTTCTCAATAAAAACTTATTGGCAGATAAATCTGGAACATCATAAGGAATCAATAGATTTCAAAAGTCTTTCAAAAACTAAATGGGACGATAAAAAGCTAGCTGAAGACATACTGAAATCGTTACAGCGTATTGGAATAGCTAGAGTGATTGAAGCAGAGAGTAAAAAGATAGCAGAGCAACCGCCTCTATTGTTCGATCTGACAGGATTACAAAAAGAAGCTAATAAAAAACTTGGACTCTCTGCGGATGAAACGCTTAACATTGCTCAAAGCCTTTACGAAAAGAAACTGATTACCTATCCGCGTACAGGTAGTAAATATATTCCTGAAGATCTATGGGCTGAAATCCCTGGTCTAGTAAGACTACTAGAAAACAGAGAATCGTGTAAGGAAGCCAGCAAAAAAGTGAAATGGGGACGTTTCAATAAACGTATGGTGAACGATGTCAAAGTAACGGATCATCATGGTTTACTCATTACTGAAAAAATACCCGCTGAATTACCTGCCAAAGAAAATGCAATTTATGATATGATAGCTTTCAGATTATTGGAAGCCATCTCACATCCATGCTCCAAAGAAATAACAGATATTACCTTACAAGTAATACATTATGATTTTATTTTGAAAGGTTGTAAAATTCTTGAACCGGGTTGGCGTGCTATTCGTGGAAATTTTAGTGAGGATGACAGTGAGCCTATACAAGATATCCCCGAACTGAAAGTTGGTGAAGAAGTTAATATCAAAAGTATGCAGGTAATAGAAAAGAAAACTAAACCTCCTGTATTGTACACCGAAGCCGGATTGTTATCAGCAATGGAAAGTGCTGGGAGGGAAATTGAGAGTGAAGAGGAACGTAAAATTTTACAGGGGATTGGTATTGGCACCCCAGCTACAAGAGCAGCTATAATAGAAACTCTTTTTAAGCGTGACTATATTCGTCGCGAAAAGAAATCACTCATCCCAACAGAAAAAGGTTTGCAGGTTTATGATTTAGTTAAAGACAAAAAGATTGCTGATGTTGCTATGACCGCAGAATGGGAGTTAACATTACAGCAAATTGAAAATGATCAAGAAGATGCCACCATATTTCTTAAAGAAATGGAGTTATATGCAGATTTTATTACAAAGGAACTATTAGAATCTACTATTGTAAAACAGAAACAACCTGAACTGGAATGTCCAAAATGTAAACAACAGCAACTCCTCATTTGGAATAAGGTGATAAAATGTCCCGATGAAGTTTGTAATTGGATACAGTTTCGTAATGTTTGCGGAGTATTATTGAGTACCAATGATATTGAAAGTCTTTTAAAAACACGAAGAACAAAACTCATAAAAGGAATGCAAAGTAAATCAGGCAAAAAATTCGATGCATACATTGTGTTGGATACAACCGGAAAAAGCTCTTTCGAATTTCCACCCAATAAACAAAAAAAGAAATGAGTAATATAATCCTGTCCAAAAAAGAAATAGAAAAACTGATTTTCACCATTCGAGATAAACACGTAATGCTGGATAGCGATCTGGCTTCCTTATATCAGGTAGAAACTAAGAACCTAAATAAAGCCGTGAAAAGGAACATCGAAAGATTTCCACAATCGTTTTGTTTTCAGTTAACCGAAGAGGAAGCTGAAAACTTGAGGTTCCAGATTGGAACCTCAAGTTTAAACTATGGTGGAAGACGTTATTTACCCTATGCTTTTACCGAGCAAGGTGTGGCAATGGCTTCCGCCATTCTTCGTTCGTCTACAGCGATTAAGGTCAGTGTTGAGATTATGGAAGCCTTTGTAGAAATGCGTAGAATACTCATCAGTAATGCTTCTTTGTTTCATCGTTTGGATAAAATGGAACTGAAACAGTTGGAAACCGATCAAAAATTTGAAGAGATATTCAAAGCTCTGGAAAGTGACAAGCTACACATTGAAAAAGGGATTTTCTATAGTGGACAGGTTTTCGATGCCTACGCCTTTGTATCAGATATTATTCGAAGTGCTAAAGAGTCCATTATCTTGCTTGACAATTATGTGGATGATACTGTACTTACGCTACTAGGTAAACGAGAACAATCTGTAACCGCAACAATCTATACCAAAAGCATCAGCAATCAGCTTCGGTTGGATTTACAAAGGTACAACAGTCAATATCCCCGTATTGAAGTTGAAGTTTTTGCCGATAGCCACGACCGCTTATTAATTATTGACAGTACGGAACTTTACCACATTGGGGCTTCGCTTAAAGACCTGGGCAAAAAATGGTTCGCATTTTCACGAATGAATATAGAAGTGAGCAAAATTCTTCAGGTACTTAACAAATAACAAACCCTCCGAATATGGAGGGTTTTGTCATTATTATGGGGAGTGTAACTCAAACTGTGTCATTGGATTTAAATCTTAAAAACCTCTTTCTAATTTGAGTCTATCCCCAAATCTAATATAAAGTTGGGATATGGTCAAGCCCCAGTTATGCATTGGCATCGTCCATTTTTTTGCAATATCTTTAATAATTAAATACATCAATTTCATGAGCGCCTGTTCAGAGCTGAAAGCTCCTTTAGATTTAATAATTTTTCGTATCTGACGGTGCATTCCCTCGATTGGATTTGTGGTGTATATAATCTTGCGAACCTGATCCTCGTATTCAAAGAAAGTAGAAAGATTGGTCCAGTTATCCATCCAGGATTTGGCAGCAAGTGGGTATTTCTTGCCCCATTTTTCTTCAAAAGACAGTAGGTTTTCATATCCCATTTCTTCGTTCACAGCCTTATAGACCGGTTTTAGATCCTCCATGACAAGCTTCTTGTCTTTTTCGGTTACGTAACGCATACTTGTTCTGATCTGGTGAACAATACACAACTGGATCTTTGTTTTTGGAAAAATAGCTTCTATGGCCTCAGGGAACCCTTTTAGACCATCAATACAAGCAATAAGGATGTCTTCAACGCCACGTTGCTTTAAATCTGTAAGAACTGAAAGCCAGAACTTAGCTCCCTCATTTTCTGAGCTATAAAGACCAATCAGATCTTTTCTACCATCCATACCAACTCCCAGGATATTATAGATAGCCCTCGATTCAACAGTTCCATTCTGGCGAACCTTGATGTGCATACAGTCTAGGAATACAAAGGGATAAACAGCTTCAAGAGGCCTGCTACGCCACTCATTTACCGCTGGAAGCACGCTTTCTGTAATACGCGATATTTCTGTGGCAGAGATCTCCATTGCATACATTTCGCGTATAAACTCGCTTATCGCCCGTGTGCTCATTCCTTTGGCATACATGCTCAACACATGTCCCTCAAGCTGTTCAGTGATGATTAATTGTCTCTTAGGTACTACTTTAGGCTCGAACGTTCCCGATCTATCCCGACCTGTCTCCAGCTCAAAAGTTCCGGTATTGAGACCTCGGACTGTCTTTTTTGTCTTGCCATTTCGACGATTGCTATTGCCCGAAGCTTTCTCTTCGTTCAAGTGGTTTTCCAGTTCTCCATCCATCATCGATTCCAACAGATGCTTCATTAACGGCGCTAGGACGCCATCATTGGGAGATAAACTTTTACCTTCGTAAAGACCTTGCATAGCTTCTGCCTTGAAGCGTTCAAAGTCGAATGGGTCTTTTTCTTTCATGACCGTGTCGTTTGAATAATTGAATATAAATAATCTTATTGAATTATTCCTCTGACACAGTTTACGTTACAGTCTCTTATTATGCCTTAGAAGCATCTAAAGATGCTTTTCTAAATTCTTTTAGCAGTTTTTCAAGTTCTAAAGAGGTTTTACGAGCTCTTGTTCCTGCTGCTTTGTTTCCTTTGTCTGCCTGTAATTCAGCATCTACTTTTAACGCTTCAAATGAAGCATTGATTTTTTCGATTAGTTCTTTCATTATGATAATGGATTAAATTGTGATGCAAAAATAAAAAAATATGCTTAAAGCATTTTCATAGAGATTTCCCTACTTTGTAATTTAGTAAATGTATTTTTTTAAGATTAAAGCTCCACAATGTCCCCCAAACCCAAAGCTGTTGCTCAAGGCATAATTCACCGTTTTTGAAAACGCCTTACTACCTAAGGACAGATTTAATTCTTTTGGTATATTTTCATCAATTTCGATCGTATTTATAGTTGGTGGAATTAAATCGGTTTTTACGCTTAAACAAGTTGAAATGGCTTCAATAGCACCTGTACCTCCCAATAAATGCCCAGTCATAGATTTTGAAGCACTTACCTGAATTTTATCAAGGTTTGATGAAAATAATTTCTCAATCGCTTTAATTTCTGATAAATCACCAAGTCCAGTCGATGTCGCATGTGCATTAACATAATCAATATTATTTGGATTTAAGTTGGCTTCTTTTATACCTTCCCTCATGGCCAAAAATGCCCCAGTTCCTTCGGGATGCGTTCCCGTAATGTGATAGGCATCTGAACTTTCTCCACCACCTACAATTTCCGCGTAAATTTTAGCTCCTCTTTTTATTGCCGAGCCTAAGCTTTCGACAATCAAAGCCCCGGCTCCTTCACCGACCACAAATCCATCACGGCTTGTATCAAAAGGCCTTGAAGCAGTACCGAAATTTTCATTATTGGTCGACATGGCCTTCATCGCGTTGAACCCGCCAATGGAAGATGCTGTTATGGGAGCTTCAGAACCGCCCGTAATAACGATATCCGCTTTGCCTAAACGGATGTAATTAAATGCCTGAATAATGCTTTGTGTAGAAGAAGCACAAGCGGTAACAGGGCAATAATTAACTCCCCTTAATCCGTAATTGATAGAAATTATACCAGACAAGCCATTAGAAATGATCTTGGTAATAAAAAATGGATTAAACTTTGGTTGAAAATTACCTTTTGCATAATCGATGACTTCATGCTCGAACGTTTCAAAGCCACCAATTCCACTGGAAAAAATGACACCTATCCGGTTTACATTCAATTTCGAAAAATCTAATTCTGCATCTTTTACAGCTTCATCTACGCAAATAAGTCCGTACTGCGTAAATCTGTCCATTTTTCTTGCTTCTTTCCGATCGAAGTAATCTAAAGCCTCATAATTCTTGATTTCACATGCAAATTTTGTCTTGAAATTTGTTGTGTCAAAACGCGTTATTTTGTCGGCACCAGAGTCTCCGTTAAGCAAGTTGTTCCAATATTCCATTGTGTTTTTTCCAATAGGAGTAATTGCTCCTAATCCTGTGATAACTACTCTTTCCATTTTTTTAATATTTACGCATATACCTACCGGTATATGCTTGTTCAAATTTTTTTATTTAAATTTTCAGACTATTAATTTCAGACTGTAAAAAATCGATGCTTTCCATCAATATTTCTGGTTTTTCAAGTGTTTTTGCTAGCAAAATACTTCCTTCAATCAGAGCAATTAACCGATATGCAAAAACACTCGCATCCAAATTTTTTATTTCATTTTTATTGGCACCATCTTCCAGTATGGAGACAATGGTCTTGTGCCAACTTTGGATTGATTTAGTGACCTCCATTTTTAGCAAATCATTTCCATCATCTGCGTCAACGGATGTATTCAAGATGGCACAACCTCCGTTTTGGAATATTGGCTTAAATTCCGTTTTGTAATGACCTAAGAATGCAATCATTTTTTCGGCTGAATGCTCTATTTGATTTATTTTGCCGAGTATTTTTTCAGATTGGAATTTGTAATTGTATCTAAAAGCTTCTACAGCAACCTCATTTTTGTCTTTGAAGTTTCCATAAATACTACCTTTTGTCAAGCCTGTTGCATCAGTCAAATCGGATAAATACGTCCCTGTATATCCCTTTTTGTTGAAAATTGAAGCTGTTTTTTCAATAATGTATTGTCGTGTTTTTTCTGATCTTACCATATTGCAAATATACCGTACGGTATTTGATTGTGCAAATTCATTATAATTTTTTTAATAGACTATTTGTCTCTTAAAATCTGGAACCTCTCAGATGATTGAAATTCTCGTTGCATATTACGCCAAATCCTACCTCTCAAAGCCAAATCCTACCACTTCTATAAAAACTTTGCCTTACTGCTCTAATTTTAGGATTTACGCAAAAATTCTAAATAAAATTTACCATGAGTACACTGCAAAAAGACTTGTCGTATTTCAGACTACGACTGCAAGAACACCTTAACAGCAGCTTCCCCGAAAAAGCAAGCGACCAGAAATTTATTGACCAACGATCTTCATGGGCAGCAAATGCTTATGAAGGAGCATTTCTTTCGGGCAACGCTATAGAGCAATGTAGTGAAATTGCCAATTACATATTATTTGAAGGCTTACATTTCTCCCGTTTCGACACCATTTTTCAAGTGGTTTGCAATGAGTTTGATGCTTTAATGGCAGATGAAGAATTGAAACCATTTGCCCTAAAAATGTTTCCCGTCTGTGAATCTGTTTTCTTGAAATATGAATTAACCGATGATTTCGCATACTGTCATGAGTTTGATGAGCTCTACACAGAAATAACCGGTACCATTTCAATCTGGATAGAGGAAAATGGGCTTCAGTAAACGTCTTCATCTCCAACAGAATATTGAAGCCTTACGTACTGCTTTTAAATTGGAGAAGGAACAGCGGCAAGCTACCGCAGGCGAAAGACTGCTAATGATGCAATATAGCGGATTTGGTGGTCTAAAGTTCGTATTGAACCCTATCTCCAGTGAAGTAGATATCAATCATTGGCGAAAAAACGAACATGATCTTTTTCCAATTACACAGGAATTACACCAACTATTAATGGAGAATTCCGTTGATGATAAACAGTACAGAAAATATGTGGACAGTATGAAAAGCTCTGTCCTAACAGCATTTTACACACCACCACAGGTTATAGATGCTATCTCATTTGCTCTGAAAGATAGTGGACTTAAAATACAGAATTTTCTGGAACCATCAGCAGGTATTGGTGCATTCATACAATCTTTTGCAGATAACGAAGAGACTAGGGTTACTGCCTATGAAAAAGATGTATTAACCGGGAAGATACTAAAACACCTCTATCCAGAAAGTAATATCCGTGTAAGTGGCTTTGAGGAAATTTCCGAAAAAGAACAGAACAGCTATGATGTAATCGCAAGTAATATTCCGTTTGGAGATACTGCTGTATTTGATTTATCCTATTCCCGAAGTAAAGATTATGCAAAAGTACAAGCAGCCAGAAGTATTCATAACTATTTCTTTTTGAAAGGGAATGATATGCTTCGGGAAGGAGGTTTACAGTTTTTCATTACCTCGCAAGGAGTATTAAATAGTCCTAAGAATGAGCCGATACGTAGAGCATTAATGGAAAACAACAATTTGGTGTCAGCTATCCGATTGCCAAATAACTTATTTACAGAGTATGCAGGCACAGAAGTAGGCTCTGATTTGATAATCCTACAAAAGAATACAATTAAGCAAAGCTTATCTGAAGCAGAAGAACTGTTTTGCCAAAGTCAACAGACTGTATACAATACACCAGGGAATGCATTATTTTATAATAACAGCAGGATTGTACATACTGAAAGTAAATTAGATACTGACCCTTACGGACAGCCCGCTTTGATCTATAAACACAATGATGGTGTAAATGGAATTGCTAAAGACCTAACACAAATGCTTTCTAAAGACTTTGGTAGGAATTTAAACTTAGCTTTATACAAAGGTGAACGAAATGAGGAGCCGGCAATAGAAATTCCCGTTACACCAATTTTTACACCTCCTATAATTGAATCAGCAATTACCCAACAGGAACAACAAAGAATTTCACCGCCACAAGAACTAAAACAGCTGAGTATTTTTGACTTATTTGGCAATGATGATGAGTCTATAACAGTAATTGCACCACCAAAGAAAACAGCCCAAAGTCAAAAGAAAAAGTTTAACAGAAACCGTACTCCGATTGGAAAGCAAACCAATCTTTTCAGTGGTGGTATGCAACAACCCTATGTACAGCCTGTTAACAATGAATCTATAAGTAAACCTAAAAACAATGAGCCAAGAGAGCTAATCGGAGATTTATTTTCGCAGGTAAACGAAAAAGATACTGTTGATAAGCTAGTTCTAAAAAACACACTTCCAGAGCCTGCTTTGTATAGTCAGGAAATACAAGCATTTCACCGTAATGACTGCCTTGTGGTAAACAATGGCTGGGTTGGTCATTTACAAAATGTTGACAAAGTTGACAAAACAGGTATATTCCATCCTTTGCAATTGACTTCTTCACAGAAAGCAAGAGCTGAAGCCTATATTGCTATAAGGGATACCTACATAGATCTTTATCAAAAGGAAGCAGAGAAACAAACCGAACATAACTCAGAAAGAGAAACCCTTAACTATTTGTATGATGCTTTTGTAAGAAAGTATGGTAACCTGAATAGTGCTGATAATATTAAGCTTATTAAAACGGATAGTGCGGGGAAAGAAGTACCGTATCTGGAACGTACAATTGGTGGAGTGATACATAAAGCCGATGTATTTAGTCATCCTGTTAGTTTTTCCATCTCTACACTGGCAACGGACAATCCAGAAGAAGCATTAGCAGCTTCATTAAACAAATACGGAACTGTAGATCTGGAATACATGTCTGAAATCAGCAGTATGTCTGCCGATGCTCTTAAAGAAGCCTTGAATGACCGTATTTATTACAATCCGTTAGCTAATGAATACGAAATAGCGGAACGTTGGATTGCAGGAAATGTGGTTGAAAAGGCACACGAACTTAGAAGCCATGTTGAAAATAATCCTGAGGATAAAGAAGCTGCACGAAGCTTAACTATATTGGAAGAATCCCGACCAAGAAGAATAGAGTTTGAAGAACTTGATTTTAATTTAGGTGAGCGATGGATACCGTCCGGAATCTACGCACGCTTTGCCTCACATCTTTTCGACACAGAAGTAAGAATACACTATTCAGATAGTTCAGATGATTTTTCCGTAACCTCTAAACAGGGCAATCAACATATTTGGGAAAAATATGCCGTAAAATCGGAAAGCAGAACATTTGATGGAATTGCGTTACTGAAACACGCTTTAGTAAACACGACACCCGATATTACTAAAAAAGTTACGATTGGAGATCAAGAGGTTAAAGTAAGGGATATGGAAGCCATACAAATGGCAAACAGTAAAATTGATGAAATAAGAACAGCCTTTACTGAATGGCTCCATGCTCAAAACGATGAGTTCAAAACACGACTTACAGATCAATATAATGATAAGTTCAATTGTTTTGTCCGCCCCAATTATGATGGAAGCCATCAGGATTTTCCTGGTCTGGATCGCAAGGCTTTGGGCATAAATGATCTTTATGGAAGTCAAAAGGATACCGTTTGGATGATTAAGCTGAATAACGGAGCCATCTGCGACCATGAAGTCGGTGCAGGAAAAACTTTAGTAATGTGTACAGCGGCACAGGAAATGAAACGACTGGGTTTGGCTCATAAGCCAATGATCATTGGTTTGAAAAGCAATGTTCATGAGATTGCAGAAGCCTATCGTACTGCATATCCGCATGCTAAAATCCTGTTTCCAGGGAAAGATGATTTTACACCTCAAAAACGCTTGCGAATCTTTGGCGATATAAAAAACAATGATTGGGATTGCGTGATATTGACGCATGATCAGTTTGGAATGATACCGCAATCGCCCGAAGTACAAAAGGAAATTCTTGAAATTGAACTGGATAATGTAGAACGAAATCTTGATGCTATGCAATCGCAAGGTGCTGAAGTAACAAGAGGTATGCTTGCAGGAGCTATCAAAAGGAAAGAAAACCTCGAAGTAAAACTTAAAACGCTGCAACACGATATTGAGAATAGAAAAGATGATATTGTAGATTTTAAAATGATGGGTATAGATCATCTGTTTATCGACGAAAGCCACCAGTTTAAGAACTTGATGTTTAATACCCGACATAGTCGTGTAGCAGGATTGGGAAATGTAGATGGTAGTCAGAAAGCCCTGAACTTATTGTTTGCTATACGTACTATTCAGGATCGTACCAATGCCGACATGGGAGCTACCTTTCTTTCGGGAACCACCATCAGTAACTCTTTAACGGAGTTGTATCTGTTATTCAAATATCTTAGACCAAGGGCATTAGAAAAACAAGGTATAAACTGTTTTGATGCATGGGCGGCTATTTATGCAAGAAAAACTACGGATTATGAATTTTCTGTAGCCAATAATATTGTGGCAAAGGAACGATTTCGTTATTTTATTAAAGTACCGGAGCTAGCTCAGTTCTATTCTGAAATTACAGATTATCGCACAGCAAAGGATATAGGGATTGACCGACCGGAGAAAAAGGAAATACTGTACAATATTCCACCTACACCAGACCAGGCAAAATTTATACAAAACCTGATGCAGTTTGCAAAATCCGGGGATGCTACCTTGCTTGGAAGACCGCCATTATCTAAAACGGAAGAAAAAGCAAAAATGCTCATTGCAACAGACTACGCACGTAAAATGTCGCTGGATATGCGTATGGTGAGTGGTGCTTATTATGATCATCCTGATAACAAGGCTTCGCACTGTGCCGATAATATCGCCAAATATTACCAAAAGTTTAATGCACAAAAAGGAACACAATTCGTTTTTTCTGATTTGGGGACCTACAAGTCCGGAGAGTGGAACGTGTATTCTGAAATCAAGAAAAAACTGGTAGAAACACATGGTATTCCTGCTCACGAAGTCCGTTTCATACAGGAAGCTAAAACAGATAATCAACGTAAGGAGCTGATTAAGGGAATGAATGAAGGTAAAATTCGGGTACTATTTGGCTCTACAAGTATGCTTGGAACAGGAGTCAACGCACAGAAGAGAGCTGTAGCTATACATCATTTAGATACACCCTGGAGACCTAGTGATCTTGCCCAAAGAGATGGTCGGGCAATTCGTAAAGGCAATGAAATAGCCAAGCATTTTGCCGATAATAAAGTGGATGTGGTCATCTATGCCGTAGAAAAATCACTGGACAGTTATAAGTTTAATCTATTGTTCAACAAACAACTATTCATAGACCAGCTAAAATCAAATAATCTCGGTAAGAGAACTATTGATGAAGGAAGTATGGATGAAAAGTCAGGAATGAATTTTTCTGAATACGTAGCAATTCTATCAGGAAATACTGACCTTTTAGACAAGGCGAAAGTAGAAAAGCAAATTGCAGGCTTGGAAAGTGAGAAACAGGCATTTAATAGGTCAAAATATAGTGCTAAATATAAACTTGAAGATTTCACAGCAGAGCTTAACAAAGCTCAGTCGCGACATGATCGTATGAGTCTTGATTGGAGTAATCTGCAACAACGTATTCAAAAGAACCAGGATGGTACGATTGTAAACGCTATTCAGCTCACAGGTCTTCCTGCTACTGCTACCATCAAGCAAATAGGTACTAACCTTAATGAATTAACAGATAAATCCCGAACAGGTGGAGATTATGAAGAAATCGGAAGTTTATATGGTTTTCAATTATTGGTAAAAACCGAAATGTCAGAAAAAGATGGAGTCGATATTCGAGTGAACCGTTTTTTTGTACAAGGCGAAGGAAATATAAAATATACATTCAATAATGGAATAATGGCGAAAGAGCCGGAAACTGCCTCAATGAATTTTTTGCGGGCACTGGAAAAACTACCATCCTATATCGCTAAAGAGCAAGAAAATATAACTGATTTTCAAAAAGATATTCCAATACTTCAGGGAGTAGTGGATGGTATATGGACAAAAGAATGTCGACTGAGCGAGCTTAAAACCGAACTTGCCGCAATCGACCGTAAGATTCAACTATCCATTACACCCCAATCAAATAAACAGGAAGATACTCAAAATGAGGCTAAGCTACCAGAATTAACTGCTTCAATGACAAAAAATATAAGTACTAAAAATACATTTTAGCGTAAATATAAATAAACTCTCACTTATCGTCCTGTTCATCCATTTTTTTGCTTAAAACATCTCTAAGAGAGTCTAGAAACTTGGTTTTGTTGATTTTCCTATTACGTAGTTCTAAATAAGTATGATAAAAATCACCGATATCTACATTAAACATTCTTGAAAACACTCTTGAGATCTGTTTGATATCAGCATGACCATAATCCAATACCCCCTGAGCTTGCAAGGCATAAATAAGTTCAACTAATGCAGCTTTACTTCCTGTCCAGTTCAAAGAATAGTGTGGACTTTTTGCACTTGAAATGTTTGAAAGCCCAAAAATTCTGTCTTCAATATATAGTTGGATAAGATCATTTGCTAAAATTTTTGCAACTTTATAATCATGGCTAGTACAGAATCTATGATCTGTCTCAAAATAATAACTATCTAAGCTTAGTTTGATATCATATTTCCCTCGCAAAAAATATTTATCATCTAGGTAAGTACTATTTGTTCTGTAATATTTGTAAAACTCAAGATTATTATCAAAATATAGCTTCAATTTTGTAATCTCATTTTTTAGATACTTTTTCGTTACCTTATCTCCACCATAAGGGATTTTAGCCTCAATCTTATAAATACCGTTGTAATAAATCAACTTAGCAACAAACTGCGGTTTTATCTTCTTAAAAAAGCAGATTTCTTCATTAGCATCTTTAAAACCCTTTTCAATGATAAACTCCTTTACCTCGTTGAGTTTTTTTTGTGCAATTTCAATTGCGTCTTCTGCAAGCAACATTGTTTTATCACATGATAAATCATTTAGGTGGTCATTTAGCTGCTGTAATTTTTCATAACAGTATTTTTTCATCTATTAAATTGTTGCGATTTTTGAGTTATGAAACTTAATATGATATTTATCCAATAGGCAATAGTCTACTAATGTTTTATACTCAACAGTTATTATCCTGTCTTAAAGACAGCAAATCATCTTCAAATTTTTTAGCATGTTCATATCCTATTTGATATATTTCATCCATATGTTTTGTGTCGAAAGTTGAAAACTTTCGAAGTTCTCCCGGCTGTATAAAGACGTCGCAGTAATTTGCTCCTTCTTTATCTATTTTTGAAGTAATTATTCGGATAATGCGGTCCATGATTTCACCATATCCCATATGTCCCCTTGCAATCTCAATAGAATTTACATCCACTCCAACACTCTTTCCGCATGTTGCATTTATGTGTTCAACAGGAAAATTATTTAGTATACCTCCATCGCATAATATAGTATCATTATGATAATTGACGGGGACAAAGACCATAGGGAAACAACATGAAGATTTAATTGCCAAACTTAGGCAGCCCTGATTGAACACCAACGACCGAGCATTACTCAAATCAGTAACAGAAACATATAATGGGACTTTGAGCTGCTCAAAACTGTTATGAGGGATATATTTGGTAATAATCCTTTCAAATATATCTGGACTGAACATTCCTCCATTACCTCGAAATAAATCTGTGTAATTGAAAAACTTTTCTGTTTTTGCAAATTTGAAAATCTCTGCAGGACTGTAGCCTTCCGCAATAAAGGCACCAATAAGTGCACCTGCGCTTGCACCTGAAATAGCATCAAATGAGATTCCTAACTCTTCCATACATTGGAGAACACCAAGGTGAGCTATTCCTCTAAACCCACCTCCTGAAAGTGTAATCCCAATTTTATTATTTACTATCATTATTCAATTCCCCTTCCTACTTATAGATTATAATTATTCGACATTATTAGTGTCTCTAGTCCGTAATTTTTGAGACTTTATCTGACTTAGGAATTACATTATAAATACCTTATACTCCCTGCTAGGTGTCGGTGGAACTAACATTGTTTTAACCCACGAGGGATCTAGCGCTTTGCCTTCACTGTCTAGGAAAGAGTTCGTAATTATTCTTGCCAAGTCTTCAGGATTGCCACCGATTAACGGCTTACCCTCAAAATAGAGCTCGTTATGTAGCTGAAAAAAAATATCTACAACCTGCTCCACAGAACAGTTGATCTTTATTTTTTTAGAATTTACTTTATCCATAATCTTTTATTTTTTGTTAC
>NZ_CAMLIX010000040.1 GCF_946479975.1 uncultured Flavobacterium sp.
GTGACGTTTCTGCATATATCCCAACAAACGTAATTTCGATTACTGATGGTCAGATTTTCCTTGATGGAGATTTGTTCAACTCTGGAGTACGTCCTGCAATTAACGTAGGTATCTCTGTATCTCGTGTTGGAGGTAATGCTCAAATTAAATCAATGAAGAAAGTTTCTGGAACTTTAAAATTAGACCAAGCTCAATTCCGTGAATTAGAAGCTTTCGCTAAATTTGGTTCTGACTTAGATTCTGTTACTTTAAACGTAATTGAAAAAGGAAAAAGAAACGTTGAAATCTTGAAACAAGGATTAAACGATCCTTATACAGTTGAAAATCAAGTTGCTATTATCTACGCTGGTTCTAAAAACTTGTTAAGAAACGTTCCTGTAAATAAAGTAAAAGAATTTGAAGCAGATTTCTTAGCTTACTTAAACAGTAAACATAAAGATACGCTTAACGCTTTGAAAGCTGGAAAATTAGATGACGCTATTACTGACGTAATCGAAAAAGCAGCAAAAGAAATCTCAGCAAAATATAACTAATAAGATAATTGGTAAATTAGATAATTAGAAAATGTTCAATCATTATTCTAATTATCTAATTTTCAAATTGTCACATTTTCTAATTAATAGATGGCAAATTTAAAGGAAATCCGTAATAGAATTACTTCCGTTTCATCGACGATGCAGATTACATCGGCTATGAAAATGGTTTCTGCTGCAAAGCTTAAGAAAGCACAAGATGCAATCACTGCAATGCGTCCTTATGCCGAGAAATTAACGGAGTTATTGCAAAATCTTTCTGCTACACTTGAAGGTGAAGTTGGAGGAGATTACACTACACAACGTGAAGTAAAAAAAGTATTGTTAGTAGCTGTAACTTCAAACAGAGGTTTATGTGGTGCTTTCAATTCAAATATTATTAAAGAGATTAAAAACCGTACAGAGTTTTATGCTGGAAAGCAAGTTGATGTTTTTGCTATTGGTAAAAAAGGAAATGATGCTTTAAGCAAAACTCATAAAGTTCACGGTCATCATAATGCAATTTTTGATCATTTAACTTTTGAAAATGTTGCTGGAATTGCAGATAATTTGACTGAGAAATTTTTATCTGGAGAATACGACAGAATTGAGTTAGTTTACAATCAATTTAAAAATGCTGCGACACAAATTGTTCAAGTAGAACAGTTTTTACCGTTGGCTCCTATTAAATCTGATGTAGCAGTTTCTACTGGTGACTATATTTTTGAACCAGGAAAAGAAGAAATTGTTTTGACTTTAATTCCTAAGTCTTTAAAAACGCAATTGTACAAAGGTATTCGTGATTCATTTGCTTCTGAGCATGGAGCACGTATGACTGCAATGCATAAAGCAACAGATAACGCTACTGAATTAAGAAACCAATTGAAATTGACTTATAATAAAGCACGTCAAGCTGCTATTACAAATGAAATTTTAGAAATTGTTGGTGGAGCAGAAGCTTTGAACGGATAATAAATATTTTATCGAATATATTTAAAGAGCTAACATTATGTTGGCTCTTTTTTTTGTTTACAACATTTTTTAATTAAAAAACAGTAATTAAAAAACATGTAAAAAACTTACAAATAAGTATTGTTTTATGTATAGATCCAATTTTTATTGACTATTTTTGAAAGCTGTGTTTTTACAGAGATAAAAATAAACGGACAAAATATATATATTTTTTTTAAATTTTAGATGAGAATTAACTGACCTAAGATTAAATAGTTACATTTTTAATTGTAAAAAGTATATATTTATGCCTTTCAAATTAGTAACTTTTTAACACTTTCTTCGTATAACATTTAACAACCAAAAAGTTATTAAAAAATTGATTAACTAAAAACATGGCAAAAGAAAGTTTTAATTGGAAAAGTCTTTTCATTAATGATGAGGCAAATAATTCAGAAGGTACAGCTCCAGTTCAGCCGGCAGCGCCTATTTTACCAAAATCGGATACTAAATTTCCAGATCATGCTGCAGAATCGGTTCCAGCGGGTGCATTGACAAATCCTTT
The DNA here is from genome assembly GCF_946479975.1 of uncultured Flavobacterium sp. Next base: position 2,029 of record NZ_CAMLIX010000040.1, read on the forward strand.
TTTAAATGAAATCTTCGAAGTTTATGACAAAGGTTTCGAATCTTTGAATGAAGCAGGTTTTGATTTTTTTGAACTTTACAAATCGGTCGTAGCAGTGGGAGTAACAAACCCACAAAGTTACCAGATGGCTTTTACTATGGGTAAGTCTATAAAATCAGACTTAACAAAGGAATTTCTTTTGCAGAAAGGAAGTTTTTATGTCGCAGAAATCGAAAAAGTTTATGCCAAATATGATACAGTTGGTAAAACAAAAAAAGCGGAATTAGATAATACGATTACGAAAGAAAAATTTAATTTATCTAAAAGTATTTCTGATCTGGAAGCTAAAATTATAGACCTTCAAAAAGAATTAGAAGCGAAAAAAATAGAACTTCAAAAAATTGATCCAATTAATATGGAACAGCTTTCGGAAATTCAATTAAAAATGGAAGCCAATAATTTAGCAAAACAAAAAATACTAACCTCAATCAATACTGTAATTACAGGAATTAATCAATATTTATAATGGATAAATTCGCACAAGAAAAAAGCACTCTTTTAACACTGCCAATACTAAAACATTTTGACGAGTCTAAAGGAGAAATTGCTTTAAAATCAGGAACACTAAAAAAAGGAGAAAAGTCACTGTTTTTGGCTTTAGCATTAGGTTTATTAGGAGTTGGAGGTTATTTGGTCTGGACTTATATTATTCCGCCATTGTTTACCATGCTTGGTCAGGCAATTGCCCTATCTGCAACAGGAGTATTTTTGGTTTTTCTAGTTATGATGGCTCCTGTGATAATGAAAGCATTACGTTTTGCGACAAAAAACATTCATAAGGCATTAATTCAAAGTAATCCTTTTAATGAATTGGAAGAGCAAAAACAAAAGATGATAAAAAACCGTGAAGTTTTTAAAAATACCAAAGCAAAGCTGAAAGGTCTTAAAAATGAAATGGAAATTGAAGCAAATAAATCTGAAAAAGAAGCAAAGCAATTTCAAGAAGATGTTTTGAGTTTACAACGCCAGTCTGAAAGATTGAAATCTGCGATGGATGAAATGGTTAAGATTAATGGTGTTGCGGCAAAAGATACAGACGAGTATGTGGCGCTGCAAAGTGAATTAGCCAGAAAGCTTAGCGACTCTCAAAGGGTTTCAACACAATACGAGCAAAGCAAAAGTTTCATTCAAAAATATGGAGTTCGTGCCAATGTTTTGGGTAAAATGGATCGTAAGCTAACTTTGGCAGGAACAGCTATTGACATTAAAATTGCGGATTTTGATGTGACTGTAAAAATGCTTCAGAAAGAATATGAATTTGCAAGAAATGCTAAAGAAGCAACTGAAAGTGCAAAAAGCGCGATGTTGTTTACTAAAGATTGGGAATTAGAATATGCGCTTGAAGTTGTAACATCTACCATTGCACAGGATATTGCTAAAACTTCTGAGAATTTGATTGATATTGATGCTTTGACTTCTAAATATTCTGTAGATAATGATGAGCTTTATTCAAGATTAGATTCATTGGCAGATGAAATTAAAACGGGTGACAATACAATTCCAGATTCAACAAAATATACAAGTCCAAACTATAAAATGACCAAAGAAGATAAATTATCTAGTGGCGGTTTTGGAGATATTTTTTAATACAATAATTTTAATTTTATAAATAAAAATGGGAAAAATTTTACGTACGGAAAAGTTAACCACACTTTCTGAATTACTAATCGTTATTGTTGGAATTGGGGCAGTTTTAGGAGGAGTTTATTACTTATCTCCAGGAATTAAAACGGCAGTTTCAAAACAATTGGAAAGTATTGAGTTAAATCAAACTGATGTTAACAATGTTACCAACGCGGCTAAAATTCCGCTTCCATCAACAGAGATTTCTTCAGAAGTTGCAAACAAGCCTTTAGTTAGAATTGGTGCGTATGCTTGGAATGCTCAGTCTGGAATTATAGTTTCTAACGGTGGTCCAAGAACAACAAAAGGATCATTGATGGAAAAAAATGGAGTTAATCTTGAAATTATTCGTCAAGACTGGCTTTCAGAATTGCGTAACATGCAGATGAAATTTATCGAAGAGTTTGATAAAGGAGAAGCTTTTCCATCTTCAGAGAAAAGTGTTTTTGCGGTTATCATTATGGGTGACGGTGCGCCATTTTACATCAGTTCTGTTCAAAAATCTCTTGACGAAAAATACGGAAAAGACAAATACCACCTGCAGGTAATGGGAGCAGTAGGTATGAGTTATGGTGAAGATAAACTGATTGGGCCTCCAAACTGGAAATCAGATCCAAAATCTATGAAAGGTTCAGTTATTTCTGCAGTTCTTGGAGATGGTGACTGGGTTACAACTGTAAACTATTGTTTTGCAAATGGATTAAAAGTAAATCCAGATCCAACAACTTATGATGCAGATGCAGTAAATATTTATCCTTCAGAAAATGACGATTATATTAAATCGGCAGAAGAATTAATTAAATCTCAAACAACTGGCTGGACAGTAACTTTGAAAGAAGTTGTAGACGGAAAATTAACTGGAAAATCAGTGAACAGAAAAATCGATGGTTGTGCGACATGGACTCCTGGAGACAAAACAGTTTTTGATAAATTGACTGGTTTTGTTGATATCGTTTCTACAAAAGAATTCAATAACCAAATGCCAACGACAATTATTGGTGTGAAAGAATGGGCAGTTAAAAATCCAGACATCGTTTCAAATATTTTGAAATCGGCATTGACGGCTTCAAATCAAATGAAAAATTATGAAGATTGGAAAGTAAGAGCTTCAGAAGCAGTTGCGGCAACGTACAAACTTGAAACTCCAGAATATTGGTACAAAATGTTCAAAGGACAACAAGGAACAAAAGGCGGATTGACTTATAATATGGGAGGATCAAAAGTATTTAATTATGCTGATGCTATGCAATATTATGGTTTGTCTGATGGTGTAAACAGATATAAATCAGTTTATAACCAAGTTTCAGGATATTTGACAGAATTGAATCCGTTTGGATTTAATGAAAACGTTGGTGCAGTTGTTCCTTACGATCAAGCGGTAAACTTGTTTTTCTTGAAAAATATTAATGATATCGAATCAACATCTGCAGATAAAGCAGATTATAGTGCTCAAGCAACTGAAGTTGTAGCTTCTGGAGAATGGAAAATTAACTTTAATACAGCAAGTGCAGAAATTTCAAACTCATCTAGTAAAGAAGTTGAAAAAATCTACAATCTTTTAGTTCAGGCAGAAAATACAAAATTAACTGTTGTTGGACATACGGATAATGTTGGAAATCCAGCTGCTAATTTAGCTTTATCAAAAAGCAGAGCAGAGGCAGTTGTAAATTATTTGAAACAAAAAGGTATTCCTGCAAATCGTTTCCAGTTAGTTGATGGAAAAGGTCAGAATGATCCTCTTGGAGATAATAATACTGCTGCAGGAAAAGCATTAAACAGACGAGTGGTGATTACTTTATTAAAATAAAAAATAATAAAAGGCTATCTCTTTACAGGATAGCCTTTTGCAATTAATATGATAAAATTTTTAACTCCCTTTGAAAAAATATCAAAGATGAACAAAACGCTTATTTTAATAGGCTGGTTAGTTCTTTTGATTATTATTTGGTTTGTGGCAACCGCTGGTGAAAAACATCTTTTTCCTTCTCCTCCTCAGGTTTTAACAGGTTTTCAAGATTTGTATAGAGAAGGTTTGGTCGTACATATTTTCAATTCACTGTCTTTATGTTTCATCTCCATTTTTTTAGCCACGATAATTTCTTTATTATTTGCTTATGCATGGCCAATTCCACTATTGAAGGCGGTGTCTGAATTTGTTACAAAATTTAGATTTTTACCTTTTACCGGACTTTCATTTTATATCACAATGGTGGTGCACGATGCGAGATCAATGCAGGTTTGGATTTTAGTAATTTTCTTGACTACGTTTTTGACAACATCATTAATTGCAGTAATCAAAGATATTCCGCAGGAAGAATTTGATCACGCTAAAATGTTAAAATGTACAAGACTAGAAGTGCTTTGGCAAGTAATTATTTTAGGAAGAATAGATTACGTAATCGATGTGATAAGACAAAATCTTGCTATTACTTGGATGATGCTTGTAACGGTTGAATCGATTGTTGTGGCTTCTGGAGGATTAGGTTTTTTAATTAAAAACTCTGATAAATTCATGAATACAGGCCGAATCATTGCGCTTCAAATAATCATTTTATTAATAGGTCTTGGCTTGGATGCAGGAATAAATTTCTTGAGAAAAGCAATATTTAGATATTCAAAAATATAATCATGAAATACGAATATAAAGAAACACTTTTGTATGTTGAAAATCTTAGTGTTGCCTACGATGATACTATTATTATAAAAGATATAAATCTTGTAGAAAAAGACGTAGTTCGCGAAGGAGAAGATTGTACTGGACAAGTTATTGCTTTTGTGGGAAGATCAGGAAGAGGAAAATCAACTTTTTTTAAAGCATTGACAGGATTGATTCCTACAAGTACAGGCAAAATATTAATTAGAGATTTTGAAAACAAAGAACCAAACGCCGCTAAATCTGTAAATGAAGGCGACATTGGTTTTGTAGATCAAAAATATACTTTGTTCAGACATAAAACAGTAACGCAGGCTTTAAAATTTTCGCTGCGTAAAACCGCACTTTCAAATACTGAAAAGGATGAAAAAATCAAAAAGTATTTAAAAGAATGGGGTTTAGAGAATTGCAAAGACAAATATCCTAACGAACTTTCTGGAGGACAAAGACAAAGAACGGCGATTATCGAACAATTGTTTTCGTCAGATCAGTTTATTGTTTTGGATGAACCTTTTTCTGGATTAGATGTTGGAAATATTGAAGAAGTAAAAAAATCTTTCGAACTGCTGGGGAAATCTTCAGAATACAATACTGTTATTTTTTCTACTCACGATATTGAACTAGCAATAGAATTAGCACAAACTATTTATGTTATTGGTTATCCTACAATTAATGGAAAGCAAGAACATTACGGAACTATTGTTGCCAAATATGATTTAAGAGATATGGGATTATCTTGGAAAGAATATTGCGACGATCACTTAAAATTATCAAAAGAAATTATACATCAAATGATGAATTCTTAAAAAGTTTATGGAAAATAAAAAGAATCCAATATCGATTTTAGAAGAATCATTTTTGTCTCTAAAAAAATATTTAGAAACGAATATTGCTCCAAATGAAGCCGTTTTTACGGCTTCGTTTATTATAGAACTGAATAGAGAAACAAAGCAGATTTTAGAAATTTGCGATGTCTTAAATCAGGATACAACTTTTATTCAAAAAATAAACGAAAAAGTAGATCCTGCTTTTTCTAGAGGTTTGTTATTAAAAGCGGAGCATTTTTTTCTTTCGGATGTAATTGATATTTATGAAAGAGAAAGGGAGAAAAAAAGTGAAAAGCAGGAATTTGTTTTGGCGTACTATTATGATGCATTGCGTAATAAACATTTTGCAAACGAAAATTCTGTAAACGAATTGAATCAGCTGGTTTTTACAGAAAATTTCAAAAATCATTTGGTTAAAATTAAAAAAGAGAACAAAATAGTATTTTCAAATTCGGCTGAAAATCAATATTGGCTTCCGAAAATAGTATCCGAAAACAAAAACAGGGATTTAGAAGAAATTCTGTCCAAATATCAAAATTTCATTCGTTTTACATTTGATAAAAAGTTTGAAAACACAAAAGATTTTACTGCTTATTTGGGTTTAAAATTAAACAAAACAGATACAGATAAAAAAGAGATTGACAATCTGCCAGAAAATGACACTTTAGAAAAAGTGCTTCAAGAGTTAAATGATTTAGTAGGTTTAGAAGAAGTTAAAAAAGACGTTTCGGAACTTATTAACTTGCTAGAAATACAAAAAAAGCGTTCCAAACAAGGGTTAAAAAATGTTGAAATCACATTGCACACGGTTTTTCTTGGACCTCCAGGAACTGGTAAAACAACGGTGGCGAGACTTTTAAGCAGAATTTTTAAACATCTGGGCTTTTTATCAAAAGGGCAGATGTATGAAACAGACAGAGAAGGTTTGATTGCAGGTTACGTGGGACAAACAGCTCCAAAAGTTGATAGTGCAGTTGAGTCGAGTCTGGGCGGTGTTTTGTTTATTGATGAAGCCTATGCCTTAACACAAAATGCTTTTGGGAATGATTATGGAGCCGAAGCTGTAAATACATTGCTGAAACGAATGGAAGATCATCGCGAAGACTTGGCAGTTGTAGTTGCCGGATATACGGAGCCTATGAAGATTTTTATAGAATCTAATCCTGGTCTTCGTTCCCGTTTTAACAGGTATTTTTATTTTAGTCATTTTACACCTGCAGAATTATTTCAAATTTTTGAATCGTTTTGCTCAAAGTCTGATTTTATTGTATCTGAGGATGCAAAAGAAAAACTGATTGATACTTTTGAATTACTAGATGAAACTAAAAATGAAAGTTTTGGAAATGCACGAGTAATTAGAAATTTATTTGAAAAATGCGTTCAAAACCAAGCCAACAGAATTATAAAGCTAAAAAAAGTCAGCAATAAAGATTTGAAAACCCTTACGGAGCAAGATATTCCCGAACCTAAAGAAACAGAAAGAAAGGTTAATGTTGAAATAAAGGAGAAGTAATTATAAAGAAAAGCCAGCTGTTAGCTGGCCTTTTTTTTATTGTAAGTTTTGCTTTTTTTTAAATAACTTTATAAAATGGTGATTCTCAATTTATCTAAAAAGTTGAGAATCACTACCATTTTATAAAAATAGACAGATAGACTCTGCGTGCTTTGTCTTTCTTGGGAACAAACTAGCTTTATTAGTCCCACGGCTCTGTTTTTTTAAGGGTTACATTTCAGCAGAATCAATCCCTGTGCTTTGTCTTTTATGGGAACAAACAAGCTTTATCAGTCCCAGTGCTTAGTTTTTTTATAAGGGTTACATTTTAGCTAACTTCAATCCCTTTGTGCTTTGTCTTTTTTGGGAACAAACAAGCTTTATTAGTCCCAGTGCTTCCTTTTTTATAAGGGTTGTATTTAGCTTTCTCAATCCCTGTGATACAAATTTACTTCAAGAGTCTAAAAAAAATGTTACATAATTTTTGGCACTTATTTATATATTTCACATGTCTTTGACTTTTAATTATATAAGTCTTAACTAAATTGTTGCGAATTTTTCACTATATTAAGGAAAAAAAAGTATGAATCTGTATGTAAAAGAGCTAGTTACAGTCGATGAAATGTCGGCTCAGATCGAAATTATCAAACATCTTTATCCTAAATTAAGTGTAGAGAAATATGAAAATTATCTTCTAGAAATGATACCACATAACTATACTCAAATTGCAATTTTTGAGAATGATGTATGTTTGGGTTTAACAGGTTGCTGGTCTGCGACTAAATTATGGACAGGAAAATATCTCGAAATTGATAATTTTGTGGTAGATCCTGAATATCGATCTCAAGGAATTGGAAAAATGCTTACTGATTATATTGAGAAAAAAGCATTACAATTAAATTGCAGCAGTATTGTTTTGGATGCCTTTACAGGAAATTTTGGCGCGCATCGATTTTACTACAATCAAGGTTATGCTCCAAGAGGATTTCATTTTGTAAAAATCTTAGACGAAAACAAAATGACTGTTTAAAAAACAAACACAACTTTTCTTTATTGCATCAACAAAAATGCCATTAAACAAAAGAAATGGTTATTTTTGCCTTACAAACATTATTACAATTATATTTTGGGATTATATAAAAATCTATTCAAGCAAACGGCAATTTACGGACTGGCAACAGTTTTACCGCGAATGCTGAGTTTTTTATTAGTGAGAGTATATACAGGAATTTTGCCAACTGCCGAGTATGGAGAAGTTTCGATTGTATTGTCTTGGATGGTTTTCTTCAACGTAGTTCTTTCATACGGAATGGAAACAGCATTTTTTAGATTTTACAGTGCCGAAGAGGATAAGAAAAATGTCATTGCAACTTCTACGATTTCAATATTTTGGACTTCAATTTTGTTCCTTTTTGCTGGTTTGATTTTTAGAAATACACTCGCAAATTTAGCAGAAGTAGATGTACAATATGTTACGTATACAATCTGGATTTTAGTTTTAGATGCATTGGTTTTAATTCCGTTTTCTAAATTAAGAGCCAATCAAAGGCCAATGGTTTATGCGGCCATTAAAATAGGAAATGTGATAATCAATTTATTGTTGAATATTTTCTTCTTATTGTATTTACCAAAATTAGCAGAATCAAATCCGAATTCGGTTTGGGATAATTTATACGTCGAAAACTTCCAAATTGCTTATATCTTTATTGCAAACTTGCTGGCGAGTTTAGCAACATTTATAGTGCTTTCGCCAAATTATCTTTCGCTTGGACGAAAATTCGACATGGAACTTTGGAAAAGAATGATGAAATACGGACTTCCAATTTTGGTTGCAGGTTTGGCTTTTGCAGTAAACGAACATTTTGATAAAATTCTTTTAGGTTATCTGCTTCCAGAAAATTTGGCAAAGTCTGAAGTTGGAGCTTATTCTGCTTGTTACAAATTAGGATTATTTATGGTTCTTTTTGCTACAGCTTTTAGATTAGGAATTGAGCCTTTCTTTTTTAGCCATTCCAAAAATGCAAATGCACCGCAGACATACGCCGTAATTACAAAATATTTCGTAATTCTTGGTTCCCTTATTTTATTGGGCGTTATCGTTTTTGCAGATGTTTTAAAATACCTTTTATTAGATAATAAATCGTATTGGGAAGCCATGAAAGTGGTACCGCTTATTATTTTGGCAAATTTCTTTTTAGGAATTTACAACAACTTATCGGTTTGGTATAAATTGACAGATAAAACTAAAATTGGGGCTTACATTTCTATTGTAGGTGCGATTGTTACTTTGGTTTTAAATTATTTTTTAATTCCAAAATACAGTTATTACGGTTCTGCAATTGCAACTATTTCTGCTTACGGAAGCATGATGCTTATTTCTTATATTTTAGGAAATAAATATTATCCGATACCTTATGATATGAACAAAATTGGTGCTTATTTAGGCGTTTCAATATTATTTTCAATAATTTCATTTTACGGATTTAGAGAGAAATATTATGTTGGAGTTCCGCTTCTTTTAATCTTTATGTATATGGTTTATCATTTTGAAAAAGATACCATTAAAGCAATAATGAAGAGAAAATAAGACGCGTTTAAAAATTAAATTTAGAAAATGAAAATTCAAATTATCAATAAATCACAGCACGATTTACCAAATTACGAAACAATTGCTTCTGCAGGAATGGACTTGCGTGCCAATATTTCAGAACCAATTACGTTAAAACCTTTAGAAAGAGCGATTGTAAAAACGGGACTTTTTATAGAATTACCAATTGGTTACGAAGCTCAAGTAAGACCTAGAAGCGGCTTGGCGGCAAAAAAAGGAGTAACCGTTTTAAATTCGCCTGGAACAGTTGATGCAGATTACAGAGGAGAAATAGGAGTAATTTTAGTAAATTTATCTAACGACGATTTTGTAATCGAAAACGGCGAAAGAATTGCCCAATTGATTATTGCTAAGCACGAAAGAGCAGAATGGATTGAAGTTGAAACACTTTCTGAAACATCAAGAGGTGAAGGAGGCTTTGGAAGTACTGGAGTAAAATAAGCACTTCAATTCCAAAAAATAAAAATAAAGACCAAACCCCATAAAGATTTTTATAAATCTTTGAATAAAATCAAATAGAGAAATGAAGATAATTGTGCCAATGGCGGGACGTGGATCGAGATTGAGACCACATACATTAACTGTTCCTAAACCATTAATTCCTGTTGCAGGAAAATCTATTGTACATCGTTTAGTTGAAGATATTGCAAAAATATTAAAAGAACCAATTGAAGAAGTTGCTTTTATTTTGGGTGACGAAGCTTTTTTTGGAGATGATGTTGTAAAAAGTTTAGAAAAGCTGGCAGAAGGATTAGGAGCAAAAGCTTCTATTTATCGTCAGGATCAGCCTTTAGGAACTGGACACGCTATTATGTGTGCAAAAGATTCTCTTTCTGGACCGGCCGTAATTGCTTATGCAGATACTTTAATTAGAGCAGATTTTGAATTGGATCCAGAAGCAGATGCTGTAATTTGGGTAAAACAAGTTGAACAGCCTGAAGCTTTTGGTGTTGTAAAATTGAATCAAAATAACGAAATAATCGAATTGGTTGAAAAACCAAAAGAATTCGTGAGTGACTTAGCAGTTATCGGAATTTATTATTTTAAAGAAGTTGGAGTTTTAAGAAATGAACTTCAAAGTGTTTTAGATAATAACATTCAAAATGGCGGTGAATATCAAATTAATGATGGTATTAAAGCGATGATGGCAAACGGCAAAGTTTTTAAAACTGGAAGTGTTGACGAATGGATGGACTGCGGAAACAAAGATGTTACTGTAGAAACGAACTCTAGAATGTTAGGTTTTCTTCATAATGACGGAGAACATTTAGTAGATTACGGAGTGACATTAGAAAATGCTACAATTATTCCTCCGTGTTATATTGGAGAAAATGTTGTTTTGAAAAATACTACAGTTGGACCAAATGTTTCTATTGGAAACGGATGTCATGTAACGGATAGTACAATTAAAAACAGTTTAATTCAGACGTTTTCTAAAATTAAAAATGCTAACTTAGATAACGCTATGATTGGAAATCATGTGAGCTACGATGGTAAATTTACTAGTATTAGTATTGGTGATTATTCTGTTTTAGAATAGTTTAAAAATTTGAGATGATCAAAAAAAGAGTTTTTACGGTTTTGTTTCTTGCTTTATTCAGCACCTCATTTTCGGTTTTTGCACAGACAGAACCCGAAGATATTGCTATGGCAACAGACGAATATCAAGACTCATTTTATGAATCATTGAAACAAAAAGGAATTGAAAATTACGATAAAGCTATTGCGTCATTAGAGAAATGTGTCAAACTAAAACCCAATGACGCTGTAGCTTATTTTGAATTAGGAAAAAATTATCTCGCACTTAAAGATTATCGAAATGCACAAGAGAACTTTGAAAAAGCGACACAATTAGATCCTAAAAATAAATGGTTTTGGCTCGGAATTTATGACGTAAGTTATGAGACAAAAAATTATCCGCTGGCGATAGAAATCATTCAAAAAATAATTGTTTTTGACGAAGAATACAAAGACGATTTGATTTCGTTATATATGATTACCAATCAATATGACAAAGCTTTTACGGCAATTAATGAAATGAACGATAAGTTCGGAAAATCGGCTGATCGTGAAATTTACAAAGCGCAGATCTTATCTCAGGGAAAATATCAAAATGCAGAAATTGATAATTTGATGCAGCAGATTAAAAAAGATCCTAAAGAAGAATCCAATTATGTGAATCTTATCTTTTTGTATTCAAAGAATAACGAAAATGAGAAATCACTGGAAATTGCAAAACAATTAGCTAAGGAAATTCCAACTTCAGAATGGGCACAGGTAAGTTTGTTCAAAGGATATTTGGATGCCAATCAAGCAGATAAAGCTATTAAATCGATGAATGTGATTTTGGCAAGTTCAAAAATCGATTCAAAAATCAAACACAGAACTTTGAATGAGTTTTTGATTTACGTGAATAAAAATCCACAGTATGCATCAGATTTAGAAAAAGCTATTTCGTATTTTGATAACGACAAAGAAGTTGATGTAGCAAAAGAAATTGGAAAATTCTATCATAGTAAAGGTCAATTTGAGAATGCGGTTAAATATTATGAAAAAGATCTAAAGACAAATTCTGATACAGATCTTGAAACCAATATGTTATTGCTCGAAGCTTATTCGCAGACAAGACAGGTTGAACCAATGACAAAAAGAGCGATGATGCTGATCGAGATATATCCGAGTCAGGCTCAGTTTTATTACTATGCAGGATTAGGAAGTAATCTGCAAAAGCAATTTAAAAATGCAAAAACGGTTCTAGAAATGGGACTTGATTATGTTGTTGACGATGTGAAATTAGAATCTAATTTTAATATTCAATTGGGAGAAGCATACAATGGATTGGGAGACGCCAAGAAAAAAGAGGAATACTTTTTGAAGGCAAATGAATTATTAAAGAAAAAGAAATAAAGGAGAAACTCAGATGAAAAAATATATTTTAGTAGTTGTTCTTGCTATTGCAGCGGTTTCATGTAAATCGAAAGCAGTTGCAGTACAAAATAATACAAGCCAAACAGTTGTTGCGCCAAAAGAAGACAAAAAAGTAATCGAAAAGCATTATGATAATAAATTAGATTTTTCTACTTTATACATTAAAGCCAGCGCAAAATATGCAGATGAAAAACAAAGTCAAAACGTTACTGCCGAAATTAGAATCGAAAAAGACAAACAGATTTTAATCAGCGTGCGTTTTTTAGGAATCACAATGGCAAAGGCTTTAATAACACCTTCTGCAGTAAGTTATTATGAAAAAATAAATAGTACTTATTATGAAGGCGATTTTACAAGCTTAAGCAAATGGCTTGGAACAGATTTAGATTACAGCAAAGTTCAAAATTTATTGGTTGGAGAAGCTTTTGATGATTTAAGAAAAGGAAAATATACGCAGACAATTGTGGATAATCTTTTTAAATTGGAGGAAGAAAAAGAAGCAAACTTGAAGAAAACGTTCTTTTTAGACAGCGAAAAATATTTGATTCAAAAAGAAGAAATTTCACAGCCGTCTGAAAATAGAAATCTACAAATTAATTATTCAGATAGTAAAGTTTTCAATCAAGGAACGCTTCCAACGAGTATTGAAATAAATGCTGTACAGCCAAAAGGGAAAACAAATATCAATCTGAATTATAATAATATTTCATTTAACGAAGAACTTTCTTTTCCTTACAGCGTTCCGAGTGGTTATAAAAAAGTTACAATTCAGTAAATTTGCAAAAATAAAAATAGAAACATGCCAAAATTTCTCCTAAGTCTAGTTTTAATTTGTGCCACTACATTTGTGTGGGCACAGGATTCTCAGCAAGAAAAACTGGAGCAGCGTAAAGCTCAAATTCAACAGGAAATTAGAGACAACGAAAAAATGCTTCAATCTGTTCGAAAAAAAGAGAAATCTGCTGTGAATGAATATTTAATTCAAGCAAATAAAATCAAACTAAAAGAGAAATTAATCAATACTACAGCAAAACAAGAAAAGCTGATTAGTAATGATATGTATATCAATCAAGTTCAGGTTAATAAACTAAAAAAAGAACTAAAAGTCTTAAAAGAAGATTATGCTGTAATGATTTTAAAATCATACAAAAGCCGATCTGAACAAAGCCGTGCGATGTTTATATTATCTTCTGAAAGCTTTTTGCAAGCATACAAAAGAGCGCAGTATTTAAAACAATACACTAATTTCAGAAAAAATCAAGGACTTGAAATTCAGTCAAAAACATCTCAGTTAGTTGATTTTAATGCAAAATTGGATGGTCAGAGACAAGTAAAAAAGAAAATTATTGCTGAAAACGAGAAAGAAAAAGTTACTCTTGAAGTAGAGAAAAAAGAGCAGCAGAAATTGGTTAATTCTTTGAAAAAAGATAAAAATAAAATCGCTGCAGATATTAAATCTAAGCAAAGTGAATCTAAACGTATCGACAGACAAATTGATCGTTTGATTCGTGAAGCCATTGCAGAAGCCAATAGAAAAGCAGCTGCCGAAAGAGCAAAAGCAAATCCTGGTTCGAGTGAAGCAAAAGCACCGGTTTCTTCTTCTAAAATTGTCTTGACACCAGAAGATAAAATCTTAGCAGCCGATTTTAAAGCCAACAGAGGAAGATTACCTTGGCCGGTAGAAAAAGGATTTATTTCTCTTGGATACGGAGATCAGCCACACCCGTTGCATCCTTCAATTACGGTACACAATTCAGGAGTTGAAATTACAACAGATGATGGTGCAAGCGCAAGAGCAGTATTTGCGGGAGAAGTTTCTAAAGTTATCGTTTTGTCTCCAGTAAATAAAGCAGTTGTAATTCAGCACGGAGATTTCTTTACAGTATATCAAAACTTAAGTTCAGTTTCTGTAAGTCAAGGAGATAAAGTAACGATTAAACAAAATATTGGTAGAGTAAGAACTAGTGGAGACACAGGAAAAACAATTATTAAATTCCTAATTCTTCAAAATACCACAAACAATAATCCAGAAGGATGGTTGCAAAGCAGATAAAAATTAAGGGAGCAATTAGCTCCCTTTTTTATTAATCATATTGTTCTAAAAAGTATTTAATAACATCAGTCGTAGTTACAATTCCTTTCAATTCTCCATTATCTACAACAGGTAATGCATGAAATTCTTCTTTTACAAAAGTCACTGCAAGATCTTTAATAATGGTATCAGAAGAAAGTGTTTTAGGCTTGGCCGTCATAACTTGAGGAATTGTCAACATGTCTAAAACAGCTTCATCAACACCTTCTTGTCCATCAAATAAAGCGCTAAAAGTTAGGCGGTTTATGTCGGTACGGCTAATAATTCCTACGACTTCTTTACCATTAACCACAGGAAGATGTCGAATAGAATTTGATTTCAGTTTTTCAACCACTTTTCTTAAATCGTCATTTTGGTTTACAGTCACTACAGTTTTGGTCATAATGTGACTAATTGGTTCTCTCTTTTTCATGATAGATTAGTTTAATATTTACACAAATATGTAGAATAATTCTCTCAATAATTATGATCTTTATCAGTCTTTAAACCATTAAAAAGAGCAGGAAAAACCACTAAATTTTAGTATTTTTGCACAATGGAAACAAATAGACAGAAAAAAATAGGCGGTGTTATTCAGAAAGATCTGGTTGATATTCTGCAAGGTGAAGTGAGAAAAAACGGAATTACTAATTTGGTAATTTCAGTATCCAAAGTAAGTGTAACTACAGATTTGTCTGTAGCGACAGTATATTTAAGTATTTTTCCACAAGAAAAAGCCAAAGAAACTTTAGAGGGAATAAAAACAAATACTACTTTAATAAAACATGATTTGTCACAACGTGTACGTTTGCAATTACGTCGTGTTCCAAATCTAGTATTTTTCATTGACGACTCACTTGATTATATTGAGAAAATTGATAATGCACTTGCAGAAAAAGAAAATCCAATAGAAAATCGCGATCTTTTAGAAAAAAGAAGAAAGTCATAATTTGAACTTCCCCTTATACATAGCCAAACGTTATATTTTTAGCAGTAGTAAAAACAATGCTATAAATATCATAAATCGAATTGCCAGCATGGGAATCATTGTTGGTACGATGGCTTTGTTTGTGGTTTTATCTGTTTTCAGTGGATTAAAAGTTTTTAGTCTTTCGTTTACAAATGAAATTGATCCAGATTTAAAATTGACCATTACGCACGGAAAGTCATTTTTAATTACACCCGACCAAGAAAGTCAAGTTAAAAAAATTGACGGTGTAGCTTCTTACACCAAAATTATAGAAGAACGTGTTTTGTTTTTATTTAAAGGAAAACAGCAGGTTACTTATTTAAAAGGAGTTGACAGTACTTATGCCGTTGTCAATGATATAAAGAAAAAATTGTACAATGGCCAATGGCTTAAACCAGACAGTTTTCAGGTTGTAATTGGTTACGGATTATCTCAGAATTTCTCTATGGGAATTATGGATTTCGAAAATCCGCTTCAGATTTTTGCTCCAAAACCTGGTAAAGGCTCAATTGAAAATCCCGAAGAAGCTTTTAATAAAACAGATGTTCTGCCTGTCGGAATTTATTCTATCAGCGAAGAATTAGATTCTAAATATGTGTTTGCAGATCTGGGCCTTGCGCAGGAATTATTGATGTACAAACCCAATCAAATTTCAGGAATTGAATTTAAGTTAAAAGAAAACGCAGATGAAAATGCAGTCACAAAACAGCTTAATTCTATTTTTATAAATAAGATTACTTTAAAAAACAGAGCACAATTAAACGAGTCATTGTACAAAATGCTCAACACAGAAAATATAGTAGTGTATTTAATTTTTACTTTAGTAATTATTGTTGCGCTTTTTAATTTGGTTGGAGCTCTAATAATGATGATTCTGGAGAAAAAAGGAAACCTTAAAACACTTTTTAATCTCGGAGCAGAAGTGGGTTACATCAGAAGAATATTTTTACTTCAAGGTACTTTGCTAAGTTTTTTTGGTGGCTTAATCGGACTTGTTTTAGGAATTATATTGGTAATTCTACAACAGAAATTTGAACTGATTATGATTACACCAACATTAGCTTATCCAGTTGTTTTTACAGTAGAAAATGTACTTATTGTAATGACAACTATTGTTACACTTGGTTTTACAGCATCTTTAATTGCGAGTAGCCGTGTAAGCAAAAAATTATTAGATTAATATCTTCCTAAAAAATATTACTTATATTTACCGTCATAAATTACTACAGCATATGATTGTTTCTGCCTAATCCTATTTTATTTTTTTAGAATAATTAGGATACTTACGTTTACTTTTTTAGTTCAGATATACATCTGGACAATTTTTTATTTATCCTAAAATATCATGACAGAAACATCTATAAAGAAAAGTTTATTTTCTAAAATTTTCACCACTTTAAAGCAAGCCTTAAACGGCGACGAATCATTTGACTATACTTCTGGAAGTATTAAAAAAGCCGTAATTCTATTGGCCATTCCGATGGTTTTGGAAATGATGATGGAATCGGTTTTTGCATTAGTCGATTTGTACTTTGTTGGCCATTTGGAACACAGCAGCTTTGCCATTCAAACCGTTGGTTTAACCGAATCGGTATTGACTGTAATTTATTCGCTGGCAATCGGAATGAGTATGGCTGCGACCGCAGTTGTAGCGCGGCGTATAGGAGAAAAAGATCCCACGGCGGCGGCAAAAGCAGGAATGCAGGCGATAATTATAGCTTTTGCAATTAATGCTTTAATGAGCATTCTGGGAATTATCTATGCAAAAGATATTCTAGTTTTAATGGGTTCTTCAGTTGAATCAGCTGAACATGGTTATCGATTTACACAGATAATGATTGGTTCCAGTTTGTGTATTATGCTTTTATTTTTAATTAACGGAATATTTCGCGGAGCAGGAAATGCTGCAATTGCCATGAAAAGTCTTTGGATTGCCAATATTTGCAATATCATTTTATGTCCAATTTTAATTAATGGTTTCGGACCAATTCCAGCTTTCGGATTAGTTGGTGCCGCTTTGGCAACGACTATTGGAAGAAGCATTGGAGTTTTGTACCAAGTGTATCATTTGTTTTTTGGAAATGGAATTCTGAAAATAAAAATCTCCTATTTCGCACCAGATTTTGCACAAATAAGAGCTTTAGTAAAAATTGCCGCTCCTGGAATTTTGCAATTCGTAATTGCTTCTTGCAGCTGGATTTTTCTAGCACAATTAGTTGCAACAACAGGTGGTGATCACGGTTCTGCGGGATATCAAACCGCGTTAAGAATTATGATGTTTTTTATACTTCCAGCTTGGGGATTGAGTAATGCAGCAGCAACTTTGGTAGGACAAAATTTAGGTGCAAAAAAAATTGAACGTGCCGAAAAATCGGTTTATACAACGGCGAGATACAATGTAATTTTCATGGCAACAATCATGATTATTACTTTAGCTTTTGGACAATATATAATTTCGTTTTTCACGAATGACGAACAGGTTAAAGCCGTTGCGATCGAAGCCTTGCAAATCATGAGCATCGGATTTATCTTCTACGGAATCGGAATGGTTTTGATCAATACTTTTAATGGAGCAGGAGATACCTGGACACCCACTGGAATTAACTTTTTCGGATTTTGGTTGTTTCAGATTCCACTGGCTTATGTGTTGGCAAAACATTTTAACATGGGACCAACTGGAGTTTTTATTGCCATTCCAGTTGCCGAAACGGCAATTACTTTAGCTGGAATCTTTTTCTATAAAAGAGGAAAGTGGAAACGTGTTCAAGTATAACAAACAAAAAAGACCTTCAATTTTGAAGGTCTTTCTATTTTTAGATCTTTGTCAAAGTTTTAAACTTTGACAAAGATGATTTCTATTTTTAAACAAACTCATATCCTGCATAAACCTGTTCGATTTCTTTCATAATAGCGAATAAATCTTCAGGCGCGTCAGTAGTAACTAATTTTTGTTTGAATTCTTTAAACGAATGAATTCCTTTGAAATAATTCGTGTAATGACGACGCATTTCTACAATTCCCAAACGTTCGCCTTTCCAATCCATAGACCATTGTAAATGATTTCTAGCAGCTTCAACACGATCAATAACCGTTGGGGCAGGTAAGTGTTCTCCTGTTTTAAAGAAGTGCTTTATTTCGTTAAAAATCCACGGATAACCGATCGCAGCACGACCAATCATGATTCCGTCAATTCCGTATTCATTTTTATATTTTAATGTTTTTTCTGGACTATCAATATCACCATTTCCGAAAATTGGCATTGTAATTCTTGGGTTGTTTTTTACACGTGCAATATGCGACCAGTCAGAATGACCTTTGTACATTTGAGCACGAGTTCTCGCGTGAATCGTTAGGGCTTGAACACCAATATCCTGAAGTCTTTCTGCAACTTCATCAATATTAATTGAGTTTTCATCCCAGCCTAAACGTGTTTTAACTGTAACAGGTAAATCTGTTCCTTTGATAACCGCTTGTGTCAAACGAACCATCAAATCAACATCTTTTAAAACTCCGGCACCAGCACCTTTGCAGACCACTTTTTTAACTGGACAACCGAAATTGATATCCACTAAATCAGGCTTTACAGTCGAAACAATTTTAGACGACATTTCCATCGCTTCTTCGTCACCACCAAAAATCTGGATTCCAACTGGACGTTCGTAATCAAAAATATCCAGTTTCATGCGACTTTTTATAGCATCACGAATCAATCCTTCCGACGAAATAAATTCAGAATACATCATGTCAGCTCCATGCGCTTTGCATAATCTGCGAAACGGCGGATCACTAACATCTTCCATCGGTGCGAGTAATAAAGGAAATTCAGGTAATTCTATGTTGCCAATCTTGACCATCTTCAATATTTTTTGCAAAATTACGACATTTAGTTGAATTTGTACCAAATTGAGGTTCAAAGGTTCAAAGTGACAAAGTTACAAAGGTTTTCAGCTATGTGTTAAATCATTTGTAGCCAAACGTTTGTCATTTCGACCGAAGGGAGAAATCACACAAAAAGCTCCACAAAGTATATCCAATCTTTGCCGATTTACGAATGTGATTTCTCCCTTCGGTCGAAATGACAATAAAACTCATTTATAGTTTAGAGATGAACCTTTGTCCCTCTGAACCTTTGCCACTTTGTAACTATAAAATTATCGGTAATCAAAAAACCGAATTGGTTTTCTACTCATTGGATTAAAAACCAAAGGATTCAGAACTTCTTTTGAAGCGAATTCTATTTTTGGAGTTACTCTCAGTTTCGCTCTAAAGTGATCTTTTATTTCTTGAAGAAATTCTGGAGTTTGATTTTTTGAAGCAATTTTTATCAGGATTTCATCAGTTCCTAAATCATTAGTTGAAATTTCAATCAAATGATTTTCAATAGTATCAAAACTGCTCAAAACGTCGTTCATCGCTGGCGGATAAAGCGTTGTACCTTTATACTTAATCATTTGTTTTTTACGGCCAACAACTGGACCAACACGCAAAGTATTTCTACCGCAAGCGCAAGGTTCGTTATGAAGCTGCACAATATCTCCGGTTTTAAAACGCAATAAAGGCATCGCTTCAATTCCTAAAGTGGTAAAAGTCAGTTCGCCGGTTTCGCCATTTTTTACGGGAATATTATTTTCATCCAAAACTTCAACAATAATTAATTCAGGATGATGATGTCCGCCTTTTCCATGTTCACATTCGGTAAAAGCAGTACTCATTTCAGTAGAAGCATAAGTCGAAAACAACTTAATATTCCATTTATCCGTTATTTTTTTTGATAGAATATTCATGGAAAAATCTTGTTCTCTCAAAGATTCTCCAATGCAAATTGCACCTTTTATACTTGAATTATTATAATCAATTCCGTGGATTTCGGCGTATTCAATTAATTTTAAAAGAAAAGAAGGAACGGTAATTAAATAACTCGGATTGTATTTTAAAATCGAATCCCATTGCATTTCTGGAATTCCAGCACCAACGCGAATTACGCCAACTTTCAACTTTCTTAAACCTAGAAAATAAGCCAAACCAGCCATGAATTTTCGGTCAATTGTAGTCATTAATTGAACTACATCGCCTTCTGCAATTCCAGCGCAAGCAAAAGAAATCGCTTCGTTATAAGCCAAACGATCCAAATCAGAATCGGTTAATCCAAAAGTGACAGGATCTCCTAAAGTTCCAGATGTTGAAGCGTAATCGATAATTTGATGTTGCGGAACGCACAAAAAATCATCGTTATATTGCTGTAAATCTTCTTTGGTCGTAACAGGTAAAAATTGTAAATCTTCCAGCGTTTTAAATTTCGAAATATCAATATTTTGTCCAGCAAAAAGTCTTTTGTAAAAAGGAGAATTCTTGCTTATGTATTCTAAAAGTTCAACTAGTTTTTGTTCTTGAAAAATTTTAATTTCTTCTAAAGAATCTTTTTCTATTGCTGGAATCATTGTAATTTTCTTTTGACTTTTTTTAAATATTTTTCAATTTCTTCTCTTTCGGGAACCGTTGTAATTTCATGCGTTAAAGCTTTTTCAAAATTAAGCTTTGCCTGAAGAAATTCCTTTTTTTGGTAAAAGTACAACCCTGTCTTATAATATACAACCCAATAATTAGGGTTTAATGCTTGATAATTCTGAAGAAATTCTGAAGAGACCGTTTCTTTGTTTTCTAAAATCGAATCTATTTTAGAATCTTCAATTTTAAATTTTTTATAATTCTGATAAGCAGTGGTTTCCAAAAAAGGATCTTTGGCAATATTGAGATTTTCTTTTTGAAGAGATTGCGCTTCATTTTTTCTTTCGCCAAAAACAGCATTCAAATCATAACAAATAAATTCTCCTAATTGATACGGATTTGCAGAAATCCACACTAATTTTTCTTTTGGTTTAAAGATAATTCCGTGATGCGCAATTAATTGATTTAATGCTTTTTCTGAACCAAATCCCAATTCAATATTTTTTAAACCTTCCTTATTTCGAAGAATTTCCGAAGCAATTTTTGGATTTACTTTCGGATTTTCAGACAGCAATTCCTGCATTCTTTCATATCGATATTCAGAATGACTGTTGGCGATTTGTTCCAGATTTCGTTTGTCTGCCACAAAAGCTTCACCTTGAAAATGATTCGAACAAATCAATTGTTCTGTATTTGGAACATCGTAAACATCCATTTTATTTGGGGAAACTTCAATTAAAATGGCTTTATTATCATTGGCACTTCCAACCATAATCGATTCAGAAACAAAGACTTTTCTTTTTTTTGCAATCGCAATTGCTTCATCCAGATTTTTGGCGTGCTGTAAAATTTCACGCGTTAAAATGGAAATCGGAGTTTTTGCGCTAAGCGGAATTTTAGATTTTGAAGCATTTATAGTAACCGTCAAACCTTCGAGATTCATTCCAGAAACAGCGCCGATCATTCCGGGCCAAGTGACCATCATAAACGGATTTCCGATTTCTGGTTTTATAAAGGCAATGATTTTATTTTCCGCGAAAGCGTCATTCACATAAAAATCAAAATTACGCGCGAGAATTAAATTTCCATCTTCCGATTTTTCATTCCACGCAGCAAAAGAAGAACAGCCAACTAAAGCCATATCTTGCAACGCGTGACCAATATCGTGCGCGGCGTGCAGATACAAACCGCGCTGATATTGCGGTGCGATATTATCAAATTCGTTGGAAGTATATTGAGAAACACCATAAATTTCGGTTTGATATTCGTTCGGAACATTCAAATATAATTTACGATTGAACCATTTTAAAAACTGACGAAGTATTTTCTGCTGAAATTTTGACGGAACAAAATCAGTTATTTTAGAGAAGAAAATGCGCTGCTGTTTTTTTAAAAGCGAATCGGTTAAAGCGCCTGTTGTCAAACCAATTTCTAAAGGATCACCTTCAACATATAATTCCCAAACGCCTTGTTTATTTTTTAAAAATGAATTTTTTCCAGACGTAAAAACGCTGTCTGAAACTTTTTCGACAACAGGTTTTGTAGTATTAAAAGCAGTTAAATCTGGTTTGTGATGTTTTGATTTTGAAGTACCACAGGAAGTCAGCAAACTTAAAAAACCGATAAAAAAGAAATATAGAATTCGGTTTTTCATGATAGATTATTCAGACGCTTTTTTAATTTTTTCCAGCAGATATTCCTTTCCTACAATTTCTGAGCAAGTTACAACCGCTCCAACCGTAACACCCAAGACACCGTGCATGTTAATACTTTGGCCTGTAAGATAAAGATTTTCTAACTTAGTTTTGGAAGGAATTAAAGTTTTCATCGGATTATTTGAATCTTTAACATATCCGTACATATTGCCGCCGTCGCCACCAATGTAATCTCTGTACGAAAGTGGCGTAGAAGTATGAAGAGATTGAATGCAATCTTTTATTCCTGGGAATTTCTTTTCTACTTCTTCTAAAAATTTAGCAGCTTTTCTGGCCTTAAAATCCTCATAACTTTCACCACGATCATTTTCGTCAAAAGTGGTATTAAATGTATTTTCCCAATCTTTAACTTCTTCATATTTCATGTAAGTCAAAAACGTGATTCCGTCTGCCCATTCTTCGTCTTTTTTTGACGGACTCATAGATGCCATAAACGTTTTTGGCCACGAATTTTCGTCGTATTCGTATCCGCTCCAAACATCATTACTGCTTTTAAAATGGTAATAATTGTGGTTGATGTACTTGAAAGTTTTGGGTTTAAAAACGATGTACAAACTAAAAGCAGAAAGTACACTTTCGAGATTTTGAATTCTGCTGAAAAACGGTTTTCTAAAATTTTCCTGTCCCGCCAGTTTCAAAGTTGTTTTTGGTTCGATATTAGAAATGAAAAACGTTCCCGAAACTTCTGTTCCGTCTTTCATTTTTACCGAATTTACTTTATGATTTTCAACTTCAATTTTGGTTACTTCTTTATGTTTAAAGAATTCACCGCCGTGCTTTTTAAGTTGTTTTAAAAGTTGTTTCGTAATTTGACTTCCGCCGTTTATGCAGCGCCACGAACTTTCGATATAAGAATTGACAATTAAAGCATGAACGTAAAATGGCGATTTATCTGCAATGCCCGCGTAGAGAAAATTCGAACCCGCCAAAACCGCTTTTAATTTTTCATTTTGAGTGAACGAATCAATCGTTTCTTTCGCGTTAAGCGTTAAAACTTCATCGTTATATCTGCCATGCGATTCGAGATTGTAAAGCGGAAAAGCTTTGCAGACTTCTTTTATCTTTTCACAATACTTTTCGAGATTTTCTTTTTCTTCGGGAAAATATTGGGTTAATTTTTCAATGAAATTTTCGAAGCCCTGTGCATGCGGATATTCAGTTTTATCATCATCAAACGAAATAATATCAAAACCATTTTCGTCTAATTTTTTTAGATTCAAATGATCCATTATGCCAATATAACTGAAATATTGATGCAGATTCTGGCCTTCGCCTAAACCTCCGATATAATGAATTCCGGTATCAAAAATGGTTTTGTCTCTCACGAAAGTTTGAAGATTTCCGCCGTACTGATTGTTTTTTTCGAGTACACAAACGCTGTAGCCTTCTTTTGCCAGAATAACAGCAGAAACCAATCCGCCTAAACCACTGCCAATAATGACTACATCATACTCTTTTTTCATTATTTTTTATTTAAAATAACTAAAGCATTTTCTTCAGAAACGACTTCAAAATTCGAATCCAACTGATTTTTCAAACGGGAACAATTCACTAAAATTACAAAAGAAACGTTTGAAATGATTTTTTCTAAATGATATGAATAACTTTCATCAGAAATTAAGAGAACATCATATTGATTTTCAAATGTAGATGCTAGATTATCCACATAAATTATTTTTCTCTTTTTAAGGAAATAATTCGTTTTGGCAACCAGCAATTTTTCTTCATCAGAAATAAAAGAAACTATTTTTCGCTGTGGTTCCTGCAACACCAACAAAACATCTAATTGTCCGTAATCATTTCCTAAATGTAGGATTTTTGCTTTTGGCTGAAGGTGTTTATTTAAGGTATAATAGTTTTCAAGATTTTGTTTTAAATCTTTTTTGACGCTGTTTCCAACTTCGATTTCTTTGTAATCGTAACTGTTGATGACCATAAATTTGAAATAATCTGGACCTTCAAGCTGTTCGCGAATTTTATGATATTCGGATTTAAAGAATGAACTTATTTGTTTGGTTCTTTCGGTATAATTCTTTCCGTACGAAAGATTTTCAGGAGATATTCTTTCTAAAATAGTAACCGTAAGTGCGCTTTTATGAATAACAAAATCGCCTTTTGGAATTGCTTCTGAAGCGCCGTGAATAACAACAGGAACAATATCCAATTTAAATTCTTCAGCCAAAAAGAATGCGCCTTTATGAAATCTTTTCACAACATTATTTTCTGAACGAGTTCCTTCTGGAAAAACCATTAATGAATATCCTTCGTTTACTTTTTTACGCAAATGTTCAACGCCGCCTTCGATTCCTTCAGAAACGGGATAAAAGCCCGCTTTTCTAACAATGCCGCCAAAAATAGGAGAGTTGTAAACCCAATCACTTACAAGAAAAATGATTTTTGGACTAAGGCTTCCAATTACCAAAATGTCGATAAAAGAAGAATGATTGGCAATAATTACAGCTGGTTTTTCGAAAGTTTCATTAAAATTATTGACAATTTTTTTACTTATAAAAGGATTCGAATACAAGACCGATTTCATCAATTTTGAAACCACATATCGAAATCCTTTCATTTTGGTTTTCGCGTCAAGCGGAATAATCGGCATTAACGTAAAGCTGAAAATCGACATT
>NZ_CAMLIX010000041.1 GCF_946479975.1 uncultured Flavobacterium sp.
CAAGGACCCTCTGATTAACAGTCAGATGCTCTAACCAACTGAGCTAAGGAGGAAGTTGTTGCTCTTTTTAGCGAGTGCAAATATAGAACTATTTTTAGTTTCTCAAAAACATTTTCGCTCTTTTTTTGACTTTTTTTTACTTGCCAACAATCGCTTTGTAAATGTCGTTACCGTTAGCAAACAGTAGTAGTGAAATAAGTAAAACAATACCAACCATTTGCGCATTCTCTAGGAATTTATCGCTCGGTTTTTTACCACTAATTATTTCGTACAATAAAAACATCACATGACCACCATCAAGAGCCGGAATTGGCAATAAATTCATAACTCCAAGCATAATTGACAATAAAGCAGTAATCGACCAGAAAACTTCCCAGCTCCAAGAAGTAGGGAAAATATTAAAAATCGCAGCAAACCCACCCACTTGTTTGTAAGCTTTAGTTTCTGGATTAAAAATCATTTTTAATTGTTTTCCGTAACCCACCAATTGATCTTTTCCTTTTTCAATACCAACCGGAATAGATTCGAAGAAACCGTATTCTTTCTTACTGATTTTATAATAACCTAGTTTTTCTAATGATTTTAAATCTAAACCACCAGCAGCAACACCAAGTTTACCTTCGTTGTTAACTTTTAAAGTAAGCGGCGTTTCTTTTAAATCGCGCAGAACAACAGCAGAAATCGTTTTTCCTTTGTTAACTTCTAAAAGTGCTTTAGCTTCATCAAAATATTTAATTTTTTGTCCGTTAAGAGAAAGAATTAAATCTTTTGGCTTCAAGTTTTTAT
Organism: uncultured Flavobacterium sp.; assembly: GCF_946479975.1. Next base: position 787 of record NZ_CAMLIX010000041.1, read on the forward strand.
TTGGAGAATCCTCAGCCACTTGTCCAATTGCAAAAGGTCTGCGGATATCTACTAGAACTCCTTTTTCTATTTTAGAAAGCTGATCGATAAAATCAGTTGGCATTTTGATAGATTGCTTTTGACCGTTTCTTTCAATCAAAACCTCTTTTGCCATGATGATATTTATATTAAGGTCTTTGTCAAAATTTTCAACAGTTTTACCATCAATAGAAATAATTTTGTCACCAGTTTTAAAACCAGCTTTAATCATCACAGGATTATCAATCGACACACCATCTTTTAAATCAGAATTAGCAATATAAGTATCGCCGTAAGCAAACGCCATTCCGATGTAGATAATAAAAGCAAGGATAAAGTTTACAGTAACACCGCCAAGCATAATAATTAAACGCTGCCAAGCTGGTTTAGTACGAAATTCCCAAGGCTGAGGCGGAAGCGCCATTTGATCCTTGTCCATACTTTCGTCAATCATTCCAGAAATTTTCACATAACCGCCAAGTGGCAGCCATCCGATACCATATTCTGTTTCTCCGATTTTCTTTTTGAAAAGTGAATATTTAACATCAAAAAATAAGTAAAATTTTTCGACTCTTGTTTTAAACAATTTTGCAGGGATAAAATGCCCTAATTCATGAAGAATAATAAGTAAAGATAAACTCAATAGAAATTGAGAGAGTTTGATAACTATATCCATTTTTTATTTTTGATTCGTATTTAACGCACAAAAGTAGCGTTTTCTAATTTAATTTAAGGTGCAAGATAGTGTTTAAGCTTTTAAATGTTTGTTAATAATTGCCCTTAGTTTTAATAATTCAAATAAAGCTTCTCTTAGTTAGTAACAAATTTGGTTAATCTGTTACAAATATGCTTAAAGGCTGTTTTAGAAACGGACTTATTTTGTTCATAATTCTTAATTTGCAGCTATTAATTTCATAAAACGTTGATTACAATTTTAAAGTATCTATTTCTTGTTCGTTTTAGAAAATTAGTTTCTAAAGATGATTATATTGCTATCTCATTAATCGTGGCGGTTTATTTAGTTGCTGCCTTTTTGGTCTTTAGAAATTATAACTATTTCCACAATTATATTTTACTGTTTTTTCTGGATGTTGTTGGATATCATTTGCAAAGATCCGATATCGAAATTCTCAAATTAAAGAAGAATTACAAAGTCATTTTTTTTGTAGAATATCTAATTTATTCGCTGCCGTTTCATTTGGTTTTACTCTTCAAAAAAGAATTTCTGTTTATTGCCGTTGTTCTTGGTTTTAATATTCTTTTGATAAATCTTCCTAAATCAAAATTCAAAACAATTCCATATCCTTTTCATTTGTTTAATGTGTATTGGCATATCTGTTTTCGGCAATATAAATTGATATTTGTATTTCCGTTTTTAGCAATATTAATGTATGTTTCGGCGGTATATAAAAATGAAAATCTTATTTATTTCGTTTTAATCGTTTTGGCATCTATAGGCTGTGTACCTTCTTTTGAAAGAGAAAAAATAGAAGAAATAAAAAGGAATCCTTTTACAGCCGAAAAGTATTTATTGTTTCAATTAAAAAATACTATTATAAATACATTTTACATTGTAATTCCAGTTTTCATATTGCTTTGTTGTTTTCAAGAATGGCAAAAATTAGCGCTGCTTTTTGTTGTCTTTATTCCGCCAGTTTTAAATGTAATTATAAAGTATGTGTATTTCTATAATAATCTAGTGCATCAAATTGTTTTTGCTTTTTTTGTTTCCTCCATTTTTTTCTTATTTGGAGCACCTTTACTAGCAACACCTTTTATGTACAAAAAAGCAATTAAAAATTTAAAAGCCATTAAATATGCTGACGATTCAAATTGACCAGAAAAAATACAGCGACAAATTGATATTAGAAGATATTAAAATCAATATCGAAAAGCCCGGAATTTATGGTGTGATTGGTAAAAATGGTCACGGAAAAACGACGCTTTTTAAATGCATTTTAGGACTTGAACCATTTAAAGGAAAATGCAATTTGAATGGTGAAAAACTTTTACTTCAAAATGCGGGCTGGGTGCCAACTGAACCGCCAATTTATGAAGAGCTTACGGCTAAAGAGTTTTATGATTTTTATGGTCATTTATTAGATTTGAACACATTTGTTTTTAATGAAATTTTTGAAGTTCCAGAAAATCAGTTAATTCGGGAGTTTTCTACTGGAATGAAAAAGAAAACGTATCTAAACGCCGTTTTTCAGAAGGACTTTTTAGTCTACATTTTAGACGAACCTTTTAACGGATTGGATCTAGAATCGAATTATGTATTAATGAATTACATTCGGGAACTTTCAAAAACGAGTATAATTTTAATTTCTTCTCATATTTTAGAAATTCTCTATAAAGACTGCGATAAAATTTTTCTGCTGAAAGACAAAAATATAAGTGAATTTAAAAAGAGTGATTTTCCAGAAATCGAAAAGAAACTATTTGAGTAATTGTACTAAAAATACAATTTAATTTAAATGTTTGTTAATTAATAAACATTTCGATTTCTCTTTTTCTCCAGATGCCGTAACTTTACTTTTCTTAAAAAAAATGTCTTTTTTAGACCATCAAACATTAAAAGTACAGCATATGTCAACGAAATTATTTTCTCCTCTCACTATAAAAAAAGTCACTTTAAAAAACAGAATCGTTATTTCGCCAATGTGCCAATATTCGTCAGTCGACGGATTTGCAAACGATTGGCATTTGGTTCATTTAGGAAGCCGTGCAACAGGCGGTGCGGGACTTATTATACAAGAAGCAACTGCAGTTTCTCCAGAAGCTAGAATTTCTCCTTCCGATTTAGGAATTTGGAAAGACGAACACATCGAAAAACTAAAACAAATCAACGCTTTTATTGTTTCTCAAAATTCGATTCCTGGAATTCAGTTGGCGCACGCAGGACGAAAAGCAAGTGTTTCTTCTCCATGGTTGGGAAATAAAAAATTAGATTTCGCTCAAGGCGGATGGCAGACGGTTGCTCCAAGTGCGATTCCGTATCATGAAGGCGAACCATTTCTACCAGAAGCTTTAGACAAAAACGGAATCCAAAAAGTAATTTCCGATTTTAAATCGGCAACAAAAAGAGTGGTTGAAGCTGGATATCAGGTTTTAGAAATTCACGCGGCTCACGGTTATTTACTGCACCAATTTTTATCTCCTTTAACAAATGTGCGTACAGACGAATACGGAGGAAGTTTTGAAAACAGAATTCGTTTTACTTTAGAAATCATCGAAGCAGTTCAAGCAGAATGGCCTTCAGATTTACCTTTAATCGTTAGAATTTCAGCAACAGACTGGGCAGAAAACGGCTGGAATCCAGAAGAATCTGTACAGCTTTCTAAAATATTAAAAGAAAAAGGAGTAGATTTAATTGATGTTTCGTCAGGCGGATTGGTTTCTCATCAAAAAATTACATTAGGGCCAGGTTATCAAGTTCCTTTTGCAGAAAAAGTAAAACAAGAAGCCAACATTGCAACAGGCGCAGTAGGATTAATTACAGAAGCCAAACAAGCCGAAGAAATCCTAAATAAAAGCCAAGCCGATTTGATTTTATTCGCCAGAGAATCATTGAGAAATCCGAATCTGCCTTTAGATTTCGCAAAAGAATTAAACGACGATATTCAGTGGCCAAAACAATACGAAAGAGCTAAACTTTAAAATTTATAGCCACAGATTTTAAGGATTAAAAGGATTTTTGCCACGAATTCCACAAATTTCCACGAATTAAAAATTTTATAGATATTGATTTGTGGAAATTTGTGCAATTTGTGGCAAACAAAAAATTATACCAAATGCAAAAGATAAAAACAGCATTATTATCATACGGAATGTCGGGGAAAGTTTTTCACGCTCCGTTTTTAGATATTCATGAAGGATTTGAATTATTAGGTTCTTGGGAAAGAAGTAAAAAACTAATTCAGGAAGATTATCCATACGTAAAAAGTTATGCAACTTTAGACGAACTATTAAACGATGATGTCCATTTAGTAATTGTAAACACGCCTGTTGGAACGCATTACGAATATGCAAAAAAAGTACTTCTGGCAGGAAAACATGCTGTGGTAGAAAAAGCATTTACAACAACTGTTGCCGAAGCAAAAGAATTGGCTTCAATTGCAAAAGAGAAAGGATTGAAATTATCTGTTTTTCAAAACAGAAGATGGGACAGCGATTTCAAAACCATCAAAAAAGTAATCGAGGACGGCGTTTTAGGAGATTTAGTGGAAGCCGAATTTCATTTTGACCGATACAATCCTGTTTTGAGTCCGAAAGCGCATAAAGAAACAGCAAATGATGGAGCAGGAGTTTTAAAAGATTTAGGGCCGCATATTATTGATCAGGCAGTGAGTTTGTTTGGTTGTCCTAAAGCAGTTTTTGGAGACATTCGCGTAACCAGAGAAAATTCTGTTGTGGATGATTGGATCGATTTAACCTTGTTTTATTCTAATTTCAGAGTCCGTTTAAAAGCAGGTTTTTTTGTTAGAGAAGCTAATCCGGCATATGTTATTCACGGAAAAAAAGGCTCTTTTTTAAAACCGCGCGGCGATGTTCAGGAAGATGATTTGAAAGTTGGGAAAAAACCAAATTTAGAATCTTGGGGAACAGAAGATGAAAGTCTTCAGGGACTTTTACACACCGAAATCGACGGTAAAATTGTGAGAGAAAAAATCCCAACGCTTCAAGGTAATTATTTCAGTTTCTTCGATGGCGTTTATGATTCAATTGTAAATAACAAAAAAGAACCAGTTCCAGCAGACGAAGGTGTAAAAGTAATGCAGGTTATAGAAGCCGCAATTGCGAGCAATGCGCAACAAAAAGGAATCAGCATATATTAAAAGAAGAACATCGTTTTTCGTTTATTTCTAATGAAATGTAAGCGTTTCATTTTTCTGTCAAGTTATCATTCCGTTAAGAATGTTTCATCGGTAGAAAAAAATAATTTCCAGTCGCGTTTACGTTCCGTAGGAACGTTTGATTTTGATATCATTTTTTAACAATGATACATTCAAACGTTCCTACGGAACGTAAATCTGCTAACATTATATTTTTTTCTACCGATGAAATGTTCCTAATGGAACAAAGAAGGGAATGAAAATCTTTTCGTAAACATTGGAGTTTCTATTTTTTACATCAAGATGTCATTCCGTTAGGAATGTTTCGTTGGTAGAAAAAAATAATTTTCATTCGCATTTACGTTCCGTAGGAACGTTTGGATTAAATATTTTTTTAGGAATTAAATGTATGAAACATTCCTGCCGAGAGAGGAAATAAAAAAAGGAAGAAGATTTTTAATTCTCCTAAATCTTAAAAATTGTAATTTTAATAAGAAGATTGTAATTAACAACCTCTGAATTTATAAACAATAACGTTGTATATTGTGCATAACCTTAAGCTTTATACACTTTACAAAGCGTTTTTAGTATTTTTGATCACTATTCAATAAAAATTCAATATGCTGATAAACATTAATCCATTATCATTTTTTCAGACCAAAGGAAAAATCAAGAAAGTATTTAGAGAGGCAAAAGCGTCTTACTTAAAACGAATTCGATTTGCCGTTGGAATGTTTTATTTCGGAATGGGTTTAAGTTTTGCCACATGGGCCAGCAGAATTCCAGATATCAAAACTGCATTGCATTTAACTGAAGGGGATTTGGGGTCAATACTATTTGCGCTTCCAGTTGGACAGCTTATTATTATGCCGTTTTCGGGAAAAATGGTAACCAAATTTGGAAGCCACCGCATTTTAATTTTTTCTTTAATAATGTATGTTTTGTGCTTGATTAATTTAGGTCTTGCTACGACATCTTTGCAATTATCTTTAGGATTATTTCTCTTTGGTGTTTTCGGAAATTTAGCCAATATTGCTGTAAATACCCAAGGCGTTTATACCGAAGTTTTATACAAAAAAACAATCATGTCAGCCTTTCACGGAATGTGGAGTTTTGCAGGATTTACAGGTGCGTTAGTCGGTTTAGGAATGCTCGCTTTAAATTTGAGTCCGTTGCACCATTTTATAATTGTAGCCCTAGTTGTTTTGATTATGGTCGCGCTGAATTTCAAATTTTTGGTCAGAGCCAAAGAAAAAGCAAAAGCAAAAGCCAAACCAGAAGAAAAAAAACTATTTGTAAAACCAGATACGGCTTTGCTTTGGCTAGGTGTTATTGGGTTTTGCAGTATGGCGAGTGAAGGCGTAATGTTTGATTGGAGCGGGGTTTATTTTAAAGATATCGTAAAAGCACCGGGACCTTTGGTGGTTTTAGGTTATACTTCGTTTATGATTATGATGGCCAGCGGTAGATTTTTAGGCGACGGATTAATAAATAAATTCGGACGTGAACGCGTCATGCAGATTAGCGGTGTCATGATTTCGGCAGGACTTTTTACAGCTGTTTTTCTACCTTATATTATTCCTTGTACCATAGCATTTATGTTTGTTGGTTTAGGAGTTGCCACTATTGTTCCTACTGTTTACAGCATTGCAGGGAAAAACCCGACTGTTCCGCCGGGAGAAGCTTTAACGATTGTTTCTAGTGTAAGTTTCTTAGGATTTTTGATGGGGCCTCCAGTTATTGGGCATGTCGCACAAAGTTTCGGATTGCAGTTTTCTTTTGCCTTCATCGGAATTTTTGGAGTTCTAATTGCTTTTATGGTTTCTAAAATTAGAACAACAGCTTAAATTAAGAAAAACATAGTTTTTATTTCTAAGAATAAAATCACAAGCGCTATGTGCATTTAAACTAGTGAAACGCCTCTTCTAAAGTTTGTAAATACTATGTTTCTATGTGTTAAAAATAAATAATCTATCCATTCAAACTCTTAGAATTAATTAAAATCGCAATAAATTTGTAAGAATTTATTTGTTTTTAAAAATTTTATCTATATTTGATTTTAAAGCGAAACCGCTTACTTTTCCAAAAACCAATTTGATTTTTTGAATAGGATTACTAATCCGAAAGTTATTTTCAAAATGAATTGGAATTTTCAATGGTTAAAAAGTACTTAGCAGTTTTTATTTTATTGTCTTTTAGTTTTGCCTTTGCACAAGAAAGCACTACTTTCAGTGGTATTGTGATTGATGCTAAAACGCAGAGTCCTCTTGAAAATGTTGTAGTCAGTATTCAGAATTCTTCGATTACAGCGCTTACTTCCAAAAGCGGAAGATTCGAATTACATTCTTCTATAAACGGACAGCAATTACTCTTAATTCATAGTCAGGGTTACAAAGATGTCTTGCTTAAAATACAATCTAATTTTGGACAAAATGTCAATCTCGGATTTATTGCTTTAGAAGATAATTATTCAGATGAGATTCCGGCAGCGTTAATTACCTTATCAGACAGTGATTTTTCTGAAGATAATAGTTCTTCAGAAATGACATCGGGACTTTTACAATCTTCCAAAGACGCTTTTATGCAGACCGCAGCATTTAGCTGGGGACAGGCACGATTCAGAGTCCGTGGTTTAGACAGCGAAAACGGAACAATGATGCTCAACGGCATGACGATGAATAAAATCTACGACGGCAGACCACAATGGAACAATTGGGGCGGCTTGAATAATGTGCTTCGCAATCAAGAATTCTCAGTTGGAACTGCAGTTTCGAATTATACTTTTGGCGGAATTTTAGGAACACAGCAAATTTTTACCCGCGCATCTTTATATAGAAAAGGAACTTCGCTTACATTTTCTGGCAGCAATACTACTTACATATTACGTGGGATCGGCACGTATGCTTCGGGAATGAATGCTTCTGGCTGGGCATATGTAATTTCTGCTGGAAAACGCTGGGCTGATGAAGGTTATTTTGAAGGAACAAACTTCAATGCCGATTCTTTTTTTCTAAGTATTGAAAAGAAATTAAACAACAGAAATTCTCTGAATTTTACTGGATTTTACACGCCTAATTCACGAGGAAAAAATTCGGCAAATACCAATGAAGTTACCAATTTAATGGGCGAAAAATACAATTCGTATTGGGGATTTCAGAATGGGGAAAAACGAAATGCAAGGATTAAAAAGGTAGAAGAACCGTTATTGATGCTCAATCATTATTTTAAAATTAATGATAAAGCAAATCTGAATTCGAGCGTGATGTATCAATTTGGAAAAGGTGGTAACAGTATGATTGATTATCAAAATGCTGATAGTCCAGATCCTGTTTATTATAGAAAAATGCCCAGTTATTTTAGCTCGCTTTACGCGAAAGACAAGGGAGAATTTTCAGGTGAATTTACACCAGATTATGTAAATGCAGAGAAAAGCAAAATTACATTTTTGGCAAATTCTCAGATTGATTGGAATGAGATGTATTTCGCTAATCAGAAACTTGGTCCAAACGGTTACGAACCAGCGCAAAGTCATTATGTTTTGTATGAAGACAGAACAGACGATAAAACTTTTGCGGTAAACTCAAATCTAAATACACAGCTAACGCCTAATATTTCTTTTGATGGCGGTTTTACTTTTAAAAAGCTGAAATCTCATAATTTTCAATATTTATTAGATCTTTTAGGCGGCGAATATTTCGAAGATATTGATACTTTTTACAAAGGAAATCTTTCGCAATCTGATTTACTGCATCCAAATAGAAAGGTTAAAACAGACGATACGTATGGATACAATTATAATTTTTTAGCCAATACCTTAGATGCTTTTACGCAGTTTAAATTTGTGTATAATAAAACAGAATTTTATCTGGCACAATCGTATTCCATGTCAGATTATCAAAGAGAGGGTTTGTACCAAAACGGACTGTATTCTACTACTTCTTTAGGCAAAAGCCAAAAAGTCAATTTTGAAAATTTTGGTTTCAAGGGCGGATTCACTTATAAAATTTCAGGAAAGCAATTAGTGTTTTTCAACGCCGCGCATTTGACGAGAGCTCCTTCACTTCGAAATACTTTCTCAAATTCACGTTTAAACAATTCGATTGTAGATGGAATCGAAAGAGAAAACATTTCTAGTATTGATGCCAATTATGTCTATCGTTCTTCAAAATTAAAATTACGTTTAACCGCTTATTATACGTTGATTAAAAACACGACAAAAACTTCATTTTTCTATGCCGAAGGAATTTTTGATAATGGAGCAGGTTATGATGCGACAGATGCTTTTGTAAGTCAGACTTTGACGCATTTGGATAAGAAGAATTCTGGTGCAGAATTAAGTTTAGAATATCAAATTTCATCAACATTAAAAAGCACTTTGGCCGTAGCTTGGGGAAATTATGTGTATAGCAGTAATCCGAATGTGCAGATTACAAATGATGCTAATATATCTAAAGATAAACAGACAACTTTTGATTTTGGAGAAGCTTATCTTAAAAATTATAAACAGCCGGGAACTCCGCAACAAGCTTATTCTTTTGGATTAGAATATCGCGACCCAAAATTTTGGTGGCTTAGTGCGAATGTTAATTATCTGGCAGAAAACTATATTGATGTTTCGCCCATTTCAAGAACATCTCAATTCTATATCAATCCCGCAAATTCTTTTCCGTTTCCAGAAGCAACTTCCGAAAGAGGAAATGAACTGCTGAAACAAGAAAAATTTAATCCAGTAACCTTGCTGAATCTTAGCGGCGGAAAATCCTGGCGCATTCATAAAAAATATATCGGACTTTTTGCAAGTATAAATAATGTTATGAATGCCATTTATAAAACCGGCGGCTTTGAGCAGGTAAGAAATGCCAATTTTAGAGCTTTAAATCAGGATGTTTCTAGCGGAACTCCATCTTTTGGTTCAAAATATTATTACGGTTACGGAAGAACTTATTTCTTAAATCTAACAATTGGTTTGTAAATCTAAAATTGAATTGTCATGAAAAACACCTTTTTTAAGTCTATAATTGCAATAGCAGTATTTGCTTTAAGCAGTTGTAATAACGAAACTGAAACACCTAAATTAATTTGTACGCAACCAGATTTTGCAGTAAACAAAACAGTCGAAAAAGTGCAGGAGCTTTCGGCCAGCAAGGCTAAACAATATTTGTACGATGATATCATTGAAGCCTTTGTGGTTTCGAGCGACGAAGGAGGGAATTTTTTCAAAACAATTTACCTTCAAACGCAAGCAAAACCAACTGTGCCGGCTATTGGTTTTAGTGTTCCAATAGATGCTTCAAACACCTATATAGATTACAGAATTGGGAATAAAGTCTATGTAAAACTTAAAAATCAGTTTACCGATTTGTATTATGGCGGATTAAGAATTGGAAGTTTGTATGTAAGCAACGCGGGAGATCCAACAATTGGACGAATCTCTCAAAACGAATATAAAAATGTATTAAATGCTTCTTGCAAAGTAATGGATGAAAACCAGCTCGTTGAGTCACTTTCTATAGAAAAAGCGCTTGATGACAGCAAGTTGAACACCTTAATAGAATTAAACGATGTTGAATTTACAGAAGCTGCTTTGGGGCGTCATTATTTTGAAGAATCAAATAATGTCGGCGGTTCTACCAATTGGAATCTGAGAGATAAAACAGGAAATCAAATTATTTTTAGAACCAGTGGTTATGCCAAATTTGCTGATCATTTTGTACCAGAAGGAAGCGGAAAAGTAAGAGGGATTTTAACCAAATTCGGTTCCGATTATCAATTAATGGTTCGTTCTGAAAATGATGTTGTAATGAATGGAAAAAGAAATACGCCATTTTTTGCAGAAGATTTTCAATCGGTTAAAAATAATGTCAATTTTGCACTTCCAGGCTGGAGCAATATTGTAGAAAAAGCATCAAAACTATGGAAAAGTATGGTGTATTCTGGCAATGGCTACGCCGAATTCAACACCACAAGTACAACAGCTGCCGAAAATGTGGCTTGGCTTATTACACCAAAAATTAATTTAACGGGTTACAAAAATGCCGTACTCTCTTTTAGAAGTGCGCAGCATGATTTAAAATTAGATTCGCTATTAAATACGCTGGAAGTTTATGTTTCAACAAATTTTGACGGCGCAAATGTTACCAAAGCAAAATGGACAAAACTAGAAGCTAAAGTACCAACGCTTTCAAATCCTTCCCGTGAGTTTATGAGTTCAGGTGGAATTGATCTTTCGGCCTATTCTGGAAATATATACATCGGTTTTAAATACATCGGTTCTGGAAAAGACAAAACTTTAAACGGTGCTTTTATGGTTGATGATATTAAGATATTTGGAGAAAAATAAGATCTAATCTTTAAAACGTAAATTAATTAGCTGGTTTTGATGATTTTATTGAAAAGTTTGTAGTTTTTGTATTTCAAATCCTTGAAGTTTAATTGAATTTTGTATTTTGGTCATCCCAAATCAATACAAATATCACATGAAAACCTACTTTATTGCCATCATAATGATGGTGTTTCCATTCTTGATGCATAGTCAGGATAATGTTAGACTAAAGCAGATCAACATTATAAAAACAAATTATCAGAACTCTAAAGATGGCGAAATTGTAAATAAAACAATGGTCTTTAAAGAGGGTAAACTTCAAACGGTAACCACTTCAGACGTAATTCAGCACTTTTATTACAATAAAAACGGACTACTTGATATGACTGTAAAAGACAAAGTAGGAAGCGATTGGAAAGAAGTTGTAAATTACACATACAACCCAGATAACAATATTTCCAAATTTGTAAAAAAATATCAGGAAGGACCAAATTACATTACCAAAACAGTTTCGTTTATGTACGAAGGTGCCCGTGTAAAAGTAACAACAAAAAAGAGCACCAATCACCAGAATTTGGTTGATGATATTGAATATCTTGTAGAAAATGGTGTAATTGTAAGACGTACTTCTCGCGATAGAAATAAAGCCATTATTGGAAAATTAGAATATGTTTATGTAAATGATAACGTGTCTAAACACAGAGGATTGGTTGGAGATAAAATCTCAAAATCGTTTACTTATGATGATAAAAAATCAGTAGATCAATTAATTGTTCAAAGTCTTTTTGGAGATAATTATAAAGTTATTGTTCCAATGATATCGTATCACGAAGAAGAATTTCCTTTTGAATCTATTTCATACAATAATGAAATGAATTTCAGTCCGTCTTCTGCAGCCTTGGTGGCGGTAAGCAGAAAATACAAATACAATAAATTAAACTTTCCAATTTCTTGTTCTCAAATTGAGGAAAACGGAATTGTAAAAACTGAGAAAACGTTTATTTACGAATAAAGTTTTTTAAAAGAAGACCATTCAGAGGTGGAATTTTGTTGAGGTAACTTGGCAGAATTCCATTTTTTTATAATTTTCTTTTTGAAGAACCTTTAGATATAAATTTAAAAAAGAAATTGTGTAATTGATTGTAGCTGACAAATGATTAAATTTGCACCTTATTCGAGATTATGTTAGAAAAAGAAGTTATAAATTTTGAGAGAACAGTCATTGTTGGAATTGTTACTCAAAATCAAAGTGAAGAGAAACTAAATGAATATTTAGACGAATTAGAGTTTTTAACTTTTACCGCTGGCGGTGAAGTTATTAAACGCTTTTCGCAGAAAATGGAACGCCCAAATCCGAAAACTTTTGTGGGTACAGGAAAAATTGACGAGATTAATCTTTACGTTGTAGAGAACAAAATATCGACTGTAATTTTTGATGATGAATTAACGCCGTCACAGCAAAAAAATATTTCACGAATTATTGATTGTAAAATCCTAGATCGAACAAACTTAATTCTGGATATTTTTGCACAGAGAGCCGAAACTTCATACGCAAGAACTCAGGTAGAACTCGCGCAATGTATTTATTTATTACCGAGACTTTCTGGTTTATGGACACACCTTGAACGACAAAAAGGAGGTATTGGTATGCGTGGACCTGGAGAGACAGAGATTGAAACGGACAGACGTATTGTGCGTGACCGAATTTCGTTATTGAAAGATAAAATCAAAACGATCGACAAACAAATGAGCATTCAGCGCAGTAATCGCGGTGCAATGGTTCGTGTAGCTTTGGTTGGATATACCAATGTTGGAAAATCAACTTTGATGAACGCAATTGGGAAAAGTGATGTTTTTGTAGAGAACAAATTGTTTGCAACTCTAGATACAACAGTTCGAAAAGTGGTTATTAAAAACCTGCCATTTTTACTTTCTGATACTGTTGGTTTTATTAGAAAATTACCAACTCAATTGGTTGATTCTTTTAAAAGTACATTAGATGAGGTTCGTGAAGCAGATTTATTATTGCATGTTGTAGACATTTCGCATCCTGATTTTGAAGATCATATTGAGTCTGTAAACAAAACTTTACTGGAAATTAAAAGCAACGATAAACCAACAATTATGGTTTTTAATAAAATCGATGCTTACAAACATCTTACAATAGACGAAGATGATTTGATTACCGAAAGAACTCGTAAACATTATTCTCTTAGCGAATGGAAACAAACTTGGATGAGTAATGTTGGAGAAGACAATGCCTTATTTATTTCGGCAAGAAACAAAGAAAATTTTGAAGAATTTAGAGAAGTAGTTTACGAATCTGTTCGACAAATTCACATTACACGTTTTCCTTATAATAAATTCCTGTATCCAGATTATAAAGATGCAGTTGAAAAGGACGAAGAATAAACGATTATTTATAAAACGAAAAAATCCCAAAATTTTAAATTTTGGGATTTTTTTTATTGCTTTTAGAATCAAATTAAACTTTTTTCAATTCTAATTTTTCATCGTCTGGCGAAGTGTAAATATCATCAGATTCGCTTTCGTAAGGTTTGAAAGTTCCATCTGCATTTTTCTCTACCATGATAAGTTCTCCTCTGTATTTCTTGAAAGAGATTTCTTTTCCATCTGTTGTTTTCACACTAAACTGATTACCATTTGGCCAAACATAACCTGCTTTATCAGTACCCTCGTAAATCGCGATCGATGGAGAGTAAGAATCTAGACTAACGATACTTCCGCCACCAGTTGAAGCTGGTTTAAATCTTGTAAATTCAAAAGTTCCTGTAAAAACTTTCTTTTTGTAATATGCAGTTCCTTTCAATACAACAGCGTAAGCCGTTCTAGAAGTTATTGTTTCAATTTTGTGTTTGAATTCAGTTTGATTAACAAAATTTAAAATCTGAAGATTCTTTTTTGCATTATCTGGCCACATGCTCAAAAGTCCAGCTCCTTCTTTAGCTACAGCTAAATATTCATCTGCTTTTGGAAGGTTAAGTTTGAAAATTTCAATTAAACTTAAATTCAAGTAGATAACTTTATTAAGATCCTTGTCTTTAATTTTTCCAAATGTTTTTCCAGTGAAACCTTTATAGTAAGTTTCCATATCCTCTAAATATTTATCTTCAAATGATAAAGCCTGAAGTTTAGTTAACAACTCTTGAGTTTTAGTATTAAATTCTACTAATTCAGGAAAAGCTTCACATTTTTCAAAAACTCCGTAGTTAAATGTCAATTCAACATCATTTTTTGTGATAAGATATCCATCTAATAAATCGTAAGCTTGCTGGCACAAAGCATTTGCCATCTCAGTTTCCTGTGTACGTCCTTTAACTCTGTCTAGAGGAATTGTTCGGTTAACATTTGCCATTGTGATGATCTCATTATTTTTACCTAAAATTAAAAAGTGAAGATCTCCGCTCACGCTTGGTCGTCCTGTTGCGTCAGCAATATATCTTGAAGGATTGTAACCCATCAAAATCTTTAAATCTGGATTGATAGAATCAATTTGCTTGTCATTTTTGTATTTATCAAGAGTGATGTCCTTTTGAAAAGTCTCATCTGGAAGAAATTCTCTTGATTTGCTCCATTTATCAATACCTTGAATAACGATGTTGTATTTTTTAATAGAATTAAAATATTCCGATTTCGGAACTGGAATTGTAAACTTTTTAGTTTCTGTGTCTGTTTTCTGAGCAATTGCTGCAACAGACAACAATAGAAACAACAATGTTGTTTTAATTTGAGTCATGTAAATTAAATTGTTTATGGTTGAGGCGATAAAAATAATATTTTGAATTAAAATAATTCTATTTTTGTAAACAAAATTTTAATAAAATAATATTAAAAACCCTAAAAAATTAAACCAATAACCAATTTAATCGACATGAAGAAAATTACACTATTATGTTTGTCCTTATGTTCTTATCTGTCTTTTTCCCAAAAAGTAGATTTAGACCGCTATTATTTTAATGTTAGTTATCAGGAACTTCCTAAAACTATCGTACCGCTAGAACAGAGAACCTATGCGACAAATATTATTACAGATGGACCAATTTCTAACTTATTTCCAAGTGCAAGAGTTTTAAACAACCAGCTTAATATTTATGGTTGGAAAAAAGTTGAAGGACCTGCAGCGCTTACTGTAGATCTTAACTTAGCAGATTTCTACGAAGAAGGAACAACAGTAGAAACTAGAAAAGTAGAAGAGAAAGACAAAGATGGAAAAATCATTAAATCTTACAATATGTATACTCTTGTTACCACTTACAGAGGTAAAGGATATGCAATTGTAAATGCCCCTGCGGTAGCAAAAGCAGTGGTAGCAGCACCAGTTGAAGCGCCAGCAAAACCAGCTAATAGATTTTTGAAAAGTACCAGCCAAGAAGCTCCTTCAAGTGATGCGCCAGCTGGAAATGCTTTAAAGTTTAATTTTTCTGATCAGTATGTTTATAAAACATCAGAAAATACAAGCCAGTCTTTTCTTGAAAGAGAAAATGCAAAAAATCGCTCTGTAAATTTTGATAAAAGATTAAGAGAATATGTAGACAAAGCAATAAGTTCTGCTAATACGCAATTAAACTATAACTACGGATTTAGACCAATTAGTTTTCAAGAACAGTTATGGATCATGGATTCTAAAGAAGAAGAAGGAGCTATTCAAAAAGAAGCTATTGAAGCGGTTAAGACACAATTTGCAAACATGAAAGCAGATCAGCCAATTGATAAATTGACAGAAGATTTACAACCTTTAATTGAATACTTTGAGTCTTTAAAAACAAAATATAAAGAAGACAATAAAGGAAGCAAAAAAATTAGATACTCAGCTTATTACAATTTGGGTAAAATCTATTTGTATTTAGATCAGCCAGAAAAAACAATAAAAGAAGGCGAAGGTTTAATTGCGAATGATTATGATAAAGGAGATGGAAAAGATTTGATTTCAAGCGGTAAAAAATTAATTGAAAAATTTGATGCTGCTCAAATCAGAACAAGACACAATCCGTCATTGTAATTTGATTGTATAAAAAAAGCGCTCTTGAATTTTTACTTCAACAGCGCTTTTTTATGTTTTATATCGATTAAAATCCGAAGTTTACTCCTAGACCAAATACTTCTCTAGTCTGAAGACCTCTAAAAGCATTATCATCATATATAGCTTGGAACGCTAAATTGGCAGATAGAAACTTATTAATTTTCATGATTATATTCAGCGAATAGTTGATATCTACGTTTTGAGGATCTTCTAAATAATTTGAATATAAATTCAATGTATTTTCTGCAGTAACGTTGGTCATAATCGCCAATTTGTAATATACAGAGGCGTAGAAACCTAGCTCGTAACGCATTGTTTTATTGGCATCGACACCAAAATAAGCACCGTCAACATACGGAAGTCCAGTATTTTGATCAATTCCAGCAGTATAAGCGCCATCAACAAAAGTAAATTTTGATGTTAGAGGTGCAAAGTTTATTTTTAGATTTTCGTCTTTAGACCAATAAAGACCAGGACCTGTTGTTAAATATCCAGGAGACATAAATTTGGTGTTTTCTGTCCTAATTTCTTTTCCGTTTGCATCTTGACCATAAATGTAGCCCGTTGAAAACTGTGTTCTAAAATTTAGAAAGAAAGAGTAATACCACTCTCCAAAAGCCTTTTTACCAAGAATAGAGTTAAACTCTAAACGGTCATCTGTCTTTTTGCTAAAGTCGGTATTTTTAGTTTGAAGTAAACCGTAAGAGGCCAAAACTTTATTGTCCCAAGTAAGGTCGTCTTTTTTATAATTAAAATCGTAATTGATTCCTAACGTTCCAGAAAAACTATCTTCTCCACCCGCAATCCAGTTGTTAAAACTTGATTGATTTAATAAAAGAGATACAGTTCCTTTTGCTTTCCAGCCTTCATTTTCAATGGTATCATTGATTTTTTTAACCGCTTTTTCTGTATTTTGAGCTAATTCTTTTTCAGTATTTTGAGATTGAACAAAAGTTAGATTTGCTAATACGAACAATAATAATAGAATCTTTCTCATAGTATTTAATTTAAGTGTATGGGCAAATATAATTAAAAAACATTTCTTTGTAAGATTAATCCCAGATTAAAATTATTGTTTTTTTGATTGTTTGTACAACGGAACAGCAGAGCAAGCTTCGCCATACATAATACTTCTCGCATGCGACTGAAGATAATTTGTCGCTAAAATATAAGCACGCATTGGAACTGGTTTTTTTGAACAGCCTTTTACGATTACAGGTTTGTCTGCATAAACTGAATAATCAATTTTGCTTAAAATTTCCTCGTAAAGACTTGCGTCAAGATCTTCGATAGTGCCATTGACAATTTTTTTTGCATAAGGACCTAAATGAACACTAACTAAAATTAAAGCCCATGCCGGAATGATAGCGTCTGTACTGCAATGAACAGCCACATATTGATCTTGATATTGTGACCAATCATGATTTTTAAGATGTTCTCTAAAGTCTTTTTCTTTCAATAGAAATCCTTCCAAAAGCCATTGCGAAATGTCAATCTGCACTCGCATTCCCTTTGGATAATAATCTTCTAAATCAAAAACTTCTAAGGCGCTATTGGCCACTTTATTGATGATTTCTTCCATTTTTTTAGTTTTCAGTCGCATCATTCAGTCCCAGTTTAGCGCTAGGACAGAGACTGCAAACTGTTTTTAAGTGTTTTTATTTCAGCCACATTACTGTAAACTGCGACTGAAAACTGAAAATTTTTTAAAGCATTCCTAATTCTAATTTTGCTTCTTCGCTCATCAAATCTTTACTCCAAGGCGGATCGAAAGTAATTTCAACTTCTACATCTTTGATGTGTTCGATTGTTTTTACTTTTTCTTCTACTTCTCTTGGTAAACTTTCTGCCACTGGACAGTTTGGCGAAGTAAGTGTCATTAAGATTTTTACTTCGTAATCTGTATTAACCATTACATCATAAATTAATCCTAACTCATAAATATCAACAGGAATCTCAGGATCGTAAATTCCTTTTAAAATTCTTACGATTGATTCTCCTAATTCGTTTGTGTCTATTTCTTGTTCCATTTTTTGTTTTTATTTTTTCACCATATAAGTAATATAAGTTCATTTAAAGCAGAACTTATTTGCTATGGATAATTTTTATTTTAATCTTCTAACCAACGATATAATTCGTTGACGTATGTTTTTTGGCCTTCGTGATAAATATTTGTTACGTTGAAGTTTATCATTAATCCTATTGGCGACTTTAAAAGTTTCATATAAGACATTAATTTTGCAACATGAATTGGAATGATTTGATCAACAGATTTTAATTCTAAAACCAAACAATTCTCAATAAATAAATCACATCTTAAATCAGATTCCAATTCCAAACCTTTATATTCAACTGGAATTTTTAATTCTGATTGAAAGTCAATACCTCTTAAAGTAAGTTCTTTAATCATGCATTGATGATAAATACTTTCTAAAAGTCCTGCGCCAATTCTTTTATGAACTTCAATTGCTGCTCCATTAACTTGGTAAATTAAATCGGTCAAATATTTCTTTGTAATCATTACTTTTTTAAGCAATAATACAAATAAAAAAGAAAGATAAAGCTTACTTTTTTTGTAACCATATAAGTAATATAAGAAAATTTAAGTTTTGCTTTAAATGAACTTTTATTACTTATATGGTTTAAACTTCTTTAATTTTTGTTTTTTGCATCAAAAGCCAAAGCGTACATTTTGATGTTTTTTATCATCGAAACCAAACCGTTTGCGCGTGTTGCCGATAAATGTTCTTTTAATCCGATTTCGTCAATAAAGTCAACATCTGCTTCCAAGATATCTTTTGCTTTTTGATTCGAAAAAGCACGAATTAAAATCGCTATTATTCCTTTTGTCAAAATCGCATCGCTGTCTGCAGTAAAAACAATTTTATCATCGGTTTGTTCGCCTTGCAGCCAAACTTTTGACTGACAACCTTTGATTAAATTCTCGTCGGTTTTGTATTCTTCTTTGATTAACGGAAGACTTTTTCCTAGTTCGATGATGTATTCATAACGCTGCATCCAGTCGTCGAACATTGAGAATTCGTCTATTATTTCGTTTTGTATTTCTTTTATTGTCATAATTATTCTTTAGAAAAATCAACTAATAAATTTACTAGTTTTTCGATTTCTTTCGGAGGAAAACCATTGTCGAAACCAGGTGTTTCATAGGTTTTTCCATCTTTCACTATTTTTAAATTTCCTATTGCAGCACCGTCATACGTTCGTTTGTCAGTTGGTGCTTTTAAAGCAGAAAGACCTTCTAAATTCACTTTAGAAACAGCATCAGCAATTTTTGCCCATTTTGCTTCGTCGATCGTACTTTTAACAGCTTGCTCATTACGTTCTTTTGTAACAGAAACCGATTTGTTTTCTACTACAATACTTTTATAATAACCTCGTGATTGTGCAGAATATTCAATTTGTGTTGATGTCATATCTGTCTTTTTTTGACTGCAGCAGCCTGATGCAATAAAAAGTGTTAAAAGCAATAATGATAGTATTCTCATAAATTTTATTTTTTAGCTTAACATTGTTTGCGCCTTTTTCACAGCTTCAACCATTGCGTCGATTTCTTCTTTAGTATTATAGAAAGAAAACGAAGCACGAATAGTTCCCGGAATACAGAAAAAGTTCATGATTGGTTGTGCGCAATGATGCCCGGTTCTAACCGCAATTCCTAACTTATCTATAATAGAACCAACATCATACGGATGAATTCCATCAATATTAAACGAAACTACAGATGCTTTATTTTTAGTATTTCCGTAAATTCTTAAACCTTCAATTTCAGATAAGCGTTTTGTAGCGTGTTCTAAAAGTTCGTGTTCGTAAGCTTGAATGTTTTCGAAACCAATGTTATTTAAATAATCAACAGCAGTTCCCAATACAATTCCGCCTGCGATATTTGGAGTTCCAGCTTCAAATTTATGCGGAAGATCAGCATAAGTTGTTTTTTCGAAAGTAACTTCTTTGATCATCTCGCCGCCGCCTTGATACGGAGGAAGTTTGTTCAACCATTCTTCTTTTCCGTATAAAATTCCCGTTCCCGTTGGACCGCACATTTTATGACCAGAAAAAGCATAGAAATCACAATCTAATTCCTGAACATCTGGTTTCAAATGCGGAACAGCCTGCGCGCCATCAATTAAAACAGCAGCACCAACAGCGTGAGCTTTTTCAATAATATATTTTATAGGATTGATCACACCCAATGCATTTGAAATATGATTTAACGTAACGACTTTAGTTTTTTCAGAAAGTAAAGCATCAAATTCGGCAATGATTAATTCGCCGTTTTCATCAATTGGAATAACTCTTAAAATTGCCCCGGTCTTTTCGCATAGCATTTGCCACGGCACGATATTACTATGATGTTCTAAAGAAGAAACAACCACTTCGTCGCCTGGTTTTAAAATAGAAGCAAAACCGTTTGAAACTAAGTTGATTCCGTGTGTTGTTCCCGAAGTAAAAAGCACTTCGTGAGCATGTTTTGCGTTGATGTGTTCTTTAATTTTTCCACGAGAAATCTCATAAGCATCAGTTGCTAACTGGCTTAAAGTGTGAACGCCACGGTGAATATTGGCATTAATTTCCTGATAATATTTTACTTCAGCATCGATTACAACTTTTGGTTTCTGCGAAGTAGCTCCGTTGTCGAAATATACTAATGGCTTTCCGTTTACAGTTTGTGAAAGTATCGGGAAATCAGCTCTTATTTTTTGGATATCTAGCATGTCTTATTTAGAAAAAATCTATTTACAAAAGTACTAAAACTAAATTTGTTTATACAGCAATTCTATAATTTCCTTTTATGATGCCATTGTTGGGAAGCGTAAATGCTGAATCTTTAAAAATCAATTCCATTTTCTGAATTATCCGAATCAGAATTATAAATTGAGTTCTAATATTGTGAACATAAATTATTTATATTGCAGTAAAAATATCTAAATCATCATGAAAAAATTTCTCAAAGTCCTTTTGCTTGTAGTGGTTCTTGCCTTTTTGTATTTCGGATTTACTACATATCCTAAGCTGGATTTGATTTCTGGTTTCTCGGCCAAAAGTGTTGCATCTGGACATTTTATAGATAATCGATCTTTAGATTTAATTCAGAAAACTGACAATGATATCAAATTGGTTGATTTAGCCAAAAATTCAATCGATGATTCTGGAAAATTCGCTATTTCAAATGTTTATGGATTAAAAGAAAGAAAAGCAATTTATCGCGAAGGTTTAGGCGCAGTTTTAATTAATGATGATTTTGATGTTACAAAACCATATCTGCTTCCAAAAAGAACAAAATTAGAAAACAATCTTTCCTTTCCGTATGGAAATAATGAACCAAAAGATACGGCTTTTTCAAATGTTGATTATTCTAAATTAAAAAAAGCAGTCGAAAATGCTTTTGATAAAACAAGTGGAAGAATTAAAAGAACCCGCGCCGTTGTTGTTTTATATAAAGACAAACTTATTGCCGAAAAATACGATACAGGATTCAATAAAGACAGCAAAATTTTAGGTTGGTCAATGACAAAAAGCATCACAAGTTCGGCTTTTGGTGTTTTGGCAAAACAAGGAAAAATTGACATTTATAAACCTGCTCCGGTCGAAGAATGGAAAAATGATGATCGTAAAATTATTACGCTTAATGATTTACTTCACATGAATTCTGGTTTAGAATGGGAAGAGAATTACAGCACCATTTGTGATGCTACAAAAATGCTTTTTCAGGCCGAAGATATGGGAAAAGTTCAATTAGATAAACCAACGCAATTCAAACCCAACAAACATTGGAATTATTCTTCTGGAACAACCAATTTATTGTCTCTAATTTTAAGAAGACAATTTAAAACACAACAAGAATACCTTGATTTTTGGTACAGCGCCGTAATCGACAGAATCGGAATGAACTCCATGATCGTAGAACAAGATATGAGCGGAACTTTCGTAGGATCTTCATACGGATGGGCAACGCCACGCGACTGGTCAAAATTTGGATTATTATATCTGCACAAAGGAAACTGGAACGGCGAACAAATCCTTGACGAAAGTTGGGTAAAATACACCGCAACTCCAACGAATACTTCGGATGGAAAATATGGTGCGCAATTCTGGTTAAACGCAGGCGGTAAATTCCCAGACGTTCCTCGTGATATGTTTTACTGCAGTGGTTATCAAGGTCAGATGGTGGCGATTATTCCATCAAAAGATATGGTGATTGTGAGAATGGGAGTAAGGGAAGAAGAACCTGGATTTGATTTTAATGGATTTTTGAAGGAGGTTATTGAAAGTGTGAAGAAATAGTTTAGATTCCAGTTCCTGCAAGGTTTTCAAAACCTTGTAGGTTTTATGTTTGCGTTTCGATACCTGCGAGGTTTTGAAAACCTCGCAGGAGAGACTTAATATATAAAAAGAAAAGTTCGCAAAGCTTTATTAAAAAACTTTGCGAACTTTGCGTAACCTTTGTGTCTTTGCGGTAAAACCTGACTACAAATCAAATCCTAAATTCACGCCTAATTTCGTAGCAATGATTTTAGTAATTCTTTGTTTTAATTCTGGTATTTTAATGCTTTCGATAACGGCATTTGAGAATGCGTACATCAATAAAGCTTTAGCTTCTTTTTGTGGGATTCCGCGTGACTGCATGTAGAACATTGCTGTTTCATCAAGCTGACCAATCGTACATCCGTGAGAACATTTTACATCATCAGCAAAAATTTCCAATTGTGGTTTTGCGTTGATTGTCGCTTTGTCACTCAATAAAATATTATTACTTTTTTGAAAAGCATTTGTTTTTTGAGCTTCTTTATTTACCAAAATTTTTCCGTTGAAAACTCCATTCGAACGATCAGAGAAAATTCCTTTATAATCTTGGAAACTTTCACAGTTTGGCTGTGCATGGTTTACCAAAGTATAATGATCAACGTGTTGTTTGTCATTCAAAATAGAAATTCCGTTAAGCGTACTTGTCAATCTTTCTCCGAAGTGGTAAAAGTTTAAGTTGTTACGCGTAATATTTCCTCCGAATGAAAACGTATGAACATAAGCGTGGCTTTCTTGTTGTTGAGAAACGTAAGTGTTGTCAATTAAGTTTGCCTCGCTGTTATCATTTTGAATTTTGTAATAATCAACAATAGCACGTTTTTGAGCAAAAATCTCCGTAACCGAATTCGTTAAAACTGGATTCTCATTCAAACTTTGATGACGCTCGATAATTTGAACATGTGAATTTTCGCCCACAATAATCAAGTTTCTTGGCTGTACCATTAGAGCGGCTTCATTTCCTGTTGAGAAATACATAATCTCAATTGGTTTGTCGGCCACTTTTTTCTGTGGAATATTGATAAACGCACCTTCAATTGCGAAAGCAGTATTCAATGAAGTCAAACTATCATCTTTACTTGCAATTTGATTGAAATACGTATCAATAACCATCTTATATTTTGGTTTGGTCAATGCCGATGACATCAAACAAACATCGATTCCGTCATGTGTTGTAGAAGACAAATGCGAACTGAAAACACCATCAATAAAAACTAATTTATAAGTGTCGATTTCGTGTAAAAAGTATTTTTTTACCTGATTGAATTCGATTGCATTTTCCTGCTTTGGAAAAACCGTAAAGTCATTTTTTAAAACAGCATTTAACGATGTATATTTCCAGGCTTCTTCTTTTTTGGTTGGAAAACCTTTATTTTCGAAGTTTTTTATAGCTGCTGTACGAATGTCGTGCAAATCTGAATGCACATCAACACGCTCTTCAAAAGCCATAAAAGACGATACTAATTTTTCTTTTAAATCCATTTCTTTAGTTATAAGTTATGAGTTATAAGTTATGAGTTTGGTAAACTGTAAACTGTAACTGTAAACTAGTTTTCTGCTTTAATCCAGTCGTATCCTTTTTCTTCTAATTCGTAAGCCAATTCTTTTCCGCCAGATTTTACAATTCTTCCGTTGTAAAGAACGTGAACGAAATCCGGAACGATATAATCTAACAAACGTTGGTAGTGCGTGATAACAATAATTGCGTTTTTGTCGCTTTTTAATTTGTTTACACCATTAGCCACAATTCTTAAAGCATCAATATCAAGACCAGAATCAGTTTCGTCAAGGATTGCCAATTTTGGCTCTAACATTGCCATTTGGAAAATCTCGTTTCTTTTTTTCTCTCCTCCCGAAAAACCTTCGTTTAAAGAACGAGATAAAAATTTACGATCGATTTCTAACAATTCAGATTTCTCACGAATCACTTTCAGCATTTCGTTTGCAGGCATTTCTTCCTGTCCGTTTGCTTTGCGCGTTTCGTTGATAGCTGTTTTCATAAAGTTAGTTACACTAACTCCAGGAATTTCTACCGGATATTGAAAAGAAAGGAAAACACCTTTGTGAGCTCTTTCCTCAGGAGCAAGATCAGCAAGATCTTCTCCGTCAAGAATTACTTCTCCGTCTGTAACTTCATAATTTTCATTTCCTGCAATAACAGCAGAAAGTGTACTTTTTCCAGAACCGTTTGGTCCCATTATCGCGTGAACTTCTCCAGCTTTAACTTCTATATTAATTCCCTTAAGGATTTCTTTATCACCAATCGCGGCGTGAAGGTTTTTTATTGATAACATTGTCTTGTTTGTTTATTCGTAATGTCCTTTTAATGAAAGGATATTTAATATTTCGATTGTATCTTCCTCAGTTACTCTGTAAATTATTCGATGCTCTTGGTTTATTCTTCTAGACCATTTTCCTGACAGCTGATATTTTAAAGGTTCTGGTTTTCCTAAACCTTCAAATGGATGAAGTTGCATGTCTTCGATTAAAGCTGTAATTTTATTCATGATCGCTTTATTTCCAGATTTTTTCCAATACTCTCTGTCTTTTTGAGCTTTTTCAGAATAAATTACTTCCACAAATCGTCTAGTTTTATTTTAACTCCTTTTCCATCTTTTATGCTTTGCTCAGCATCCAAAATCTCTTTTACAAATTCAGGGTTATATGGTTTTTCATTTTCTTCAATGATTTCAAAACCAAGAGATTTTGCCAGTGATTGAAAAACCGGAAAATCTTTTTTCTTTACATTTTTTAAAGTGATGTCCATAATTTTTGCTTTTAGTTATCCTACAGAACCTTCTAAAGAAATCTCTAATAATTTTTGAGCTTCAACAGCAAATTCCATTGGAAGTTTGTTCAATACATCTTTACTGAAACCGTTTACAATTAAGGCAATCGCTTTTTCAGTCGGAATACCTCTTTGGTTGCAATAAAAAACCTGATCTTCTCCAATTTTACTTGTAGTTGCTTCGTGCTCGATTTTTGCAGATGGATTTTTACTTTCGATATAAGGGAAAGTATGCGCGCCACAATTGTTCCCCATTAATAAGGAATCACATTGTGAAAAGTTTCTTGCATTTTCTGCTCTTGGCGAGATTTGCACTAAACCACGGTAACTGTTTTGCGATTTTCCAGCCGAAATACCTTTAGAAATAATAGTCGATTTAGTGTTTTTTCCTAAATGGATCATTTTTGTTCCAGTATCTGCTTGTTGGTAATTATTGGTAACAGCAATCGAATAAAATTCTCCTACCGAATTATCTCCTTTAAGTACACATGATGGATATTTCCACGTTACAGCAGAACCAGTTTCAACTTGTGTCCAAGAAATTTTAGCGTTAGTTTCGCATAAACCTCTTTTGGTTACAAAGTTGTAAACTCCACCTTTTCCTTCTTTGTTTCCTGGGAACCAGTTTTGAACTGTTGAATATTTAATTTCAGCATCATCCATGGCGATTAGTTCAACCACAGCAGCGTGCAATTGGTTTTCGTCACGGCTTGGTGCTGTACATCCTTCAAGGTAAGAAACGTAACTTCCGGCAT
>NZ_CAMLIX010000042.1 GCF_946479975.1 uncultured Flavobacterium sp.
AACACATATTGATAATGTACAGCCAGGTTTGGTTGGTCATAATCCAAAAAATATATTTTTCTTGACAGCAGATTCTTTCGGAATTCTGCCTCCAATTTCAAGATTAACGCCAGGTCAGGCAGCGTACCACTTTATTTCTGGT
This sequence comes from uncultured Flavobacterium sp., assembly GCF_946479975.1. The sequence goes on from NZ_CAMLIX010000042.1 coordinate 143, forward strand.
TATACTGCAAAAGTTGCTGGAACAGAAGCTGGTGTAACAGAGCCACAGCCTAATTTCTCTGCTTGTTTTGGAGCACCATTTATGCCTTTGCACCCAACACGTTATGCTGAAATGTTGAGTAAAAAAATGAAAGATGCAAATGTAAAAGTTTGGTTGGTCAACACAGGATGGACTGGCGGAGCTTATGGCACAGGAAGCCGTATGAAATTGAAATATACTCGTGCAATGATTACCGCTGCTTTAAAAGGAGAATTGGATAATGTTGCTTACGAGAACCACGCCGTATTTGGAATTGCAAAACCACAATCTTGCCCGAATGTTCCACAGGAAATTTTAAATCCTAGAAATACTTGGGAAGACAAAGATTTATACGATAAAAAAGCGTTAGAATTGGCTGGAAAATTCAAAGCTAATTTTGCGAAGTTTGAAGAGTTTGCAAATGCTGAAATCTTAGCAGGAGCACCGGTTACAGAATAAAAGGAATAATTAATTCAAATAAAAAAAGCTGTTCAGAGATGAACAGCTTTTTTGTTTGGTTTCCAATCGCAGTAAAAAAATAAAAAAAATAAATTGAACACTGAACAACTGCGACTGAGAAACCTCAAAAAAAATAAATTATTTTTTAGCTTCGTCGATGCGTTTTTGCATTAAATCCCAAGTGTAATAATGGAAAGTCATTCCGTTGCTCATCGCTACAAAAAGTCCGTTTTTGAATTTTGGACCTAAATTTATACTTGTTACATCAGCACCATCACATTCTACGGTAGAAGTTGGAATTTCTGCCAATAACGGATAACTATTAGGGTTTCCTTTTGCGCCTTCTCTTGGGTAAACCATAAAAGTATTTGCCTGCTGATTTGAAACCAAAATATATCCTGTAGAGTCTGTTTTCTTGTAGATGGCGATTCCTTCGTTATCTGCTTTAAAATCTTTTTGTCCAAAAAGAACCAATTCTTTATTATCGTTTAAAGCTGGATCTGCTTTGTATTTTCTAATTCCGAATTGTTCGTCACAATATAAAACCGTTCCTAATTCGTTGTCAACTGCAATGGCTTCGATTTCTTTTTTACCGCTGTAATTTCCGAATTTACGAACCACTTTCGCAGCAGCGAATTTTCCATTTCCAGAAAGTTCATATTGCCATAAATAATTTCCAGACGGACCTGTTTTTCTTCCAACAATAGCAAAAATCTTTCCGTCGCTTGGGCGTGTGTATAAAGAAACTCCCATTGGATCACGCTGTGCTTCTCCTTCAAAAACTGGAATTCCGCCGTTATCAATTGGTTCTAAATCAGGTAAACTGAAAATTCTGATTTTGTTTTCTTCACGTTCTGTCGTAACCGCAACATCTACTTTTTTTCCGTCAATGATTAATCCATAAGCGATATCAACATTGTTTGGGCGTTTTAAAGTAATTGATTTTTTAAGAATTTTTCCATTCAAATCAAAAGCATACAAACCACCGTCTGTGTCTTTATCTGTTCCCACAATAATACTTTTTGTAGCATCGGTAGGGTTAATCCAAATTGAAGGATCGTCTGTATCGTGAGGCAAAGCTTCTGTAACAACGGTTGGTTTTACAGCATTGGGCTGAATTGGTGCTAGTTTATCGTCTTTACAAGCTGTAAATGAAACAGCTAAAAGTAAAAGAGCGACTAAAGATTTATTTTTCATTTCTATAAATATATTTTTATGCAATTAGACAGAGAACTAAACTCTGTCTAATTTAAGTATTTTAAAAATTGCAGCTTACAAGTCTAATTTCAATCCGAAATTGTAACGAGCTTGGTAATATTCAGCTTGTTTGGTGTGCGCTTCAATTCCTTGGTAGTAGCGTAACGGCTGGTTTGTTATGTTATTAGCTTCAGCAAAAACGCGCAGTTGTTTTGTAATTTTATAAGAAGCATTTGCATCTAAGAAAAACTGCTTGTCATAGAAACTATCTTTATAAGATTCAGAACCTAATTCATCTAAATAATCAGATGTAAAGTTGGTAGAAATTCTAGCAGAGAAACGTTTGTTTTCCCAAGATAAAGATCCGTTAAACATGTGCGGTGCAGTACCTGGAAGACTGATATTTTTTCTTTCGTTTCCGTCTTCATCAGCAATGCCGCTTGCTTTAGATTTCGTGTAAGTATAGTTCAAATAGATACCAAAACCTTTCAAGAATTTACCTGGCAAGAAATCTAATTGACGTTGTAAAGCAACCTCAAATCCGTAAACATCAACATTGTCTCCGTTTCTTGATTGTAAGAAAGCCCAATTTTCTCCCGCTGGAATTGGGTTTGATTGATTTGGGAAATCTGCAGCAAATTTAGCATCAGTATATTGATTGTCGCTGTAGTTGTAAATAAAATCATTTAATCTTTTGTAGAAAACACCTCCAGAAATCAAACCAACAGATTTGAAATAATTCTCGGCCATGAAATCGTAATTGTATGCGTATGTTGCTTTAAGACCTGGATTTCCAGCTGTAATTTCTTTATCTGCAGCAATATTGTTTACATAAGGCGCAAGTGCGTAATAATTTGGTCTAGCCAAAGCCGTTGTAGCAGCAGCTCTTAAAATTAAATCTTTTGTTGCGTTGTATTGAAATGAAACACTTGGCAATACATTTGTGTAAGAGTTTGTGTTGTTGATTTTGCTTTCTAATTCTTCTTCATCCAATACACGGTTTCCTGTGTAATCAATATGCGTATTTTCAACACGAACACCCATTACCATTGAAAGTTTATCATTAAAATCCTGATCCCATCTTATGTAAGCTGCAGAAATTCTTTCTTTAGCATTGTAATTCACAGCCAAATATTCAGCAGGGTCAGATTCTTTTTCAAATAAAGAAGCATTGTTTAAGTCTAAACTTCCCAAGTAATTTGCAGACGCAAAAGTTCCTGCTACATATTTACTTCCTGGATTAAATCCTTGTCCGTCAAAATAAGAAGTTGGAACATCAGATAATAAATCCATTCCGCCGTTGATTGATTCGTAAGAAAAGAAGTTATTGTTTCTTTCTTTTTCTTTTAAACGAAGTCTAAGACCCGTTCTCAATCTTCCTTTTTCGCCTGCAATTACAGAGAAAGGAAAACGGATATTTACTTTTGCACCAAATTCACTTTCGCTAGTTTCGTCTGTGTTTTCAGTAACCGAATTTAATTCGAATTCGTCATTTGCTTCACCAGCACTTGTCATCAAAGGAAATCTTGGATTTGATAAATCCTGAAACATCTCCAAACCTTTTTGACGGTATTCAATATAACGCTCACCCGGACGGTATTCTCTAGCTTCTGCATAGTTTGCAGACCAGTCCAAATCTAACGTTGAGTTGATTAAATGTTCTCCACGAAGAGAATAATTCTGAACTCTTTGATCTTCTAATCTTCTGTTTTTGTTTCTGTTATTGTCTACACCACCTTTTGTTTGACGTTTTACACGACCTTCAAAGCCAGTAATAGTTTCACCATCATAAATTGCTTCAATATCATCGTAAGTAGTTCTAAAACGGTTTTCTCTATCATCTCTCCAGTTGTAGATTGCGTTAGCAAAAATTGTATTGTTTTCGTTGAATTTATAATCTAAAGCAACAGATCCGCTGCGGCGAATACGTTGTACATCATATTTTCTAATTTCTGCGGCTTGTAAATAATCATTTCCAAATTCATCTCTAACCCATTCGTTTTCAATGTTATCAGATCCGTAATCAACATTGTTGTAAGAGCCACTAAAAACGACTCCTAATTTATCATTAGCAAAACGGTTACCGTAAACAAAACCAGCAGTGTAAGAAGCGTGGTCACGAATTGGCAGATAACCTCCAGCAAGAGTGGCAGAAATTCTTTGTCCGTTTGGAGTTGCTCTTGTAATTAAGTTTACAGAACCTCCAATTGCATCCGCATCCATGTCTGAGGTAAGTGTTTTGTTAACCTCGATTGTAGAAATCATATCAGATGGAATTAAATCCATTTGTACGTTTCTGTTATCTCCCTCAGCAGATGGAATTCTGTCACCATTCAAAGTAACAGAGTTCAAAGACGGAGCCAAACCTCTAATAATAATATTACGAGCTTCACCCTGATCATTCTGCATGGTGATACCAGGAACACGTTTTAAAGCGTCTCCAACGTTAGCATCTGGAAAACGTCCCATTTGATCTGAAGAGATTACGTTTCCTATATTTTTATTATTTTTTTGTTGATTCAAAGCTTTTGCCTGACCTTTTAAGATGTCGCCAACAATAACTTCGTTCAATTCAGTTCCAGAAGTTTTAAGAGAAAAATCAATTACATTATTTTTTCCCTGCTCCACTTTTATTTCATGAGTTAAAGCCGTGTATCCAATATATTTTACTTCAACTTTGTAAGTTCCTTCATTAATATTTAATAATTCAAAACGCCCGTTATAGTCGGAAACGGTGTATTTTTTTTCTCCTACAATTTGAACCATAGCTCCAGGCAGAGGAAGTTTGTCATCGGCATCTAATATTTTTCCAGATATAATAGCCTTCTGAGCAAAACCTGTAAAGGCGAATAATAAGAATGCTGTTAATAAATAAAAATTTTTCATTGTGTGTGTTTAGTTTGATTTCGGTTGCGAAGCTAAAACCCTTGTATTACTAAAGCCTTGAAAAAAAATTAACATAATGTTATGATTGACCTGCTTCTGTTAACTTTTATTAATCTTTAAATAACATCAGTACCATCAAATAATTGATTCACAAGCGAAAAGAAAATAATAATTTGATTGTAATTGAAAAATTGGCGTTAAATTTGCCGTATCATCATTAATCAAAAATCATCAATCATGTTAAAACAATTTTTTATCCTATGTTCAGGAGTCGACCGCGACATTCTGAATGACTGTTCAGAAGGTGAACAAACCAAATATGTTGGAATTGGCGCCACAGTGTTTTTTACAGCAGTTATGGCTTTCTTGGCCAGTGCTTATGCGCTTTTTACCGTTTTCGATTCTATTTATCCCGCTTTAATTTTCGGATTTGTCTGGAGTTTACTTATTTTTAATTTAGACCGATTTATCGTTTCTACTATTAAGAAAAGAGATCGTTTTATGGATGAATTCCTGCAAGCGACGCCGCGTATTGCTTTGGCAGTTATTATTGCGATCGTAATTTCGAAACCTTTAGAAATTAAAATTTTCGAAAAAGAAATCAATACCGTTTTATTGAAAGAGAAAAACGAAATGGAATTAGCCAATAAAAAGCAAATTGGAACTTATTTCAAAACTGATTTGGATAAAAATAAAGCCGAAATTGCAGCGCTTAAAGCGGATATTGTAAAGAAAGAAAAAGAAGTAAACGCCTTGTATTCGACTTATATTACAGAAGCAGAAGGAACTACCGGAACTAAAAAATTAGGAAAGGGACCAGTTTATAAAGAAAAACGTGAAAAACACGATGCCTCTTTAAAAGAGTACGAAACGCTAAAAACAGCAAACGAAGCTAAAATTGCCGAAAAAGAAAAAGCAGGAGTACAGCTTCAAACCGATTTAGATAAAAAAGTTTCGCAGACACAGCCCATCATTGAAGGTTTCGACGGATTGATGGCGCGTATAAACGCATTAAACAAACTGCCTTGGTTACCGTCATTTTTTATTATGCTGTTGTTTTTAGCAATTGAAACTTCGCCAATTATTGCCAAATTATTAGCGCCAAAAGGAGAATTTGATTTCAAGCAAGAAGAAGCCGAAACGGCAATGAAAGCAACGTTGTCTCAAAACAAATACCAACGGGAATTGTTAGTGAAAACCAGCGCCGAAATGCACGATAAAGTCTATGCTGATATTGCAGAAGATAAAGGATTATATGACCTGCAGCGCAAAAATGCAAAGGAACTGCTGGAATTACAATCACATAAGTTTGTAGAAAAACAAAAAGCGACGCTTTGAGAACTTAACCGCAAAGTCCGCAAGGTTTTTTCGCAAGGTTCGCAAAGTTTTTATAAAAGAAAACCCATCAGTTAATTTCTGATGGGTTTTTCTTTGCGAACCTTGCGTAAGTCTTAGCGACCTTTGCGGTTAAGCTTTACATATAACTCAATATCTCTTTTTTATAAGTATCATATTCTCCCTGCATGATCAAACCATTATCAAGAAGTTTTTTGTAATTCTGTAATTTATCAAAAAGCTCTTCTTTAGACAAATCACTTAATTTACGATCTCCAGTTGGAGCTTGTTGCTGAGGCGGAATCTGCTCGTAAGTTTCATAAACAGGCGCTGCAGGTAAAATTTCTGCAAAGCTTGTTACTTCTTCTGCTTCAACTTCTTCGATTTCTTCTTCCTCTTCTTCGTATTCTGGTTCAATTTCTTCAACAACACTTTCCTGAATCGGTGTCGCGGTTTGAACAGGATTTTTCAAAATATCCAATTGTTCTTTTGCGTACGTATAAATTTTTCTAGCCTGAATTTTCGGAATATAATCGATAGAAACAGCTAAATCTGTTTTTGTACCAAATGAAAACTCAGAACCTAAGATGTTTTCTTTTACAAAAGTACTTGCAATATCATCCCAAGTATAATCTGTGAAATCCATAGAAAGTCCTAAATTTTTAGGTTTACAGATAATGATACGCTTGTTTGTTAATACAATACTGTCAGGAAAAACAGTGATTGCAGGCTTTTTTTGCACTGCGATATATCCAACTTCTTCGCCTTTCATTAATAAATCTGTAAGTTTCGAAGTGATTTTTTCAATCGCTTTTGGATCTTGTTCTTCGTTCAGAAATTTTTTAAATTGTTCTTTCATTTTTTTAAAGATTCTAAGTTGCTAAGCTACTAAGTCGCTGCGTTTTTTACAGACGCTACAAATGTAATGCCTAATTTTCTAATTGCTCCGCCTGTTCGGTAAAATTTTACCTCGGGTCGCTTATTTCATTCTGAATTTTCTTGGTCAAACTTTTGAAAACCAAATCATACGAATGATCAATAAGTTCCTTAACGAATTTATCAGGCAAATTTCCGTTTAAAGCTACGGTATTCCAATGCACTTTACTCATATGAAATCCAGGTTTAATTTCATCATATTCAGCTCGCAGTTCTTCTGCGCGGTCTGGATCACATTTTAAATTTGCTGATTGCTCATTTTTTTCCCATTGTGAAAGTGAAGACAGCACAAACATTTTTCCTCCAACTTTAAAAACCAATGTATCTTCATCAAAAGGAAAATGTTCGCTACATCCTTTTTTTGAAAGACAATATTCGTAAAACGTTTCTAAATTCATAATTGTTTATTTTCCAATTTCACCCAAATGCGTGTATTTAAAACCTTTATCATATTTTAGTCCGTAACCAAAAATACGATCCATAGCAGAATGTGAAAATAAAATAATTCCGGCTAATTGCACAACTTCGATACTAAAATAACACCCTAAACCATAAATTAAAAGTGCAATTCCCTTATGATGAAAGACATTATAAAGAAAAGCGCCGACTTTATTTCCAAAAGCATAACCAATCATCGATAAATCTGGAACTAAAATTAAAGCCAAAAACCACCACCATTCAAAATTTAAATGGTTGAATAAAAAGATGCCGAGAAGAAATAAAGCGACTTCTTCGAGTTGTAGAACTATTTTCATTTGATGATTTTTTCCATCATTTTTTCAGGATGATTCAATTTAGTAAATCCGAATTTCTCGTATAAAAAATGAGCGTCAGTTGTAGCCAATCGCCAGATTTTGACTTCTTGCAGTTGAGGTTCGTTCATCATCGTTTCGATTAAAATAGAAGAATAACCTTTTCCGCGATGTTCCTCTGTGATAAAAACATCCATTAAATAAGCAAAAACCACATAATCGGTTATCACACGCGCAAAACCAATTTGTTTGTTATCTAAATAAATTCCAAAACAAACCGAAGCATGGATTGTTCGCTGGACTTCATCAATAGTTCGTCCCGAAGCCCAATAAATGTCTTTTAAAAAGTTTTGGATGAACGGAACGTCTAGTTTTGTTTTATCTGTTGAAACTGTTATCATTTAAGGTTGTTTTTTTGCCACAAATTACACGAATTTACACGAATTATTTTTGCCACAGATTAAAGGATTAAAATGATTTAATCTGTGAGAATCTTTTTAATCTGTGGCAAAAAGAACACTCATTTAGGTTAAATAAAATTCGTGAAAATTCGTGAAATTCGTGGCAAACTTTTTTTTAAATTTTATACAAAATTGGCTTACTCGGACTTGCATCATTTTCAAACGAAGCGATTTGGAGATTTAAAATATAGTTTCCATCTTCGATTTCGTCTGGAACATAGATCATTTCTGTAATTGTTGCGTTTAATCTAGCATCAGAATTTAAGTTCACAGTATCTTTTACATTCCAAAACGCTTTGTGCGCCAACAATTTTCCTTCATCATGTTCTTTGTCAACACTTGGTAAATCGATTAATAAATGTTGAATTTCGCTTTCGCGGATAAAAATTGCAGCGTCTTCAGACAAATAAGGCGGATTCGTATTGGAATATTTTCTTGATTTTTTATCTTTTTGATTTGGTAGTGTTCTTATAATTAAGGCTTCCGTTGGTGTCACACTGAGCGAAGTCGAAATGCTCATTGCTGTTTCAATCATTTTTTTCGTAATCACAAAATCATCTCCAATTTTCTCAGGTTCAACCGTAATCAATTTTGCAGTAAAGAAAAACTGTTTCAACGATTGATTAATGCTGTAAAAATCATTTGTAATATGACCTAAACATTCCGTATGCGTTCCATGTCCATGTGGATTGAAGAAAATATTATTGAAATTTGTAGATGATTTTCCTTCCGAAACTTTCCCAATCCAATCGCCAAAAACTACAGGTTCAATTGATGGTTTTTCGATATACCAAGCAATCGGATTTTCATCTGTATTGGTTAATGGAATTGAGATATCGATGGGTTTTGATAAGTCGATTTCGAAGTTGTTGATTTTTGCTTTCATATGTTTGGTTTAACCGCAAGGCACGCAAAGAATTACGCAAAGGTCGCAAGGGTTTTTATTAAAGATTGTTTGCTACTCTTTTTATTCCATTTTTTAATAAAGAAACATTGAAGTTAATTAATAGGCCGAGTTTGCAATTTGTTAGTTTTAAATAAGTCAGTAGCTGGACAAAATGAACCTCATTCAAACAATCAACTGCCTTTATTTCCAAAATTAATTTATTTTCTATTAAAATATCTAAACGATAACCAACATCTAACTTTACTTCTTCGTAAATTAATGGTAAAGCCTTTTGTTTTTCAATATAAAGCCCTGATTTCTTTAGTTCATAAAATAGACACTCTTCATAAGCGCTTTCTAAAAGTCCGGGACCTAAAGTTTGGTGAACTTTTAAAGCTGAATTAAACACAATTCGAGACAAATCATTTTCTGACATAAGTAGTTTAGATAAAAAATTAAAACTCAAATGTAAAGTTAATTTGAAAATATAATTTAATTCTTACAAAAAAAAACATCGCGACCTTTGCGTAATTCCTAGCGTGCCTTGCGGTTAAACCGATTCTTCCAAATTTAAATAAAATAAATCTGAAGCAATTCCATCCGTTAAAAATTTTCCTTTTGGAGTTGGTTTTAGAATGTTTTTTTCAATAAAAAGCAAATCGTCATTCAAGAACTTTTGAGATTGTTTTTGAAGATATTTCAGATACTCCAATCCAAATTCCTTCTCAATTCTTTCTAAAGAAACGCCCCAAATCGTACGCAATCCCGTCATAATATATTCATTATAACGATCAGAAATTGTCAATGTTTCAGTTTCAATTGGAAGTTCGTTGTTTTGAATTGCCTTTAAGTAAAGCGAATTATTAGCAACATTCCAGCCTCTTTTTTCGCCATCATAACTATGGGCGGAAGGACCAATTCCGATGTATTTTTTTCCCAGCCAATACGCCGAATTGTTTTTCGAGAAATAATTCTCTTTTCCAAAATTCGATAATTCGTAATGAATAAAACCATTTTTTTGAAGCATTTCAACCAAAATCATAAAATGGTTTGAAGCGACTTCATCTTGAGGTTCAGCTATTTTTCCAGTTTGAATTAATTTGCTTAAAGCCGTTTTCGGTTCAACCGTCAAAGCATAACTCGAAATATGTGGGATTCCAAAATCCAAAGCCGTTTGAATATTCTGTCTCCACATTTCGTCGCTCATTCCCGGAATTCCGTAAATCAAATCCAACGAAATATTATCAAAATATTTAGTCGCTTCTTCCAGACACTTTTTGGCTTCCGCAGAATTATGAGCCCGATTCATCATCTTCAAATCGGTTTCATAAAAAGACTGAATTCCGATGCTCAAACGATTTATCGGACTTTTTGATAATTGTAAAATTCGTTCTGCAGATAAATCATCTGGATTTGCTTCGAGCGTAATTTCTGGATTTTCAATGACTTTGTAATTCTTGTAAACTTCAGAAATCAGAAAATTAATTTCTTCATTACTCAAAACCGAAGGAGTTCCTCCGCCAAAATAAATTGTTTCGACAATTTCATCAGAAAACTCGGTTTTTCGCATGCCGATTTCTTTAGCCAAAGCCAAAACCATCTCATCTTTCTTCTTCATCGAAGTCGAAAAATGAAAGTCACAGTAATGACAAGCCTGCTTGCAAAAAGGTATGTGAATGTAGATGCCGCTCATTTTTGTTAGTGTTCAGTTTTCAGTTTTTTTAGTGATCAGTATTAGTGTTGAGTATTAGTGTTGAGTATTCAGTTTTTAGATTCGGCACCACTCACCACTAAAAACCTGACCACTGAATACTATTATTTACTGATCACTTATCTTAACACCAAACTTACCTGGATTTAAAAGCATATAATTTATTAATTTTCCTATTTCAATACTTTCAGACAAAAGTTCATTATAATATTCGATTGAAATATATTTACAAGCAAGGGCAAACTCCAGCCAAACTTGTGTTTCTGAATTTTCACCATCAGAGTCAGTTAATTTACTATAAAAATGTTTTGGATAAATACGTTTTCTGTAAGCCTCTGCAATTGTTACCGGAACACTTCTGGATGAACGTCTAATTTGATCAGTTAATGAATATACTTCCTCTTTTGGAAACTGTTTAGTAATATCAAAAATCTTCATTGCTAAAGAAAAAGACTTTTTGTAAGCTAATAAATCTTGAAATCTCATGTTATGTTTTTTATTCATAACGGAATTATTGTAGGAAAATTTTCAAATTTTTTGTTTCCACAGAATAACTGAACACTAAAAAATCTGACCACTGATCACTATTTCTTAACTCGTTCCTCGTTTTGTTTCACAAAAGCATTCCATCCTGAATAACTCTTTCCTGCAATAACTTTTCCAGAATTAAAATGATGGCAGACCGCTGCTGCCAAACCGTCTGTAGAATCGAGATTTTTTGGTAATTCTTTTAGACCTAAAAGCTGCTGAAGCATTTTAGCAACCTGTTCTTTACTGGCATTTCCGTTTCCGGTAATTGCCATTTTTATCTTTTTAGGTTCGTATTCTGTAATCGGAATACCTCTTGAAAGTCCAGCTGCCATGGCAACGCCTTGTGCGCGTCCTAATTTCAGCATCGACTGAACGTTTTTGCCAAAGAAAGGCGCTTCAATCGCGATTTCGTCGGGACAATGCGTTTCGATTAATTCGATAGTTCGTTCAAAAATAATTCTTAGTTTTTGGTAATGATTGTCATATTTAGAAAGCTGCAATTCATTCAATTGCAGAAATTCCATTTTTTTATTGATTACTTTAATCAATCCGAAACCCATAATTGTGGTTCCAGGGTCAATACCTAATATGATGCGTTCTTGTGTCATTCTTAGTTGGTTACACAAAGTTTCGCTAAGTTGCCACAGAGATTCACAAAGTTTATATTTTCTCCGTGTATCTTTATGATTTCTTCGTGAATCTTTGCGAAATAGCTTTACTTTTGCGGCATGATTTCAATTCCTCACAAAGCTAAGCAATTCCTAGTTCTTCTGGCCAAACTTTTAATTGTTGGCGGCGCATTTTATTTTATCTATAATCAGCTGGCAAACAACGACAAATTAGACTGGAATAAATTCATTGTCTTATTCAAGAAAAATCAGTCGGTTTTAGGAATTGGATTCATCTTGCTTTTGAGTGTTTTGAATCGCTACTTTGAAATTTTGAAATGGCAGAATCTGGCGCAGGTCATTCATAAAATATCAGTTTACGAAGCTACAAAGCAAGTTTTAGCCGCTCTTACGGCTGGAATTTTCACGCCAAATGGAGTAGGAGAGTATGCAGGAAAAGCATTGTATTATCCAAAATCTGAAGCAAAGCGAGTTGTATTTCTGAACTTAATCTGCAACGGAATCCAGATGATTTTAACGATCATTTTCGGAATCTTTGGTTTGCTTTATTTCAACGCTAAATTCAATGTCATTTCGACCAGAACCGTTCTAATTCTCTTCGGCGGATTTTTATTGATTCTGGTTATTCTGTTCTCAATCAAAAAAATAAAAGTAAAAGGATATTCGATTGAAAAACTAATTCATAAAATCAACGAAATCCCAAAATCGGTGCATCAAAAAAACGTCTTTTTAGGCATTTGCCGTTATTTGGTTTTTTCGCATCAATATTACTTTTTGTTTTTAGGTTTTGATGTCGATTTACCTTATTTAACTTTAATGGCGGCCGTTACATCGGTTTACTTTTTAGCTTCATCATTGCCGACTTTTCAATTTTTAGATTTTGCTGTAAAAGGAAGTGTAGCTATTTATTTCTTCGGAATTCTCGGCGTAAACGAATGGATTGTAATTTTTATCAGCACTTTAATGTGGTTTTTAAATGTAGTGCTGCCGGTAGTTTTAGGAAGTTATTTTGTACTGAATTTTAAAACCAAAACCACAGAATGATTTTTGTTTTATTTACCATATTAGCAATTTATATAATTAGTATTGAATTACTTATTTATGGTTTTTTCAAAATAAAAAAATTTCAAAAAGCTGGTTTAGAACCTAACACCAGTTTTACAATAATAGTTCCGTTTCGAAATGAAAAGGAGAATCTTCCGAATCTTTTAGAAAGTTTTTCAAACTTAAATTATCCAAACAATTTATTTGAAGTTATTTTGGTTGATGATAACTCCAATGAGAAATTCCAAATTTTAAATTCCAAATTCCAAATTTCTATCGTTGATAGTATTCGCTTTTCAAATTCTCCAAAAAAAGATGCAATTACAACCGCAATGCAGCACGTAAAAACCGAATGGGTAATTACAACCGATGCCGATTGTATTGTTCCAGAAAATTGGCTTTTAACGTTTGATAATTACATTCAGGAAAACAAAGTCTCCATGCTGGCAGGCGCTGTAACGTATAAATGCGGAAATTCATTTTTAGATCATTTTCAGCAATTAGACTTAACGAGTCTGCAAGGCGCCACAATTGGAAGTTTTGGTTTAAATAAAGGTTTTATGTGCAACGGAGCCAATTTTGCATACACAAAACCATTGTTTAAAAGCCTAAACGGTTTTGAAGGAAACAACAAAATCGCAAGTGGCGATGACGTTTTTTTACTGCAAAAAGCCATCGAAAAATTCCCAAACCAAGTTCATTATTTAAAAGCAGTTGAAGTAATTGTAACCACAAAACCCACCGAAAATTGGAAAGATCTTTTTCATCAAAGAGTGCGCTGGGCTTCCAAAACCAGTTCGTATAAAAGTACTTTTGGAAAACTGCTTGGATTAATTGTTTTCTTCGGAAATCTAAGTTTTGTAATCGGGTTTTTATTTCTCCTTTTCGGAATTTTATCTTACCCAATATTTGTAATTTTCGCCTTTTCTAAGTTTATAACAGACTTTGTTTTACTTTCAATAACCAATAAATTTTTGACAAAATCCAGAATCAAAAGTCTTTTATTAAGCAGTTTAGTATATCCGTTTTTTAGCTCGGCAGTTGCCTTATACAGCTTGTTTGGTACTTACCAATGGAAAGGCAGAAAGTTTAAAAGTTAAGTGTTTTTGTCATCCTGAAGAATGACAAACGTTATCAAAAAACTAATCTTTAGCCTTAATAATAACAGGCAGAATAAATTGTGTTTTCACCGGAATACCGCGTTTAATTGCTGGATTTACTTTAGGAAAATCGACTAAACGGGCATGCAGAATACTATCAATTTTTATAGTATCATAAGCTACAGAATCTTTAGGAAACTGAGGTTCAAACTTCATCGTAGCATTAGGGAAAACGGTTACTTTCACTTCAATAGTATCCAATTCTGGATATAAAATTGACAAAGTATCAACATTTAGTTTTTCTTGAATTAAACTCGACATTACTTCAAAAAAGCATTGCTGGCGAAGTTTTTTATCCGCAATTTTTTCGCAGTTAGAAACAGACGGATATTCATCAACTTCTTTCCAGTTAATCGATTTTAATTCCTTTTGAAGCAACTCTTTTTCAGACGGAACCTGCTTCTCAAAATATTGACAAGAATTAAAAAGAATACAAATAAAAAATGGGAAAAACTGCCTCAAAGTTTTAATATTGAATGAATGAACAAAAATACGATTTATTTTTCCGAGAATCTTTCGATTACTTTGGAATCTTAAACTTTGCAGAAATACAATTTTGGGGAATTTGTATTACAAAGAATAAAATAGTAATTTGGAATAACGAATTTATCAAAAAAATATGGATTTATTACTGCTCATACTTGGTTTTATATGCATGATTGTCGGGATTTTTGGAAGTTTTCTTCCAGTTCTTCCCGGATTATCCTGTTCTTGGGTCGGATTATTATTATTGTATCTCACCAAAGCTGTCGAAAATAATTATTGGATTTTAGGAATCACATTTGTTTTAATGGTCATTATTACCATTTTAGATTATGTAATTCCCGCAAAAGGCACCAAGAAATTTGGCGGAAGTTCCTACGGCGTTTGGGGAACCAATATCGGACTAATTGTCGGAATCCTGGCTCCAATTCCCTTTGGAGTTATCATCGGGCCATTCGTCGGGGCGCTTGTGGGCGAATTATTATTCGATTCTCAAAACCATAAACGTGCTTTCAAAGCTGCAACAGGATCATTACTGGGCTTTCTGGCTTCTAGTTTTATCAATTTTCTTTTCACAATAGTTTATTTGGGCATTTTTTTACACACCGTATGGGAATATCGAAACATTTTATTTTAATTATGTAACAAATTTTTTTCTCAATCGGTTGCTTTTTAGCTCAATTTCAAATTTTTTATTCAAAAAAAATATATTTTTATTTGATAATGAAAGGGTTGTGTTTACAGGCGTTCACAAGATTTCTTTGTGATTTAGACGTTTTTATTCGACTAATTTTTTAACTTAATTTTTGGAAATGTTAAAATATTTTATATTTTTATCACAATAAACGATAAAAAGCCTCACTTTGTCGGTTATTTTAAATAAGTAAAAATAATTATTTTTTAAGTTATGAGTATGACCCCCAACCTACAAATTGAACTTAGACGCTTTATTTCTTCAAATGTGGTCTCCAAGTTAAACAAATTTTATTTTGAGAATGACGCACTTTTAATAAAAGGAATTGATGTCTCGATTGGTACAATTTTAATGGGACTCTATAACAAAGCTGAAGAATCTGATTTTTATTCTGAAATAGTCTCCATGATAAAAGAAGATTCAACTTTTTACCAAGAAGTTGATTTTAACGCCGGCAGAATTTTATCAGTAGACGACTGTTACCGTTTAGAAGGAAACGCTTTGCTTAAAGAATTGTTTTCCAATAAAAAAGGAAGAATATCAGAAATGATTTCAAATGAAGTTGGTATAAAAAGCGAAACCGCTAGAGAAATACTAAACTTTTCTGCCCTGCTTGTAATGGCTTATTTAAGATGTAATCTTCAATTATTAGAAAGCCTAAAATTACTTCTAGAAGATCAAAAAAGAGACATCTTAAACAGTATTCCGCCCGGAATCAAAATCATCCTAGGTTTTTCATCTTACGAAACAGTCGAAGACAAAAGCCAATCTATGGGAAGATCAATATTTACACTTTTCGGACATAATTTTTTCAGTTTCTAAAATAAAAAAATCCCATTTTCAAAAGAAAACAGGATTCATTTATAATTCAAATTTGAGAAAAAATTACGTGTTTTTCAAATTGATAACTTCTTGTTCAGTCAAAAAGCGCCAGTTTCCTCTCGGAAGATTCTTTTTGGTTAAGCCAGCAAACGAAACACGATCAATACGTAAAACATTGTATTCCATCGACTCAAAAATAGAGCGAACAACTTTTACATTCGAAGTTCTCAATTTAAGACCCACTTCGCTTTTTGGTTCATTGTCAATATAACTAATATCCTCAACAGAAATGCGGTGTCCGTCAATAACCAAACCTTTGCTGATTTTTTCCAAATCCTCAAACTTCAAGTTCTTGTCTAAAGAAACCTGATAAATCTTAGACGATTTCTGATTCGGTAAAGTAAACTTACGAATCATATCTGTATCGTTTGTAAACAATAACAAACCAGTAGTATTCTTGTCCATTCTTCCAATTGCAGCAATTTTTGCATTTGTAGAACCGCGAACAAGTTCTAGAACATTACGATATTCCTGACCTTCGTCAAATGCAGTCGTAAAGTTTTTAGGCTTATTCAATAAAATATATTCTTTCTTTTCTGGCGTCAAAGTAACACCGTCAAAGTTTACAACATCAGTAATTTTTACCAGATAACCCATTTCAGTCACAGCAACACCGTTAACCTTAACGTTTCCAGACTGAATATAAATATCAGCATCACGACGAGAACAAACACCAGAATTAGAAATGTATTTGTTCAAACGAATTTCATCTGAAGCCTTTTGTCTTTTCGGAGCCTGATTTTGTTTCTTAATTTTTTCTTCCACAGCTTCCTTCGCTGCTTTAACCTCTGGCTTCACTTTCTTCGGCCCTTGAGCACGTTTTGCCATAGGAGGTTTTGGCTTACTAGAGTTTGATCTTGAGCTATTTGGTCTCGAACCGCCTCTCTTATTATTGCCTTCCTTGTTGTTCATAAAATCATTAATTTGTGCAAAGATAGTTTTTTCCTGCTAATAAAACTTAAGTTCATTGTTCTTAGATTGATAGCTATAACTTTTTGATGAATTTGAAGCATCACAATACGATTTTTTTAAACATCGTTTCCCGCTCTTCATTACAATCTTTTATAGCGAACCCCGCTATAAAAGGATTTTCATTTCAATCGGGGCTAGCTTTCAAACAATTGGCTTCCTTTAAACATTTTGCTGTTCGCAAAGATTAACAAAGACACAAAAAAACTTAGTGTATCTCTGCGAAATCTCTTAGCGTATCTTTGTGGAATAATAGCCTTAATAATTAGAAATCAATTCTCTTCCGTGCCACAAAACACTCGGATTAATCAAAACAATGCAGAAAACTCCAGAAACAATCAAAAATTTCAAAAGATTATGAAGCCTTAAAAAATGTTCCTTAGAATCTGATCGCCATAAAAACATCAAAAAGAAAATTAAAACGCCAAAACACACATAAAAGTAAATGTCCATATAACCCACATCATAAACATTAATTAAAATGTAAACCGGAAAAATAGTAGAAATCGTCAAAGCCGTAATAACTTGCTTCGAAATTTTCTCTCCATAAATCACCGGAATTGTTCTGTAATTGGTTACCAAATCACCTTTTAAATTCTCCAAATCTTTTATCATTTCGCGAATCAGCAAAAGCAGAAACAAGAAAATTGCATGTGCGCAAATCACCACAAAGTGACTCATATGATTTTCGATTTCTTCAAATGAAATCTTATTATAGAAATACAAAAGAATGGCAAAAAACGGAGTCACAGCAAGCAGTGCCGACATTAAATTGCCAATAATTGGATACTTTTTAATTTTATGAGAATAAAACCAAATCATAAAAATATAAGCCGAAAAGAATAAAAAAGCACGCCAAGAAACAATAGAAGCCATTAAAACCGCCAAAAAATTCAAACTAAAATAAACCGTTAATTTTGTTTTCTGACTTATCAAACGATCCAGCATCGACTTGTTAGGTCTGTTAATTAAATCTTTCTGACTATCGTAAAAATTATTGATAATATAACCCGAAGCAATTGTCATCGCCGAAGCAAAAACAATCAAAAACAAATAGAAATCCAGCAGAATATCTAAAGCTCTGATTTCTGGCGCAAGTATAAAAATAGCCGATAAATACTGTGCCAAAACAATTATTGGAATGTTGTAACCTCTTACCACAGAGAACAGACTAACAATTTTCATTATCAAAAGTTTGTGCTGTCTGCTTAACATAAATTAAAGTTTGTAAAAGATTAGATTAGGGAAGTTAAAAGATATTTTTGATTTTAAAAATTTAGAGTTTGTTTTTTAACAATTCTTTGGAGCCAAAACCTAATTTTCGAATGCAGGTCAAAGCTTGTTTTTGAGTGATCTCAATTTCTTTGATGTCTTTTTTCTCCACAAAAACCACAGAACCACTCCACGGATTTGGAGCATCTGGAACAAAAACGGTAAAATTGTTTTCGTCGATTTGTTCGATCAAAAAAGCAAATTGCCAGCCGGCGTCTGTTGGAACTAAGATTACTTTTAAGTCTTCTTTAGATTCAATTCCCATTATATTTTCATTCATGCTTTTCATAAATGAATAACCAGGAACAAAACTTAAAATACCGTTTTCTAGTTTTCCAATAAGTTCTTTTGCTTTTTTAGTTCTTGCCAATAAACCTGCTCCCAAACAGATAATAACGATAATTATTATTCCGATAAATTCCTGAAGTGCAATTCCTAAAACATGAACTCTAGGCAGATTATGTACAAGAGGCAGTGTGATTTTTTTCAGAATACCATATCCTTTTTCAAGAATAACAAGCAGTACTACTAAAGGTGCTAAAAAAAGAATTCCTCCCAAAAAAGTTGCTTTGATTATTCTTAAAATACTTTTCATAATAAATAACTTTTAGGATGAAAAACTTATGAAAAACTACTCAAATAACTTAGGCTTGTAAGGGAATTAAAATTGATAAACAACTTCTAATTTATAATCTTTTAAAGAAGCTTTTGCGCGTTCTAAATCTTCAGTAAAACCTAGAATATAACCGCCGCCACCAGAACCACAAAGTTTCAGGTAATAATCGTTGGTGTCAATTCCTTGTTGCCAGATTCCGTGAAATTGTTCTGGAATCATTGGTTTAAAGTGATTTAAAACAACTTTAGATAGCTTTTTAGTGTTGGTAAACAAAGACTTCATATCGCCGTGCAAAAAGTTTTCTACGCAGGCATCTGTATGTTTTACAAATTGGTTTTTAAGCATCGCACGGAAACCTTTATCTTTTAGGTTTTCCATAAAAATATTAACCATTGGAGCCGTTTCGCCAACAATTCCAGAGTCTAATAAAAACACGGCGCCTTTTCCGTCAAAACTTTGAGTCGGAATTCCAGTTGCTTCAATATTGTCTTTAGAATTAATTAAAATCGGAATGCTTAAATAACTGTTCAACGGATCTAAACCAGAACTTTTTCCGTGGAAAAAGCTTTCCATTTGAGAAAAAACATTTTTTAAGTGTAATAATTTTTCACGAGTCAAATTCTCCAGAACTGTGATTTTGTTTACAGCATATTTATCATAAATAGCCGCAACAAGTGCACCGCTGCTTCCAACGCCGTATCCTTGCGGAATACTAGAATCGAAATACATGCCAGATTCGACATCGTTTTTTAGAGTTTCTAAATCGAAAGTAACCAAATCAGGTTGTTCAGTTTGTAACGTTGCAAGATAAATTACGTAACGTTTTAAACTTGCGTTCGATGCGATTGCTTCATCCGAAGGTTCTTCAGATTTCTTCAAAGCACCATTGTAAAAATTATAAGGGATAGAAAGTCCTTTAGAGTCGCGGATAATTCCGTATTCTCCAAAGAGTAATATTTTTGAGTAAAATAATGGTCCTTTCATGATTTATTTTATGTCTTTTTTTATTTTATTTTTTGAAGATGCTTTTTTATTTAATCCTTTTTTAAGAATTTCTCTAACCTTTTTTATTATAGCAGGATTGTTTGTTGCCATCAATAAGCTAATTGCGTCAATCTTGTCCTTTTTAATTCCCATAATCAAAAATTTAATTAAAGATACGTAAAATTACAATGCAATTGCACCCTCTCCAATTTTGTCGCAAATGTACTGACGATTCTGACAAAATACAACTAATTCGTCCTGAATAAATTGTAATACTTTTTCCGCAACGTTTTCGGGATATAATACATGCACATTTGCTCCTGCATCAAGCGTAAAACAAACTGGAATTTGGGTTTCATTTCTAAATTTCCAAATAGAATTTATAATTTGAAGGGTGTTTGGTTTCATCAAAATAAAATATGGCATCGAAGTCATCATCATAGCGTGTAGAGTCAAAGCTTCACTTTCTACAACTTTGATAAAATCTTCTATATTTCCGTTTTCGAAAATGGTAATTAATTTATCCAGATTTTCATGCGCTTGTGCAAAACGTCTTTCAGCATACGGATGATTGTGCATTAAATCGTGGCCAACGGTACTCGAAACTTGTTTTTCGCCTTTATCAACCAACAAAATTGTATCTTGATAATTCTTGAAGTTTTCGTGAATTGCATATGGAAATTCAACTCCAAATAAATCGGTACTTCCTTTAATATTGGCTTGATTTCCCCAAACCACAACATTTCCTTTTACGCTTCTGCAAGCACTTCCAGAACCTAAACGAGCCAAAAAAGAAGCTTTTTGATAGAAATAATCATCGGTCATTTCTGGGTTTAGTTTTCTCTCTAAACTCATAAAATTCATTGCCAAAGCCGCCATTCCAGAAGCCGAAGAAGCAATTCCTGAACTATGTGGAAATGTATTCTGCGTGTCAATTGTAAAATGATATTGTTTCAAAAACGGCAGATAAACTTCAACTCTTTCCAAAAACTTCTGAATCTTTGGTTTGAAATCTTCTTTTGGTTTTCCTTCAAAAAGTAAATCAAAAGAAAAGCTATTTGTCCCACTGAGCGGAGTCGAAGTGTCTCTTTTCTCAAAACCTAATTTCGTAATCGTTTTGCAATTATTCAAAGTAAAACTTACCGACGGATTTGCTGGAATCTGGTTGTCTTTTTTCCCCCAGTATTTTACTAATGCAATGTTGCTTGGAGCGCTCCATTCAAAGTTTCCGTTTTCGATTGTTGAAGTATAAGAAGAAGGTATAAAATCAGCTGCTGAATACATGAATTATAAATTTTTGCAAAGATAGTTTTTAAATTTTTGCACCATATAAGTAATATAAGAAAATATAAATTGACTTTGCTAAAATGGAATTGTTTGCCCAATGATTGTAAATATAATTTTTATGTTGTTCCAATATTCCGTAGAGGCGCACTGCAGTGCGTCTAACGTATTGTGGATATTCGTTGCGGAGACGCACTGCAGTGCGCCTCTACGAAATATACTTTGTGTTAGAATTAAACAAAGGTTGATTTGCCCCAACGAGTTATATTCTTATATGTATGGTTTAATTTTTTTACCAAATTAAGTAATATAAGAAAATATAAATTGACTTTACTGAAATGAACTTACATTACTTATATGGTGAAAAACTTTTGTTTTGACTATTTTTGAATTCAAAATGTAATAAAATGAATAAGTACGTAAAAATCGCTATAGCTCTAGTTATTTGTTTAACTGTTGGATATTCTGCAAGTCTGGTAACAAGACCAAGTATCGAAACTTGGTATGTAACGCTGGAAAAACCAGTATTTAATCCGCCGAACTGGATTTTTATGCCAGTTTGGACAATGCTTTACATTTTTATGGCAGTCGCAGCGGCTTTGGTTTGGGATAAAATTAAAGAACAAACAGAAGAAGTTAAAAAAGCATTGCTGTTCTTCATCATTCAATTGATTTTAAATGCGATTTGGTCCTATTTATTCTTCGGATTAAAAAATCCGATGTTAGCTTTAGTTGAAATTGCGCTGCTATGGCTAATGATTTATGAAACGTATCTCAAATTCAGTAAAATCAATAAAATTTCGGGGTATTTATTGATTCCGTACATGGCTTGGGTAGGCTTTGCAGCGGTTTTAAATGCAAGTATTTGGTGGTTGAATAGGTAGATTTTGTTTCTACTTCAGATTTTTGAATTCTTGGTTCTTAGCAGTCAAAAATTCTATTGTAGCTAAAAGGTTGGGTTGTAATGTAAGCATTTTAGACTTTGGATCGGCATCGCAGAAATCAAGAAAAAGCTCTTTTTGATCGGCAGTTATTTTTAATTCTTTCAAGAAAAAGTTTTTAGAACAGCTTTTCTTAACGAGTTTTTTAAAAGTACTTTCAGTCTCTTCTTTATGGCGTTTTCCGCCTCCAAATTTGAATGTTGCCTGCATTCCATTTGTTACTGTACCGTCATTATAACCATTTATATAACGTTTTAAATTCTTGGCTCTTTTATCAATATCTATTTCTGCTACAGTTTCAGGGTCTGGCGGTAAAGGATCAAATTTTATTTCTGTAGGTACGATTACTTCATCTAGCTCTTCGGGTTTAATGATCATTTTTACAAGAATATTATTAGATTTCATATTTTCAGAAGTAATTTTTAATCTGGTAAAAAAGTAATCTTTAGAGAAAAAAAGTAAACTGTCCTTCGCTTTTACTAAAATCGAAAACTCTCCCATTTCATTTGTTCTTACGCTGGTTTTCGCCGTTTTATTAATTACTTCTATTTTATTAAGTGGAGAATTATTGGCAATAACTTTTCCATGAAGCAGTTTTTCTGTTTGGGAAATGCTAAGTTGATAAGTAAAAAAAGAAATAGTTGTGAGTAATTTTGCTTTCATAAATAGACTTTTAATTTTTACTTTCAGAATTTAATTTTTTAAACTCTTTATTTTTAGTGTGTAAAAAGTCCATGGTATAAAGTAGGTTCTTCTGCTTTACAAGAGTTGCAGCCATTGGATCGGCATCACAAAACTGAAGAAACAATTCTTTTTCTTCTGAGTTTATTTTTAAATCATTGGTAAAAAAATCTAACGGAACTGTTGCTTCTGCTAATTTTTTAAAGTCTAATTCTTTAAATTTAATTGCTTTTGCTTTGTTGTCTTTTTTCATAAACAAACTGAAGATAGAAAGTATATTGGCTCCGTTTGCAATTCCTCCTGTATAAACACCAGGATTAGATATTGGTGGAAGTGGTACTATTGTAGAATTTTCGTCAGCGATTTTAACTTTAGGAAATGAAATTTTGGTAATTACAATTTCATCCAATTCTTCGGGTTTCAAAATCATATTCACAACAATATTGTTCTGATCTATATTTTGCTGAGAAATTTTCATCCTCGAAAAAAAGTAATTTTTGGAGAAAAAAAGTAAACTGTCTTTTGGGCGAACGAGAATCGAAAATTCTCCCAACTCATTTGTTCTCGTGCTTGTCTTTGCAGTCTTATTAATTACTTCAACTTTATTAAGCGGCATATGCTGTGAAAGAACTTTTCCACTTAATAATTTTTCGTTTTGAGAAACGCTGATTTGATAAGTGAAAATAGAAATTGTGGTAAGTAATTTTACTCTCATATAGGATTAATTAGTTGAGAGTAAAATTATTAGAATAGTCTTAACGAAAACTTACAGAATCTGTAAATTCTTGTTAATTAAATTGAATCGAGTTTTTGAATTTCTCCAATTCGCCATTATTAAATAGAGCAGGACCATGACCAAAACACAATATTTTAGGTTGTAATGACACCAATTTTAATATTGATTTTCTATTGATTTCTTGGTCTGTTGTGAATAGGTGAGGAGGTTCATGCAAACCGACTTTGGTAGTCAGTAAATCCATATTTACCATGGCATCACCCACAATTAAAACGCCATCTTTTTCCCTAAAAAAAGATAAATGACCTCTTGAGTGTCCAGGAGTTTCAATAACCGTAAACCCGCCGATTTGATCTCCTTCTTTTAGAGTTTTAGAAACAGAATGTCCGCGGCCTGCCCAAAATTTTTTCTGAAGTTTTGAAATAATATGATTCGGATTCTGGTATTCTGTAGTTACATTTCCGTTTTCGGCAAATTCTTTATCAAGTTCACTGCATAAAAGCGGAATATTCAGGGTTTCACAGATTGCTTTGCTGCTTCCTTGGTGATCGGCATGAGCATGCGTAAGTGCGTGTTGGGTAACGGTTTTGTCTTTAAGGGCTTTTAATATTTTACTTGCAGAACTCCTAATTCCAGCATCAATTAAAACATCTTCAATCAAATAACAGTTTATAGCGTTTCTAGGAAATAAAGGGATTTGATAAACGTCTTTGGCAATATTCTTCATCTTTTCAAATTTTATTTTGACAAAGATTCGAATTCGGTTTTTCAATCCACTTGATAAATGTTAAGAAATGTCCTGACGAATTCTGCTTAGCGATTCTGGAGTAATTCCTAGAAACGAAGCGATATAAATTAAAGGCGTTCGCTGAATGATTTTGGCTGGAGCCGAATCTAAAAAAGTTTCGTATTTTTCTTTGGCAGGAATCATTTGCAGTTTTAAAACGCGATCTGCCATGCAAAGGTAATTCTGCTCGGCCAGAATTCTTCCGACACGATCCCAATTTGGGATTTCGTTATAGAGAAATTGCATTTTTTCGAAAGAAATCGAAAGCACTTCACAATCTTCAATGCATTGAATATTCTCAAAAGATGCCGTCTGGTTGATAAAACTGGAATAGGAAGCAATAAAACCATCATCACAGCTTAAATAAGTCGTAATTTCTTTTCCGTCTTTTAAATAATAAACCCTTGCCAACCCATTAAGAATGAAAAAAATCTTATTGCTGATTTTTCCCATTGAGAAAAGATATTCTTTGGCATTAAACTTTTGATATTCAAAACAAGAGGCAATTGTCTCAATTTCATTTTCAGAAAAAGAGGCAATTGCTGTGATTTGTTTTTGTAATGAAGAATTCATTTTTTATAAAATCTCAATTAATTCCGAAGCTGTATTAACAACCAATTTTGCACCGCTGTTTTTCAATTCTTCTTCCGTTCTGTAACCCCAAGTCACGCCAACGGGAAACATATTGGCGTTTACAGCCGTCTGCATATCAATATCAGAATCCCCGACAAAAAGGATTTCTTCTGGTTTTAAATTCCATTTTTTACCAATTTCTAAAGCTTCAAACGGATTTGGTTTTTTAAGCGTTTCTGTGCTTAAACCAACCGCTTGATCAAAATGATTTGGGAATATTTCTGATGCAATTTTCTTCGTCAATTCATCGGCTTTGTTTGAAAAAACCGCCAATTTGATGTTTCGGGAATTTAGGTTTTCTAATAACTCAAAAATGCCGTCATAAGGTTTTGTTTTAATTGTACACATTTCACGATATTCGTTAATCATACATTCAAAACAAATTTCTATCTGGTCGTCTGAATTATTTGTTGAAGGAAGTGCTTTGCTGACAAGATTTCGCAATCCGCTTCCAATAAAATATTGATAAGCTTCGTAAGTATGAGTTGGGAAATTTAGACCTTGAAGCACTTTGTTCATTGCATCTGAAATGTCTTCTAATGAATTGACTAATGTGCCGTCTAAATCAAAAATAATTCCTTTAAATTTCATTTTGTATTAAATATTTTGAGCCAGAATAAACCCACTTGTCCAGGCATTCTGAAAGTTAAATCCTCCTGTTATGGCATCGATATTGACAATTTCACCCGCAAAATAAAGGTTTTGATGAATTTTACTTTCCATTGTTTTAAAGTTGACTTCCTTTAAATCTATTCCGCCAGCCGTTACAAATTCTTCTTTAAAAGTACTTTTTCCGTTGACTTTAAATTCAGCTTTTGTTAATTGAGATGTTAGATTCTGCAATTGATTTTTAGATAAGTCTGCCCATTTGGTTTCCGTTTCAATTCCCGAAGCCAAAACCAAACTTTCCCATAAACGGTTTGGAAAATCGAAAGGAGATTTTTTAGAAACGGCTTTTTTAGCGTGTTCTTGTTTTAAGTCTTTCAGGATTTTTTCGGCATCTTCAGAATCCAAATCATTTAACCAATTTACAAAAATGGTAAACTGATAATTTTTATCGTGCAGAATACGTGCGCCCCAAGCCGAAAGTTTTAAAATCGCTGGTCCGCTCATTCCCCAATGCGTGATTAACAAAGGTCCTGTCGATTCGAGTTTTGTGTCTTTTACGTTTACGGTAACTTGTGCAGCAACGCCGGGCAATTCCTTAATTCGAGAATCTTTGATGTTGAAAGTAAATAGGGAAGGGACAGGGCTAACAACGGCGTGACCATGTTCTTGAAGCATTTCCCAGATTTTCGGGTTGCTTCCTGTTGCCATAACTAATTTTTCTGTTGCGAAGTTGTCCGATTGTGTATCAATTTTCCAGTGATTTTCTTTTTTGAAAATCGACTGAACGCTTTGACCTGTCAATACTTTTATGTCTAATTTTTCGGTTGCTTTTAAAAAACAATCGATTATAGTTTGTGAGGAATTAGAAACAGGAAACATTCTCCCGTCTTCTTCGATTTTTAATTCGACACCGTGTTTTTCAAACCATTCAATCGTATCTCCGGAACAGAATTGATGAAACGGTCCGCGAAGT
>NZ_CAMLIX010000043.1 GCF_946479975.1 uncultured Flavobacterium sp.
TAATAATATGTTTGCCCATTTTTCCCGAACTGACTTTCGCCAGCGAATTAGATTCGGGTTCGTATTTGTCCAAATACGATTTCACCCGTTCGCCCGGAACCTGAGTCCATATAAAACCGCCAGACCAAGCATATTGCGAAAAAGGAAGATCAATATTGTTTTCGGGTTCGCGCTGTCTTTTGTCAAAAGTGGTTAAGTATTCTCGTAATTCGGCCAAAACTTCTGAATCTTTAAGATACATCATCGGCCTTGGGCAGTAGATTTCGGTTCCGTTTTCGCCAGAACCTGCGCCACGAAGTACAAAAGCGCTTCTTTCGATATAAAGAATTTCACTTAAAATAAGTTTTCCTGCTGGCAATTGTAAAACTACATTTCCTTCAACAGCGTTTGCCGCTTTAAAAGCTTTTAAAAGTGCTTTTGAATCGTCTAATTCATCATTGGCTTTTACACCAAAATCTGCAGCGTTAATTACTTTTCCATTAAGTTCAGGAATCTGGCTTTCGCCGAAGTGATATCCTGCGTAACTAAAATCGGGAAGATAATTGGTTTTTGAAGTAATAATTTTTGGTAATTCCTGCGCCAGTAAAGAATTCATGAAAAGACCGCAGGATAAAAAAATGACTTGGCGAATCATGGTTTGTGGTTTTTGTGGTTAGTTAGTTTTTTGAGAGTTTGCCACGAAGACACTAAGACACGAAGTTTTTTGTTTCTCACAGATTTTTGTCATCCTGACGAAGGAAGGATCACACTAGAAACTCCTCAACGAGAATCGACAATCTTTGTCGAGCTACTTGTGTGATCCTTCCTTCGTCAGGATGACAAAAAAATCCCTTAAATCTGCGTAATCTGCGGGAGAAAAATGACTTTGTACCTTAGCGGCAAAACTCCTATAAGGAACGTTTAATTCCTAATTCAAGTCCGCGTAGTTCTGCAAGACCTCTCAAACGGCCGATCGCAGAATAACCTGGATTTGTTTTTTTCTTCAAATCATCCAACATTTGATGACCGTGGTCAGGGCGCATTGGTAATTTGCTGTTGTTTCTTTTTTCTACTTCCAAAATTGCTTTTACAACTTCGTACATATCAACATCGCCTTCAAGATGGTTCGCTTCGTAAAAACTTCCTTCTTCGTCGCGCTGCGTACTTCTTAAATGGATAAAATTCATTTTATCTCCGTGACGTCTTACAATTCCTGGCAAATCATTATCGGCGCGAACACCGTAAGAACCTGTACACATTGTAAATCCGTTTGATGGAGAAGGAGCAGCGTTCATTAATTCGATCAAATCTTCCTCAGTACTTACAACTCTAGGAAGACCTAAAATTGGATAAGGAGGATCATCGGGATGAATCGCCATTAAAACACCTTTACTCTCAGCAACTGGAATAATTTCTTTCAGGAAATGAAAAAGATTGTTTTTTAAAGCCTGTCTGTCAATATGATTGTATGCGCTCAAAGTAATCAAGAAATCTTCAACAGAATACGCTTCTTCAGCACCTGGAAGTCCAGCTAAAATGTTTTGCTGTAATTTTACTTTATCTTCTGAAGTCATGGCTTCAAAATAGCTTTTTGCCTTTTGTTTTTGTTCGTCAGAATATTCATTTTCAGCGCCTGGTCTTTTCAAAATAAACAATTCGAAAGCAGCAAAAGCATTGATATCAAAACGTAAAGCTTTTGAACCATCTTCAACCGTGTAAGACAAATCGGTTCTTGACCAGTCTAAAACAGGCATGAAATTATAACAAACACATTTAATACCGCATAAAGCTAAATTTCTGATGCTTTCTTTATAGTTTTCAATGTATTCCAGATAATTTCCAGTTTGCTTTTTAATGTCTTCATGTACCGGAATACTTTCAACAACCGACCAAGTTAAACCAGACGCACCTTTTTTAGGATCTCCGTTTTCATGTTCAATTTCAACTTTTCTTTTAATGATTTCCTCGATGCTCCAAACTTGTCCGTTTGGAATATGGTGTAAAGCCGTTACAATTCCGGTTGCTCCAGTTTGCGCAATATCTTGTAAAGAAACAGGATCATTTGGTCCGAACCATCTTAATGTTTGTTCCATTTTTATATTTTTTTATTTCCTGCAAGGTTTTTAAAACCTTGTAGGTCTGATTGATATGTTATTCTAATTTTAAAATTTATACCTACAAGGTTTTAAAAACCTTGCAGGATTTCGTAATATTAAATACTTGTAGCGGCGAAACCACCGTCAACTTTTAACGTTATTCCTGTTACGAATTTCGACATGTCGCTGCATAAAAATAAAAGCGCACCGTTAATATCTTCTGGCGAACCAAATCTTCCCATTGGCGTATGATCGATAATTTTTTCTCCTCTTGGTGTCAACTTTCCTTCTGGAGTCAGCAATAAGGCACGATTTTGTTCACCAATGAAAAATCCTGGAGAAATAGCGTTTACACGAATTCCTTCGCCGTATTTAGAAGCCAGTTCAACCGCCATCCATTGTGTGAAATTGTCGATTGCCGCTTTTGAAGCCGAATAACCCACCACTCTCGTTAAAGGTCTTTGTGCCGATGCAGACGAAATGTTAATGATATTTCCTGATTTCTGTTTCGCAAAAAGCTCCGCAAAAACCTGAGACGGAAGCATAGTTCCAATTATATTCAAATCGATTACTTTTTGTAAATCATCGGTTTTCATATCATAAATGGCTTGATCTGGCTGAATTGTTGCTCCAGGCATATTTCCGCCCGCACCATTAATCAAAATGTCAAGACGACCGTATTTTTCAACGATAAAATCTCTCACTTTTTCTATTTCTTCCTTGTTTAAAACATTTGCCTGAACAGCAAAACCTTGTCCGCCGTTTGCTTCAATTGTTTTTACCGTGCTTTCTGCTTTTTCAAGAGACTGCGAAACGATTCCGACAATTACGCCTTGTTTCGCTAATACATTTGCAAAATTACTTCCTAAAACTCCGGCACCTCCTGTGATAAGTGCAATTTTTCCTTTTAGATTGAATATTGAATCCATTTTTATTTTAAATTTTCAATACTTTATTACTCAAATTCCAAAATTTGAAATTCCAAATTCCAAATTTGAATGATAAGGTAGATTTATGATTTAGTTTTACTTTAAAATTCCAATTTGAAAAGTATAATTGAGGTTTCGTTTGTATTGGAATTTGGTCCCGATAGCTATCGGGATGGAATTTAACTTCTAATAGCTTGAATCAAATCCAAAACTCTTATCGTTTCTTTTTCGATTGTATCATAAGCTTCGTATTCCATTACTTCTTTGCTGATTAATTTGCTTCCCATTCCAACCGCAGAAACACCGGCGTTAAACCAAGTTTCAATACTTTGGCGGGTTGTATCAACGCCGCCTGTTGGCATAAAAATTAAGTTTGGAAAAACATCTTTGATTCCGCTCATAAAATCAGGACCTAAAATATTTCCGGGGAAAAGTTTAATGAATTTTACTCCAGCATTTTCAGCAGCAATAATTTCTGTTGGCGTCATACATCCTGGCGCGTAAAGCACTTGGTTTCCAATTAAAAAAGAAGCAACTTCAGGAACAAATCCTGGACTTATAAAGAAATCGGCTCCAGCCAAATAATAGGTTTCTGCCTGAGCTAAATTTTTTATGGTTCCAATTCCTAAAAGCATTCCTGGCATTTCAGCATCGCGAATTTCAATAAGTTTATTAAAATTGGATAGTGCTTCTGGACCACGGCTTGTATATTCTACCGCTCTAATTCCTGAATTATAAAGCGTTTTTAAAATAGCAACACTTTTGTTTTCGTCGGCATTAAAATATAAAGGAAGCATTCCCTGTTTCAGAATAACTTCTATAGCATTTTCAATTGTACTCATCTTTATATTTTTACTTTAATTACAATTTTCTTCAATAATCCTTCGCCAATCATTGCTGTGTGAACATCTTCTGGGAATAAGATCGCAAATTGTTTTTCCTGTAATTGAAAAAACGTATCTGGTGCATCATGAAAAAAACGAACGTCTCTTTCGTCGCTGTAATCGCCATTTGGGTTTACACATTTTTCTCTAGGTTTCCACGCAAAAGTTTCAGGCCCTTTTATAGAAATCTGAATGTCAATGTTTTTATCATGGCATTCAAATCCTTTTACAGCTTCTTCTTTTGTATTTCCTTGTCCCACAATGACAATTAATTTTAATCCTTCGCCAATTTCAAAAGCGCCTTCTTCGAGATTTGCAATGTCATTCTGATTTACATAATCAAATGCTTTTTTGAAATTAGGATGCAGATTATAATATTTTGCTGCGTTTTGTAATGAATCTACTATCATTTTATTTCGCTATAATTTTGGTTTGTTAATGTTATGTGTATATTTGCGTGTGCGTACACGGTGCTTTTACAAATGTATATAAAATGTGCTTTAAAACAACTTATTTTTATTAAATAAATTAAATTTACCATACTGCTTTTATTTTTTTAACTTAAAAAGAATCAATATCATAACAATCAAGAAAATAGCAGAATTAGCTAATATTTCGCCCGGAACTGTAGATCGAATCATACACAAACGCGGACAAGTAGCTCAAGAAACGGTTGACAAAGTCAATGCGATTATCGAAGAGTTTGGTTATAAGCGAAATATTATGGCGAGTAATCTGGCGCTGAATAAAAAATTTCATTTTGCTGTTTTTCTTCCTAAAACGGAAACTTTAGAATATTGGAGAAGCCAGATTGATGGAATCGAAAAGGCAGCTTTGGAATTCAGCAAATTCGGAATCGTTTTAGATTATTTTTTCTACGATTATAATTTAATTTCTTTTAAAGAAACAGTTCAAAAAGTCATGCAGTTTGAGTGTGATGGTTTACTGTTTGCACCGGTTTTCTATCAAGATTCTGTTGATTTTTTAAATGAATATCAAAAGAAAAATATTCCCGTTGTCATGATTGACTCCAATATTTCTGAAGAAAATCAGCATGCTTATGTTGGGCAAGATGCTTTTCAGAGTGGTTATCTGGCGGGACGGTTAATAAGTTTTGCCGTTAAGAACGAACGACAGGTTTTGATTTTTAAAATTACCAGAGAAATCGAAAGTACTTCGGTTTACTTACAGCGAATTGATGGGTTTTATTCCTATTTTAAAGATCACAACGAACTGACTAATTTTAAATTTTCGGAGGTTACTTTGAAGGATTCCAAAATCGACCAATTGAGTTTGGAAATGTTTTCAGGAATCAACAGTGTTTTTGTACCGAATTCGAGAGCTTACATTGTAGCCGAATTTTTAGAAAAGAATAATATAAAAGGTGTTCGTATTATTGGTTTTGATTTACTGAAAGAAAATATCGAATACTTAAACAAAGGCGTAATCGATTTTTTAATCAATCAAAGACCAGAAGATCAAGGGTACATGGGGATTAATTATTTGTATAAAAAACTTGTTCTTCAGGAAGAAACTGAAAAGACACATTATATTCCGTTGGAGATTATTTTGAAGGAGAATTATTTTCCTGCGAAATAATAACTTTGCGTTTTTTTGCGAATTACACCTGACAGGTTTTTAAAACCTGTCAGGTGTTGTTATCTAAATTACATTCTGTTTTGTCATTTCGACCGAAGGGAGAAATCACACGCGGGATTCCGTCAACTAAATCGCCAATCTTTGTCGAGTTTCTAGTGTGATTTCTCCTTTCGGTCGAAATGACAAACTAAACGAAAAAACTTTGCGTCTTAACGCCTTAACAGCAGAAAAACACTTATTTCTTCACCTTCACAATCAAAGGATTATTAATCTTCTCTGCAAAAGAACTTAAATATTTTTCCCATTCCTGTTTCGTTTGAAACGGACTTCCTTTTTTCCATCCAAAACCTACATAATAGATTGCTTTGTTGTTTTTAACAGCAAGATTTCCGTATAAGTTGCTTAGATCTTTTTCATCTGTAACATGATTATCAAAACTAATCATTGAACCTTTTGGAGCAACCAGACCAATACCAATTTCTGAATCGTCAATTGGTTCCCAATAACTTAGCCAGCCTTCTTTTAGATTTGTTCCTGTTGTTCCTTTTTTATCGTGAAGTGTCAATCCTGCAGCAATAGTTTTTGTACCAGTAATATTGATTTCAAAACGAGAAAGCTGGCTTCCGTAATCTAAACTGATTAATTTTGATTCGGTTATTTTATTTCCTTTTGCATCCCAATCGGCGTAAGTTAAAATAAAACTTGTTCTAATTGGTCCCGTTGTAATCGTTTTCCAGCTGATGAAATTTTTGGAAAAATAATACTTACCATCAACATTTACAGCAATTCCGCCCACACCGCGACTGTCTCCAACGTGAAAATTGTCTAGACCTTCTCCTGTATCTTTATGATAAGTTCCTTTTCCAGATGTCATTTTTTCATACCATTTATTAATAATTGGATAATCGACTCTTTTTAACCAAGCATCGATTCCGCTTGTTAAAGTACCGCCTGCCACATTCTCTTCAACCATTTTCTGCGCCACAGGTCCGTACGTTCTAAAAGCAACTTTGTTATTTTCCCACGCATAATCGTCTGTGCGTTCAGGAACAAAGCGAGAATAACAACTAATAGTTTTTGAAGCATTTGGATTTGTTCCTACCAAAACCTCAAAATCCTGTTTAGATGAAGCTTTAATTTTTGGCTGAAACAACAAAACATCTGCTGTTTCATCACTATCATTATCTACAGTTTGAGTTTCTAAAAATGTACTGCCGTTTTTTATTACATAATCTTCGAGTTTGGCATTTGCAGTTAATCCGAGCGATTTTTTGGATAATTCTACGGTTTCAAATTCTCGATCTACTTTTAAAGTGTTGGAAATTGTAATGATTTTATTCTGAGAAAAAGCAGTAAAATTGGCGGTCAGAATGGTTATGATAAAAAGATGTTTTTTCAAAATTTTAGTGTTTTTATATTTTAAAAAATTGGTTTTGATAGAAGTATAAAAGTACAAATCAAAAATTAAATAAAAATACAGAATTGGAGTAATTCTGTTCAGAATATTATAAAAGAGGAGATTAGTCTGAAAAAAAAATGAATTATTTTTCGTAAATTTCATTTCTTGTCTTTTTCGGACGTTCAATTTATAATTAAAAGAAAACAATAAAATGGTAAAGTGCATAATTTTTGATTGTGACGGAGTTTTAGTCGATACAGAAAAAATAGGAAACGGAATATTACTTGCAATGGCGCAGGAACATGGATTCGAAATGGAATTGGAAGATGCTTATCGGTATTTTAATGGTCGAAATTTAAAAGATTGTTTCCGTCATATTGAAGAAGCAATTGACCAAAAACTGCCTGAAAATTTTGAAACAGAATATCGAGACAAAAGTTTTGAAGCTTTTAAAACGCAGGTAAAACCAATGGAAGGCGTAATAGATTTTATAGAAAAATTACAAATTCCGTATTGCGTGGCTTCGAGCGGACCTGTTGAAAAAATCCGTTTAAATCTAGAAGTTTCGGGTTTACTGGATAAATTCGAAAATAAAATATTTAGTTCGTATCAAATTGGAAGCTGGAAACCAGAACCAGGAATATTTTTGCACGCGGCAAAAGAAATGGGATTTGAGGTAAAAGACTGCATTGTTTTAGAAGATAGTAAAGCTGGTGTAAAAGCAGGAGTAAGTGGCGGTTTTAAAGTTTACGGTTTTGCAAATGGTTTTAATAATCAAGATTTAGTCGAAGAAGGAGCAGAGCTTTTTAGTTCTTATGCAGAATTAAGTGAAAAGCTTGGTTTTTAATTCTCTGAAACTTACAAAAAACAAATTACAAAGATTATTATTCGGTAACACTAACATAGAACTATAAAATTGCTACAGATTCATGCATGAAGTTCCTGCAGATCATTTTTCTGCTGATTTAAAACGGTCGAGATTAACCGCAAAGAGCGCAAAGAATTACGCAAAGTTCGCAAAGAATTTTTTAATTTGAGTTTGTGCTGTTACGCAGAGTTCGCAAAGTTTTTACGCAGAGTTCGCAGAGAATTTAATTTGAGATTGTGCTTAAAAAGCAAAGTTCGCAGAGCTAAAACATTAAGCTTTGTGAACTTTTTATTTTATAAATTTCACTCGAAAACCTTCGCGGACTTTGCGAAAAAACTTTGCGCTCTTTGCGTAACCAAGAGATGTTAAAAGAAAATAGAGTTAAGAATTACGCAGAGTTCGCGGAGGTTTTTATGCAGAGTTCGCAGAGAATTTAATATGAGATTGTGCTTCAAAAGCAAAGTTCGCAGAGCTTTATCATCTAGCTTTGCGAACTTTTATTTTATAAACTTACCTTAAAAAAACTTTGCGAACTCTGCGTAAAATCTTAGCGAACTTTGCGTAACTCTTTGCGCTCTTTGCGGTTAAATTCTCACTCTTTATCCAAACTAATTATTCACAGGGTTATTACGAACATAACTTCCGTCATCGTATTTAATTTGGTATGGAGAGTTGAACAAAGTACTTGGCAGATAATAATCGGTGGTGATGATTTGTGCGCCTGATTTTTTTGCAGCTTCGAAATGTGAATAATCATTTTTACGGGCTTCTTTCGTATCAGAATCAGCTCTAGTTCTTACTATGTAGCCTTTTTTAACTAAATCGGTAATGGTTGGATCTTCAGAGTTATTTCTAAATAAAGCTGCAGCTTCTGGTTTTCCCGGTTCGGCATTGATAAAAACAGCACGTCCTTTAAGTGACGGATGATTTAAAGCGTACAAATCTCTTTTGGCACCGTTGTTATCTAACAGAAAAAAGAATTTTCCTTTTACTTCTTTTAAAGTCGGCCAATTGTTATTTAAAACTGCTTCTTCGAGTGTTTTGTATTTTCCGCGCACCATGTCTGGTGTAATTAGTTTGTTTTTTCCTAATGCTTTGCGAATCAATTTATCCATTTCGTCAAAAACGGCTTCGGTAAAATCTTCTGGTTTTGTTCCGAAGAAATTTGCGTCGCCATCTTTTGGTTCTAAAGTAATGAAAACAGGAACGTGGTTCGGATTGGCATCAGACCATTTTTTTAATTCCTGAAGACAAATTTCGAAAGTATAGGCAGAAGTTCTAAAATCGATATCCGGCATGTGGAAAACTTTAAAACCTGGTTTTTTCATTAATCCGTTTGGATCGTAAACTTCTTCAGATTTAGCAATATCTAAACCTTTTGGATGCGCATATTTTCCGCCTTTCGCGTCAGCAAAAATATCGATTTCTAGATTTCGTAAACCTTTGTTTAATTGATCTGTAATGCTGATGTGTGTGTATTGCAAACCTTTAAGCGAACGAGAAGTGTCTTTTGCCTGAATTAAGTTGTAGAGTTCAGGTTCGATAGCATGGCGATAACTATTATGCGATCCTATAACCTGAATCTGATTGATTTTTAAATTGTCGTTTTGTGCCTGAACGCTTGATTGTACAGCGCCGGCAAGAAGTAAAGTGAACAAAAATTGTTTCATAATTCTAAAATGTAATTGATACTGTTTGACGAGGACGCATCAAAAGAAATTGCATTTTTAAAGTTACTAAGTTAAATGTAGCTGCTGGCTTTTATGTTAGATTAAAAAAAAGAAATCGCAAATTGATTACTAAAACGACTTCAAAAAAGTAGTATTTCTACAGCAAACGTGTTTATTTTTTAATTTAAAGATAACATTGACGCAAAAAACATTGGCTTTTGATTTCATTATTTTACGATACTAAAAAGCCTGTAACTGCCGTATGAATAATCCTG
The DNA here is from genome assembly GCF_946479975.1 of uncultured Flavobacterium sp. The sequence continues at coordinate 9,700 of NZ_CAMLIX010000043.1, forward strand.
AAATTTTTGAAAAAACGTATAACGAATATTGGAAAAAGCTCAATGCGTTTTCTTATACGATGACTCAGGATAAAGATTTGGCGCAGAACATTGTTCAAGATGTCTTTGTTGATTTATGGGAGCGAAAAGAAGAACTGAATATTAATGCCATTGAACCTTTTTTGTTTCGTGCAGTAAAAAATCAGGTTTTCAAACATTATCAAAATAACCGTTTTGATAAGACTATTTTAGAAGAAAAATTCGAAGACTACATTATCGATAATTTTTCGGCTATTGATCCAGAAGTTATGGATCTGCTTTATACTTTATTAGACAAACTTCCAGAAAAAAGAAAAGAGGTTTTGTTGATGTACAAATTTCAAGATATGACAATTGATCAAATTGCAGATGAACTTGGAATTTCTAAACAAACTGTAAAAAATCAAATTTCTTCTGCAGTAAAACAACTTCGCGAAGGCTTAAAAGACCTTGTCTGGCTGGCTCCGTTTATTATTTTTAATCAAAAATTTTAAGATAACTTTTGCTTGATGTTTTCATAATATTTGGCGATAGTACGATTTTAAGTTTCTAGTACTTATAAGAAACAAACCTGTTTAAGTCAATTCAATTTTGTTTTAACATGTTGAATGTGTTGAGAAATTGCACTACGCGGGAACAATAAGTATTATGATAAAAAGAATTAAACATAGTTTAGAATATTTGCTGGATAAAAGTTCGCGAGGAAAAACTTCATCGACACAAGAAAATTTATTACATCATTTTGCTTTCAGCGAATATCAAGATTCAAAATGGGATTCTAATGTAATGGGAAATCCAGAAGAAGTATCTCAAAATATTTACGAAGAAATTCAATTTAGAATAGGAAAGAAGAAAACTTTCAATCCTTATTTAAAATATATGGCTGCTGCCAGTATTCTTTTTCTACTTGGTTTAGGATTTTTCTTGAAACCAAATGTTTTAGACCAGAAACAAATCACATTTAAAACGTCTTCGATTCCCAAATCTATCCAGTTAAGTGACGGTTCGAAAATTTATCTGGCAGCAAACTCATCATTTCAGTATCCTGAAAAATTCGACGGTGATCAAAGAACGGTTTCTTTATTAAAAGGAAATGCATTTTTTGAAGTTGCCAAAGACAAACAACATCCATTCATTATTCATTCTGGAGAAATTCAAACACGAGTTGTTGGAACTTCATTTCACATTCAATTATCAAAATTAAGCTGTAAAGTAATTGTAGTGACGGGAAAAGTAAATGTTTCTGGAAAAGGGCAGAGCGTAGATTTAGTTCCAAATCAAGAAGCCTTATTTGAATCTGATAAATTGACGAAACAGCAAGCAGACAAAGCATTTTTGGTCAATTGGTACAATGAAGATGTAATGCTTAATCAAACTACATTAAAACAGGTTATCACGATTTTACAATATAAATACGGCGTTTCATTTCAATATAATAATGAACACGTATTAGCAACGCCGTTAACGGTATTCATCAAGAAGGACGCGACATTAGAAAATGTTTTGGAACAAATAAATTATATCACAAACCTAAAATTCAAAGTTTATGGCGAAAGAGTAAAAGTGGATTAAAAACAAAAAAAAGCAGTTGCGGGAACAACTGCCAATTAATATTAAGCATCGTAAAAACAATTACTTAAATCATGTATTTTAAACCTTCTTATTTAAATCTAAAGAGTTTTGTCTTTTTAGTTCTGGCTTTACTTGCCTTTCAGAGCGGTTACAGTAAAACTATTGTATTAAAAGAATCAAATGTAAAAAATAAAATAGAAAAAGCCACTTTGGTTTCTATTTTTTCAAAACTAACACAACAAACAGATTACAAGTTCAGTTACGGTCAGGCGATAATTGCTGACAATACTGCTTATACAGTAAATTATAATGGAGAAACGGTTTCAGAAATTTTGAATGACCTTTCTAAAAAAGCCAATTTTAATTATAACATCAACGGAAAATTAGTTTTAATTCAGAAAACAGCAGCGCCAAAAGCGGTAAATACTAAAGCCGTTGACAGAATTAAAGTTAAAGGAAAAATCGTTGATGAAAACAATGTGCCAATTCCTGGTGCATCTGTAATGGAAACTAGTACTTCTAACGCAGCTGTTACCGATTTTGACGGAGTTTTTGAACTTACTGTTGGAGAAGGGAAAACAATTAGTGTCTCGTATGTTGGTTACAAATCGAAAACGGTTACCGTACAAACTGGTTTTATGACTATTCAATTGGAACCATCTACAGCAGAATTAAATGAAGTTTTAATTGTAGGTTACGGTAAACAATCTAAAAAAGATGTTACTGGAGCAGTTACACAATTAGACGCTGGAAGTTTTAAGCAAGGAGTAAGTATTTCTCCAGATAATTTAATTCAAGGAAAAGTTGCTGGTGTACGTGTAGTTAGTACAAGCGGTGAGCCTGGAGCAGGAGTAAATGTAACGATTCGTGGAGTTGGATCTATTAGAAGTGGCAGTACGCCTTTGTTTGTTGTAGACGGAATTCCGTTATCGAATGACGATGTGAGTCCATCTGGAACGAATGTTGGTTTTGGTAGTTCTGCTGCTAAAAATCCGTTAAACTTTTTGAATAATAGTGATATCGAATCTATTACAGTTTTAAAAGATGCATCTGCTTCTGCAATTTATGGAGCAAGAGGTTCTAACGGAGTTGTTTTGGTAACGACTAAAAAAGGAGCAAAAGGAGACGGAACTTTAACGTATGATTCTTCTTTAGGAATTTCTACTGTTGCAAATAAATTAGATGTTTTAAGTGCAGATCAATACAGAACTGCAATTAAAGATAAAGCTTTTGATCACGGCGGCAATACAGATTGGCAGGATGTTATTTTTAGACAAGCAATTACAAAAAGTAATTCGTTAGCATTTTCTAAACAAACAGAATCTGGAAACTATTACGCTTCTGTATCTCAACTGGATCAAGAAGGTATTATTAGAAACAGCAACTTTAAACGTATGACAGGTAGAATCAACGCTGCTGAATCATTTTTAGATAAAAAACGTTTAAAATTAAAATTTAATCTTACTGCGAGTGAAACTAAAGATGACGGAGTTCCTACAAGTGATGACGGAGGTTCTAACGGACAATTGTTGGTTCATACCTTAATGGCAAATCCAACGCGTTCGGTTTTTGATGCAAATGGAAATTACACCAACTTTAATATGAATGCGCATTATAATCCAGCGTATTTATTAAGCATCTACACTGACAAAACGCGTACTTTAAGGGTTTTAGGAAATTTTGAAGCTTCTTTAAGAATTGTTGACGGATTAGAATACAAATTAAACTTGGGTATCGACCGTTCGATGTCGGAAAGAAATACAACTATTTATCCAAACTTAACCGATTTAAATCCGAAGGGAAGATATGTACAGAACAATTTAGATTCTAAAAACTCTTTGGTCGAGCATTATCTGACTTATAATTTAAATTTAGATAAACACAAAATCGAAGCTTTAGGTGGATTTTCATACCAAAAATTTGAAAGATCAGGAACTTCTTTCAGTATTGACGGAATCGCTAATCAAGGCGCTGGTGTTCCTCCATCAATTAATCCTGGTTTTGCTGGTACACAATCTGGAACAACGGGTTATGCACAAGAAAATGAATTACAGTCTTATTTTGGAAGATTAAATTATAGTTTTAATAATAAATATCTTTTCACAGCTTCGATGAGAGCTGACGGTTCGACTCGTTTTGGTGATAATAATAAATATGGTTATTTTCCTTCATTTGCTTTAGGATGGAATATTTCTAAAGAAAGTTTCTTTGAAAAAGTAGAAGCTTTAAACAATTTAAAGTTGAGAGCAAGTTGGGGACAAACAGGAAATCAGGAAGTTGAAAATAAGATTACTAAAGCAAGCTACTCTTTATCTGGTGCTGATGGATATTATTTATACGATGATTTGAATTTGGTAAACGGAGTTTCGGTAAACAGAACGCCAAATCCTGATTTGAAATGGGAGGTTGTAACGCAATTGAACGTAGGTTTAGATTTTAGTTTTTGGAATGATAAATTCTACGGAACAGTTGATTATTTCAACAAAACAACTACAGATGCAATTTTGAATATTCCTTCGCAAGCATTGAGCCCAACACCAACAGTTTGGACCAATATTAATCAAGGTAAAATCATCAATAAAGGTTTTGAGTTTATGCTGGGTTCTAAGATAATTGATAAAAAAGACTTTTCTTGGAATATCGATATGAACGGAGCGACTTTAAATAATAAAATTGAAGATCTGCCTGTTTCAGAAATCTTAACAGGAACTATTTCAGGACCTGGACAATCTGGTGTAAATGCGAACATTTACAAAAGCGGTTATGCTGCAGGTTCTTTCTACTTATTGGAGCATACTGGTTTTGATGCAAACGGAGCAAACGTTTTTAAAGATCAAAACGGAGATGGTAAAATTGACAACAGCGACAGAATTATTATCGAAGGTGCATTACCAACTTTCTACTACGGATTAAATAGTGATATGAGATACAAAAATATTAGTTTCTCATTCTCTATCATCGGGCAAACAGGTGGTTACTTGTTGAATAATACGGGATTAAATGCTTTAAATATTAACAACTTAGCATCAGATCGTAACGTGGCAACAGGTTATTATGAGTCGGGTGCAAATGCAGCTAATTCACCAATTTTGTCAACTCTTTTCTTAGAAAAATCTGATTTTATTCGATTGAATACAGCTCGTATTGGTTACAATTTTGACTTAAAAGGATTAAACTGGATCAATGGTTTAACACTTTATGTTACAGGGCAGAACTTACTTACGATTACAAATTACACAGGTTACGATCCGTTAATCAATAGTCCGAAATCAAACGGAGGAAATCAATCTATTGGTATCGATTATGCAAGTTATCCAACTTCTAGAACATTCAGTTTTGGAGCAACTTTAAAACTATAATTTATTATGAAAACAAATACAATTTTTAATATAAAGACATTAGCGATCTTTTCTTTTATCTGGCTTTTTGCAAGCTGTACTGATCTAGACGAAGTAGTTTTAGATGAGGTTTTAGGAAACGAAACTTCAAGTCCAGCTGGAGCATTGGCGGCAGCTTATGACCGTTTAGGAGACGGAACTTTTGTAGATCACGGAGGCGTTTTCTCTCTACAAGAATATACTACAGATGAAGCAATCCTACCAACACGCGGTAGTGACTGGGGAGATGGAGGAAAATGGAGAGACATGCACGAGTTTTCATGGAAATCTGATAATGCAATCGTCGTAGACAACTGGAATAAATTGACAAACGGAATTACGCGTTCTCTTACAGCGATTCAGTCTATTGAAGAAAGTACAATTTCGGAGAAAAAATTATTTTTAGCTGAAGCTAAAGGACTTTTAGCGTATTATTTATATACAACATTAGATTTGTACGGACAAGCGCCTTACAGAGATCCAATGAATCCTAGTGCGCCTTTGCAAATTTTAAAAGCAGATACTCAAATCGATGTTTTAATTGCTGATGTTGAAGCATTACTTCCAGATTTGGCAAGCATGGGCGAACAGCGCACGCACCACGGAAGATTTACAAAAGAAGCTGCTTATGGTTTCTTGGCAACAATGTATTTGAACCGTGCCGTTTTTAAAGATCGTCTTAATGCAACATCAAGTTTTAATTTTAATGAAGCTGCAGCAACGGGAACAGGAACCGATATGGATCGTGTAATTTACTACACTTCATTATTGATTAATTCTGGAAAATATACTTTAGAAAGCGATTATTTCAAAAACTTCGCTAGAGATAATGATAAAGGAAAAGAATTGATTTTCGCCATTTCTCAAAAAATAGATTACATTAGAAACGGTTCAAATAGTTTTGCTTATGTATGTATGGAGCGTAACCAGAGAACTTCTGCCGCAAACAGAGGAACAAACGCAGCTTGTACAACTCCAGAATTTTTTGCAACATGGGACGGAAATCACGAAGATCCTAGATTTCAGCAAAAATATCAATATGCAGATGGAACATGGTTTAATAATGACGGAACAGATGTAAGCGTTCCTGCCACAGATATTGTACCTAAAAGTGCTAATTTACCTTGGTTCCATTTTAACAGAGGAATTCAGTACGGACCACAATACGGACCAATATTATTAGCTTCTGGATCTTTAGAAACAGTAGGCGGACGTATTAAAGTTTCTCCATTAGTTATGGAAAAAAGTACTACCACTAGAATGGATTTTACACCATCGTTGACATTTAAAAATCCAGTTCAGGCAGTTTTTGCTCAAAACGAAATCAATCAAGGAGCACGTATTTTTAAATACGAATTTGATCCAGAAGGAGGAAACGGAAACAGTAATGTTGATATTCCATTATTCCGTTTAGGAGGAATTTATACAATGAGAGCCGAAGCTTATTTTAGAAAAGGAAGTACCACTTTAGCAATGGATGACCTTAACAAATTGCGTACTAGCAGAAAAAGAGAATCTCTATACGGAGGTGTAACAGGAAAACCTTTAACGGCGATAGATCAAACGGTATTATACAATGAAATTGGTTTTGAATTGTACTGGGAATTATACAGAAGACCACAAATGATTCGTTTTGGAAAATTTGATCTTCCAGGAACAGCAAAACCAGCTTCAGAACCATACAGAAGATTATTCCCAATTCCGCAGTCAACAATCGATGTGACTAAACAATTCAAACAAAATCAAGGATACAATTAAGTTTTGTGTGTTAGTTTATTTTTTATTTTCAAAAGCCCGTTTCGAAAGAGATGGGCTTTTTTTTAAGTTGCTGAGGTACTTAGATGCTAAGTTTCTAAGTTTTTATATTCTTTGTCCATAAATCAATTTACATTTTTAATCTGTAGATTCGCATAGCAATGTATTTAACGCAAAGTATGAACGCAATTTATATTTTACGAAACGTTAGACGCACTGCTGTGCGTCTCTACGGAAAATCTTTGGCTATAATCAATTTTTGACATTTTTAATCTGTAGAGATGCACAGCAGTGCATCTTACGCAAAGTATGAACGCAATTTATTTTTTCAGAATTTGAGATAAAATATAATCCGAATCTACAGAAAAACTTAGAACCTTAGCATCTCAGAACCTTAGCACCTCAAAAAAATATAATAATGAAGTAGTTAAATATAATTAAAATCTCAATGATTATAAGTAAATTTGAGTTAGTGTTTTGGTTTTAATTTGTTTACTATCAAAACATTATAAATAACTCAATACTATAAAAATCATGATACATCAAATTGACACTACCGATAACATAGTTGCCTTTAGAGCCTTGGCAGAAGTAACAAAAGAAGATTTCTTAACAGCAGTTGTGCCAGCTGTAGAACATTTAGTAAATCAGACAAACGAGATTAATTTTCTATTGGTTTTAGATACAGATATTAAAAATTTTACAGCAGGGGCGTGGCTTCAAGATGCCTTACTCGGATTAAAACATCTAGGAAAATGGAATAGAGCTGCAATAGTTACCGACACAGAGGAAATTATTTCTTTTACAAACGGATTCAGTTATATTGTTCCAGGTGAATTTAGAGGTTATAAAAAATTAGAATTCAATAAAGCCTTAAATTGGGTTGAAGGAAATATATCTTAGATAAATTTCGAACATAAAAAAAAGCATTCAAAATATTTTGAATGCTTTTTTTTATGAATTGACTAATAGAAAAATTAGTGATTGTATTCGATACCACTTGTTGAATTAGCATCGATTTTTTCTTTTGCTTTCTCGTTGAATTTTTTATAACAAGCAGATGCCAGAATTGGCAAGGCAATACTTCCCACAACTGCACCAGCTTTTGGGTGCCCTGCTTTTTTCAAAACTGCCGAAGCTACTAGAGCTCCAACACCTGCAAAAACCATTTGTTTTACAGAAAGATTAAGTGATTTCTTTGACTCAGGAGTGATTCCGTGTAATAATGGGTCTATGAAATTTAAATTGTCCATAATAGTAATTTATTTATAAGTTGTATTTATTAATTTTTATTGTCGTTCTATATCTTTTTCACTCTCGATTTTTTCGATTACGACCTTTTCTTTTTTTATGGCCTGACGCAGTAATGCAAAAAGGCTCATGTAAACATTTGCTACAAATACTAGAGAAAACCCTGCCAAAATAAAGCCTCTCCAGTCATTTAACAAAAGTTTATAATCACAAAGAATTAAAAAGGCAATTGTGACATAATGGCTAAAGCAATATTCACACGTAAGCAGATAGAAAAATTTTCGTGACAATAAAAACCTGTCATTTTTAGAACGTTTGACACACCATTCGTGAGGTTCTCTAAAAATTTCTTCATGTGTTACTGTCCAGCTGATGCACGCAATGGGCACAGCTAAAACAAAAAGCCATATAATTTGTGTTGTAATTTCCATATTCAATTACAGAGAATTAATTTACTCTCTAGGATGCGTATCAGGATAATGTTCGGCATCAAAATCATCTAATTCTTCTTCATCATCTAAATCCGAATCTCTTTCGCTATCATTTTCTGCGTCTAAGCCAGGATCATATTCATCGTTTAGATCGCTTTCAGTATCGTCATTTGTAATAGCATCATCTTCATTTATAATTCTTTCCTCATTCGGAATATTTTCAGCTTTTACATTAGAATTGTTTTCAAAATCTTGCTCTGGATGAGATAAATCTTCTACAAATTCTTCTTGATATTGATAAGGATCTTCGTCTCTTGCATAATTGTCATTATCTACAAGAGTATTTTGTTCGTTATAATCTGGATCGCTTTCACCAAATTCTCTTTCATCATTTTTCTTAAGTTCTTGTTTATATTCATCTTCAACAGAATATGTACCATCAACAAGAGTATTTTGATCTACATGATCTGGATCAAATTGTCCATAATCATAGTCGTGTCGCTTTTCCATAATAATGCTTTTTAAGTTTGTATTTTTACAAATTTAGCTCCATGACACTACTTTTTTCTTATAAAAATAATAAATATAGTTGTATAATTAACAGTTACTTATACTATATTGGCTTTATTAATTAAATTATTTCAGCCAATTAATCATTTTACAAATGACGGTTGCTGCAATGATTTTGTAAATTTAATTTAAATCCTAAAAGAATTATATCCTTCCTTAACAGGATTAAATCTTGTAAGGGTAATTTGTAATTAAATATTTAAATTAATTTGTAAAAGTTTAATTTAAATAAATAGAATTATGGCGTACTCCATAAAAAAGCATGAAGTTATTAAATATCAGCCAGAAGAATTAGAGAACTTTTATTTATATATTTTTGAATGGATTGACAATTTACACTTTGCACTTGACCCTCACATCTTTTTAGATAATGCTGATGATTATATAAAAAAAGCGGAAAAACTATTTAAGAAAGCGCAATGGAAGGGAGATGGAACTATACAACTTATATGGATTCCGCCATTTATGTTTTGTGATTTAGGATTTGGCTCAATGGCACAGGGCTTTGTCGTATGGCATGTAAAACAAGTAGAAGATGGTATTTCATTTATACTTTCACCAGAAAGACTTCAATTTCTAGATTAAAAGAAATATTGACTATAATATTATGACAGAAAAAATTACTTTAGAATAGAATATAAAAAAAACAGTATATGGGAATGATTGCAGAATATCTAATGGTAGATAAAGAGGTTTTAAATAAGTTAACGACTCTTGATAATGAAGATTTAACAAATGAAATATTTGAGATTGAAGAAAGTCAAAAATTTTCTTTTTTTGATATTGATAAAATTTGGGATGCCTTGCATTGTTTTTTAACTGGTGTTTCGGCATCACTGCCTATTGAACATAATAAACTAAGCGAAGCCATTGTTGGTGTTCATAATTTTAGTGAAGATGAAGATGCTGATTTTATCTCGTATATAAACAATGCAGAACTTGAAGGGATAATTAAAGCTATAGAAAAGATTGATTTCGAAAGTATTTCTGCCAAGTTTGATCCTTTGATTTTAAAAAAGAACAGAATATATCCAAATGGCATTTGGGATGATAATAAACAGTCATTGCTCGAAGAATTTAGAAATGCATTATATGAAATTTTGAATTTTTATAAAGAAGCTTTAAAGACTAATCATAATGTAATTATCAGTATTCTTTAAGATTATGTAAAGAACAACAAGCTGTTAAGTTTTAAATCTTAACAGCTTGTTGTTTTTATTTCGGCTGAATTATTTTTTAAGATAAAGTGAACCATTCTTAATTGTCTTTTTATCTAATTTTCGTTCTTTGTATAATTTCTCCAAAATATCTTTTGCTTGAGCATCTGAAATATCCAAAATTACAGCATATTCTTTTGGTGCCAATGTTGGAAAAATTTCAAAAAGCGCTAACGGATTTTCACTTGAAAACTTTTTCTTTTTAGCATCAGAAAATAGTACTAGTAGAGCGTTTTCATAAGAAGCATAGGGTTTCGAACCATAAACAGTTAATTGATTGTTGTTTCCGTCAGAGAAAAACAAAGTTGGAAATCCTCTAACACCAAGTGATTTCGCGAGATTTAAATCTACTTCAAAAAGTTTTTTGGCATTACCCTCATAATCTGCTTTTAATTTTTCTACATCTAAGCCTGCAAGTTTTGCTGCTTCGGCTATATTTTCCCATTTGGTAATATTCTTTTTATCCAGATACAAAGCTTCTCTTAGAATTCGCATAAATTTAACTGCTCTTTCTGCACTCTGAACCTGAGCGGCTTTCATAGCAATACAAGACGGATAAGACGAATCTAACGGATCTTCAAGCCAAACATCGCCGTCAATTGGCATTTCGTAATACAAACTCGCTTCATCCCAATGATGCGCCACATCTGATGGTTTACTGATGCCTCCACTGTTATAACTCCAATTTGGAAGTAAGCCGCCCATGCGATAATCAATTTCAAAATAATCTCCGTATTCTACTTTTAATTTTCGAAGCTGAGGTTCAATTCCCCAGCAGGATGAACAGATTGGATCAGTATAATAAATAATTTTGATAGGCTTATTTTCCGTTTTAATTGAAACAGTTTCATTGGTTTTGTCGCCAATTGGCATTTCGCACATTCCTGTTTCAGGATCGCATAATAACGGATTTGTTTTGTTTTCGTTCATTTTAGAATTAGTTTGTGATTGACAGCTCGAACTGAAAATCAATATTAATAACAAGGGCAGTATTTTCATTTTACAAAGGTCATCCGAATTTTGTCATCAGTCAATTAGTCAAAAAAAAGTGACTAGGAAATAAAAATAGAATTAGATAAAAAGTAATTTTAATCTTACTTTTTATCTATTTTTGAAGTTGAATTTAAACAAGGATTTTTTTGTTCCTAAAATGGAATATTTCAGTAAAATGCAAACATAGATAGTAAGTTGAATTATAATATAAATTAAAATGAGAGAGTTAGATTACTTAGTAGAAATTGAAGGCAACGAAGCACTTTTAGAAAAATTTATCAATGCAATCGATAATAATACAGTTAAATTAAATAAAGATGCTCTACAAATCTACATATTAGATTCGGGTGAGAGATTTTTAAATAATTCTGTAGTTGAATACTTTTTTCAAACAAGACCATTTTCAAAAGAGCATTACGTTGATTTTTTTGAAAGATTGAGAAAGTTAAGCGGTTTTAATGCAATTAACTATCGTATAACAAAGTGGATCGAAGAGCGTATAACCAAAAAAATTTATGCGGTAGAGCTCGATGATTGGAATATTATTAAGAGTAAAAAGATAAAGCAAGAAATTACAATATCTGAAGAAGAAAAAGAGATTCTTTCATTTATATGTTATATTGCCGTTTGTCATATAAAATACGGTCCAAGTTATGCCAAAGTTACTGCCAATGAGTATTTTGATATTGTAACAGAATTAGGTTCAGATGAAGTAGCAAAATTGAAAAAAGATGGAACTGGTAAACTCGCAAAAGAAATTATCGAATACAAAGACGATGATCTAATTGCCAAAGCTAATGATGTTTTTGCTACCATCAAGATAAAATTGATACGTGATAATGAAGAAAGTTATGGTAAAGCCTTAACTTTTATTAATAAACTGTTTCAGACAGATTTTCCAAAAAGTTTTGAAATTAGTTTTTCTTCCAAAGAAAAAGAGCTACTTCCAATAAAAGGACTTCCAAAATGTGGACAAAATTACCTTTTTGCAGGAGCGGTAAAATATCCAAATCTTCATAAAAGCATTTTAGAATACATTCATCTAACTAAAAAAGAATATGAATGGTACACTAATCTTGATGCCGAAGAATGCGCCATGCCATCGACTTTTGCTGTTTTAGCATTGGGACTACAAGACGAAAAATATTTTGATGTTTTAATTGATTATTATCAAACCGTTGATGATGAGCATCAATCTATTCAGCAAAAATTTACAGTTCCGTTTTTAGAAAAATTTGGTTTGAATGAGAAAACGATTAAAGTATATATTAATGCCATTTTATCTATGCAGGAACATCCGCATAGCAAAGTGTTTTTATCTTATTTTGCAAATGAAAAAGGTTTGAAATTACTTTTAGAAAGTAAAGAAAATTTTGCGAAGTATTATTTTACAGAAGAGGATATAGAAAGTTTCTCACAGGAAAAAAATGGAGTTCAGGAAATGGCAGACTTCTGCTGGGAGGATATTATGCACACCACTTTTGGGGAAATTGCAGGTTTCTCTAAAATCAAAAAGACACTTTCTGAGGAAGAAAAAGTATTATTTGAGAAATTATTAATCAATGAAGAAAATTGATATTTAAACTGAAAAAGATTTAGTTAAAAATGTTCCATTAGGAACATCTCGTCGGTAGAAAAAAAACGGTTATTGATTTTCGTTCCGTAGGAACGTTTGATTAGTAGAATAATTATCAGGTTTATTAAAAATGTTCCATTAGGAACATCTCGTCGGTAGAAAAAAAATGGTTATTGATTTTTCGTTCCGTAGGAACGTTTGATTAGTAGAATAATTATCGGGTTTGTTAAAAATGTTCCGTTAGGAACATCTCGTCGGTAGAAAAAAAATGGTTGTTGATTTTTCGTTCCGTAGGAACGTTTGATCGGTAGAATAGTAATCAGATTTTAAAAATGTTCCGTTAGGAACATCTCGTCGGTAGAAAAAAAAGGTCATTGATTTTTCGTTCCGTAGGAAGGTTTGATTGGTAGAATAATTATCAGGTTTAGTTAAAATGTTCCGTTAGGAACATCTCGTCGGTAGCAAAAAAAAAATAATTACAATGGCAAACACATATACGCAATTACATATACAATTTGTTTTTGCAGTAAAGTATAGAAAATCATTAATTTCAAAAGAATGGAAAGATAGATTGCATCAATATATTACGGGAATTATTCAATCTAACCAGCATAAAATGTTGAGCATAAACAGCATGCCAGATCATATCCATATTTTTATTGGAATGCGTCCAAATCAATCTATATCTTCTTTGATACAAAATGTAAAAACAGAATCTAGCAAATGGATTAAGGAAGAGAAATTATGTCCAAACTTTGCATGGCAAGAGGGTTATGGCGCTTTTTCATACTCAAGAAGTCACATGCCAAATGTGATTCGGTATATAGAAAATCAGGAAGAACATCATAAAAAGAAAACTTTTCTGGAAGAGTATGAAGATATGCTGAAAGCATTTGAAATTGAATATGATTTAAAGTATGTTTTTACAAATCCTATAGATTAAGTTTCAAACGTTCCTACGGAACGATATAGGATGGTGAGATTTATGTGTTACCGACGAAATGTTCCGCTGGAACATCAGATAGATTTTGAAAGAGTTTTACAGCGCCTACTGATTGAATTTCAAACTTTCCTATGGAACGATATAGGGTGTTAAGATTTTATATGTTCCCGACGAAATGTTCCGCTGGAACATCAGATAGATTTTGAAAGAGTTTTACAGCGCCTGTAGATTAATTTTCAAACGTTCCTACGGAACGATTATAGGATATCAAGATTTTATATGTTACCGACGAAATGTTCCGCTGGAACATCAGATATTTTGAAAGAGCTTTACAGCTACTATAGATTAATTTTCAAACTTTCCTACGGAACGATTAAAGGATATTAATATTTTATATGTTACCGACGAAATATTCCGCTGGAACATCAGATAGAGTTTTACATCTCCTATAGATTAAGTTTCAAACGTTCCTACGGAACGATATAATGTGTGAAGATTTTTATGGTTTACCGATGAAATGTTCCTCTGGAACAACAGGGATAAATTTTTGAAAGAGTTTAGCGACTATTGATTGTATTTCAAACGTCCTACTGAACAATATTGGATGTTAGGATTTATTGTTAACAACGAAATGTTCCGCCGGGAACAACAGCAATAGATGTAAAAAATGATAAAGATTATAGTTAATATGGTAAAAACAACTACACACTAAAAGCGATTAAATTTTCATTAACAAAATCTAATCGCTCATTAGTTTATATTTGTAGGAAACAAATTAATTTTAAGATTCGTGAAGTTTATGAAAAATACACTTTTAAAAATCTCATTTTTTCTCTTTTTGCTTTTTTCCATAGAAGGATACAACCAGAACGTTAAGCTTTTAAATATAAATCAGCTTAATGAGAGAATTAAAAACGGAAAAGACAGTATTTATGTAGTCAATTTTTGGGCGACATGGTGTGCGCCTTGCATAAAAGAACTACCTCATTTTGAGAAATTAGCGACTGAACATAAATCAGAAAAGCTGGCGGTTTTATTAGTAAGTCTAGATTTTAAATCGCAATTAGAATCGAATGTAATTCCGTTTGTAAAAAAGAAAAAACTTAAGAATGAAGTTTTTCTATTAAACGAAAGCAATCCGCAGGAATTTATTGATCGAATAGATCCAAGCTGGTCAGGAAGTATTCCGGCAACGCTTTTTATTAAAGATGACAGACGAAAATTTGTTGAAACTGAATTTACCTACGAACAATTATTAACTGAATATAAAAAACTATAAACTATTATGAAGAAAATAATCTTATTACTAGCATTGGCGTTTTCTGCTTTTCTATCACAAGCACAAAATGCGGTAACGCTTAAAGCGGGAGACAAAGCACCAGATTTCAAACTGAAAAATGTAGACAACAAAGAAGTTTCTTTCGGAACTTTTAAAGATGCAAAAGGATACATTATTGTTTTTACCTGCAACACTTGTCCGTATGCAATTGGTTACGAGCAGAGAATTATCGAATTAGATAAAAAATTCAAATCGCAGGGATATCCCGTAATTGCTATCAACCCAAATGATCCTGAAGCTTCTACGGCAGATACATTTTCTAAAATGCAGGATCTGGCAAAAGATAAAAAATATCCTTTCCCATATTTATTCGATCCAGGACAAAAAATTACTGATGAATACGGAGCAAAAAAAACACCTCATATTTTCATCGTTTCTAAAACTTCAAAAGGAAATGTGGTAGAATATGTTGGAGC
>NZ_CAMLIX010000044.1 GCF_946479975.1 uncultured Flavobacterium sp.
GCCAATGTTAAAGTATAAGTAACAATTACCGAATGCATTTCGGTGGCAGAATATCCCATATCTTTTGCTATTGACGGAAGAGAAGTATTTAAAATCGTACCGTCTAACGATTGTATAAACATGGCAATTGCAGTAACCCACGGAAGCAAATGTACTGCACTCTGCTCCTTTTTTTCTTCTTTATTCTCCAGCATTTTTAGTATGTAAAGTGATATTTATAAATTTATGAAAATGGAATAGAAAAGCCTCGACATATTTAGAGATTTTTATTTAATGAAAGGAAATCACTTTAATCAAATCTCTTATAAATCGCTAAAGAGCTGTCAATGAATCTTCAACCGCTATTTCAACCGTCGAATTCTTATCCATAATTTCAAAAGCAAAAATAAATCACGGCAAAAGAATGTTTTTACACAATTAGCATAATACTTTACAGAATACATTAATCTCGTAATGCAAAATGTATAAACGAGGTTTTTAATCTTGTAAAAAAAAGTGAGTTCACAGATGGAAATTTGTTTAGACAGTAAAATATTTTAAATCAGATATTTAAAACTAAATAGACATTTATGAAAGCGATTATATTATTGGCCACATTAAAAAAAGATGGAATTTCGAATACCGAAGTACTTGTTGATTTTTTTGGAGATTTTCTCTCTAAACAAAAAATTGACTTTGAAGTAATTAAACTTATCGATTACCAAATTCTTCCAGGAAGTTATACCCATTTGAAAGTTGAAGATGACTGGCCAGAAATCTACGAGAAAATTCTTGATGCTGATATTCTCTTATTTGCTACACCAATTTGGTGGAACAATCATTCATCTGAATTACAACGTTGTATCGAAAGACTTGATGAAGTTTTTGACATTATTAATTCGGGGGAAGATTCTCCGCTTGACGGAAAAATGGGTGGCGTGATTATCACGGGAGATTCAGACGGAGTAGAACATGTAACAGGAAATATTGCCAATTTCTTTTGTTGTATTGGTGTAACGGTGCCGCCTTACACTTCACTTGGTGTAATTTGGGAAGGCCACGGCAAAGATTCTAAGAAAACAAAAGCACAGCTTAAACAATATTATACAAAAAATTACAGCGAAGATGCTCAAGCTATGGCAGAGTCTTTGGCGAAAGCACTAAAATAAAGTTGCAGTTGTTTTTTTTTCTTGAAACGTCTTCATTTTATGAGGGCGTTTTTTTTGTTTCTCCATACAATAGAAAAGGCCTATTTTAAAATAAATAGGCCTTTTGGTACAGTGCGAAAAGAGCGTTCATTATGGTCTTGTGCCATTAATGGTGTCTGTTCGCTGCGGAACTGTCGTTGGACTAGTTGTCGTCGGACTAGTTGTAGTTGGCTTCGTTGTTCCCTTCTTTTTTCCAGTCTGCGATTTATGTACTGTGTCATTTGTACGAGTGGGATGTTGTTTGTTTTTTTTATTATAAACAGTATCCGTTTTTGTAGAAGATTTTTTCTTCTGCGGGGTTTCTTGAGCAGATGCTATTCCGAAACAGAAAAGCATGCATCCCATTAAAAATAAATTTTTCATAACAATTAATTTTAATTAACAATTTGTCTTACAAACATTTACAATGCTATTTGACAAATGTTAGAAACAAACTAGAGCGCTTCTTATAATATAATTACCTCATTATTATATGATTACCATCATGAAAATGGAGCATAAAAAAAGAGCGGAAATATATTCCGCTCTTTTTTAACTATTTGTAGATGCACTTCCTGTGCTTCCCGCACCGCCGCTATTGTCGTTGCCGCGATTTTCATCACTATCCGTTTCATCCCATTCGGTTTCGTCTCCCCAATCTCCAGTATTCGGTTTTTGTGCTGGATCTCTTTCTGTTTCGCCTTTTTCGTTATCATCATTTTCAGAAAAATACATTTCGTATCCTAAAATTGGCGACCAGTCTTGTTCATTTACTTTTTCCATTTTTTGAAAGTTTTAGAAAAAACCTGTAATCCAAAATTGCTTTAGACTACAGGTTTCTCGAAGTTATTTGTAAAAAATTATTCTTCGTCTTCTGAATCTTCTTCAGAAGCATCAAAATTGATGGTATTGTAAGCAGCTTCTGTTAAGATTGTATCTGCTTCTTTTTCTTCTTCCAATGTTTGTTGCAATAAAGCTGCTGCATCTTCTTCTTCAAGAGTTAAAGCAAAAGCGGCAAGTGTACCGTAAGAAGCAATTTCGTAATGTTCAATTTTTTGAGAAGCGGCGATAATTCCAGCATCACGAACAGGACCTTCTTGAGTTTCCTCCATAATGCTTTCTCCTTCTTTAATTAAACCTTCCATAGCATCACATTTTTTTGCTGCTGCTTTTTCTCCTAAAATTTCAAAAACTTGTTCTAGTCTTTCAATTTGTCCTTCTGTAACTGTTAAGTGATCGTTGATCGCAGTAATTAGATTTTCTGAAGTTGCATTTTTCGCCATTTTTGGCAGCGCTTTTGTCAACGCTTTTTCAGCCCAATAAATATCTTTTAAAGAGTCTATAAATAAATCTCTTAATCCTTCAGCAGCGTCTGATTTTGCTTTTACTGTTCTTCCTTTAGAAGCTGTTGATTTAGTTGCAGTTTTTGATGCGGTTGTTTTTGATGCAGTTGATTTTGCAGCAGTTGTTTTAGATCCTGTTTTTTTTGCAGGTGTTTTTGAATCTGATTTTTTATTGTCTGTAGTTTTCATAATAGTTTTTTTTTAATAATTAACTGTTTCAAAAGTATCTTTCAAAGCCTATTGATTTTTACAGAATTTCTGGAAACCCTTACAAAATAAGCACTGTAACCTTTTGTTAATGAAATAGATATTCTATAAGAATTGAAAACTATTTTATAAAAATCGTAAACAATTCATTTTTAGTTTTAATTGTTTAAAGTCTATTTTAGAAAAAAACCTATTATCAATTTGAGAGAATAAATCGCTTTAGCTGTCTGTTCTAAAATTTAAAAGTGGTTTTAAAATAGATTAAAAGTTGGAACTAAATAAAACAGCTTATAATTATATAATCAGAAACCACATTGGCTGTAAATTTTTGATAATCAACACGAATACATTTACAGATATAACAATCAAAAAAAAATTATTATGAATTTAGATGAAAGAGAAAACTACCGTCAGGAAGATGCGTATTTTCAAGATGATGAAACTCGATATGATAACGAACGTCAATATGATGATCTCGATATTGATGCACCGCCGGCAGACCATTCTGTAAGTGCCAATGCAGAACCTGATTATGGAAATGATTTTGCAGAAGAGGAAATCAACAGTCAAAGATTAGATGATGAGATTCCGAGCAGTGACGAATTCGACAATGAGTTTGATGACGATGAAACCGACGATGAATTAGAAGAAGATGACGATCTTGAAGATGATGAAGATTTTGATGACGATGAAGAAATAACCGATCCGAGTCGAACTCTATAAAACGATAAACCCCGCTTGAATATCAATTGGGGTTTGTTTTTTTCTCCATTCTCATTCTTATAATTATAATACTATGAACAAGCATTCTTTATATATTGGTACATCTGGCTGGTCTTACAAACACTGGCGCGGTACCTTTTACCCTGAATACATAAAAATAAAAGATCAGTTTTCTTATTATGTCGATAATTTTGACTCGGTTGAAATTAATAATACTTTTTACCGAACGCCCGCTGATGAAACTTTTCAAAGCTGGGAAAGTCAAGTGCCAGAAGATTTTGTATATGTAATAAAGGCAAACCGTTTTATTACTCATATGAAAAAACTACACGATCCAGAAGACAGCTTATTGATCTTCATGGAAAAGGTAAAGTTTTTAGAAAATAAGCTAGGTGCTGTTTTGTTTCAGCTTCCTCCTTTTCTCAAAGTTGATATTCCGCTTCTTGAAGATTTTCTGCTGGCACTTTCTCCTAAAAATCGATATGTTTTTGAATTTCGAAATTCGAGCTGGTATGTACCCGAAGTGTATCAATTATTAGAAAAATACAACGCTGCCTTTTGTATTTATGAATTGGCTGGACATCTCTCACCAGTAAAAGTTACAGCCGATTTTGTATACCTGAGATTACATGGACCAACTTCGGTTAAATATCAAGGCAGTTATTCTGATGAAACTTTGAGTGAATGGGCAGATCAATGTTTGAAATGGCTGGAAACAAAAGACGTTTTTGTTTTCTTTGATAATGACGAAAAAGGTTATGCCGCTTTTAATGCTTTAAAACTTAAAGAATTAATTGAAAACAGGCGTCATCTTAAATAAAATTCAAGCTGCAAAAAATATATGTTTTGAGCTTTTTAGATTTACTTCTTTTATTTTACGTCATTTCAGTAATTAGCAATACCGCGATAAAAGCGATTAGAGAAAATACCATTGCATTAATGATTCTGCCTTTTACTATTCTTGATTCTCTGCTAAATCCAGAGTTAAATTTTCTTTGTTTTTTATTCGTTTTCATTTTTATATTTTTTTCAGTTAAACATGGTACAGCACAAACAAATGATGTGCCGTAAAGTTTTACAGGAGTATTAACTAAGTATTTTAGTTTGGAAATTATTCAGAAGCAATCAGCGGAAAGAGGATCTGCTTTAGCGAGACTGTTAAGTCTTTTAAACTATTCTGTTTTTTAAGAAACTGCACTTTTTTGAATGTCGCTGCCGCATCTTTTACTAAAGAACCAGAATGACCGGAGTACAATATAACTGGAATTTTTTCAAGACCTTTTACGTTTCGCAGCAGTTTCAAAAATTCAGATCCATCCAGATAAGGCATATGATAATCGAGAAAAATCATATCTGGAGATTTCTTTAAACCCTGAAGCATCTTCAACGCATCGAGCGCATTATTTTTAACCGTATATTTTATCTTAGAATCAACTGCATTTAGAGCCAGACCAAAGATTTCTCCATCTTCAGTGTCATCATCAACCAATAAAATATTCCTGTATTTCATATCCCAAAAGTACTTCAGTCCGCAAACTTACTCTCATAAAATTTAGGCATATTGTTATACAATTCCCACAATTTGATTTGGTCAATTTTTGAAAATGAATTATTAATTTCATCTATAGTTCGAAATTATTTAAAGTTAAAGAGCTGTAACTTTTATCAATTTCTGTGTACTAATTGGTACAAAACAACTTAAATATGAAACCTAAAAAATCAATGCTGTTAATTGCAGCTGTCTGCTCTTTACTTTGCTCAACTTTATGTGCACAAGAAAAAACACAATCTCCCAATCAAAATGATATAATTGAATCGCTAATTAAAAATGAAGAGTATGAAATGAAATGGTTTGCCATTCGTGATACTTCAAAAATTGAAATTGGAAAAGTTTTTACTAAAATCGAAAAAACGAAAAACACAGTAAAAGTGACCACTACGGTAAAAATGAAAAATATGCCCGATTGGATTGATGAAACAGTAGCAGAACTTCCGAAACTGAAACCTGTAAAACATACTTCTGTCAATACCCAAAGAGACATCACTCTTAATTTTGGAAAACAAACTACTGGCTATTATTTGGATAAAAAGGAGAACAAAAAAACAGAAATCAAGGAAGAAACAAATGGAGATTTTTTTGACAGTAATATTTATCCGCAAATACTTCGCTGGTTTCCATTAAAAGAAAATTATAAAACAGAGATGACAATTTTTGATTATAATCCGATAACAAAAGCTGCGCTTCTAAAAGCAAATATTACCAATACAAAAAAAGGATCTTATGCAGGAAAAGCGGTGTGGATTGTAACAGCAACAGATGGTATTTCGCAGCACAAAGTAATAAATACGTATTATATTGATGCAGCAACCAATCAATTTTTGAAACAGGATATTGATATGGGACAAAATAAAATGACATTTGAAAAAGTAAACTAACATGCTGTTTAAAAGCAAAAAAATGCAACCTGCAAATCTTGTGATCTGCAGGTTTTTTTATTTGATACTTTTTCAAAGTTTTTAAACTTCAAAAGTAGTACTGTTCTAATTTCTTCCATAAATACGGCTAAATACAACATCTGTAGCACAAAATGCTTCAAATTTTTTATTGCGATTATTGCTGTAAAACTACATTTACAACTTAACAATATCTACTCAATTCTACGGTGAGCAAATTTTATTCTTCCTCTTAAAATATCATTTTAATATAATTCCTAATACTTACAGACTAACAAAAAACCAGCTAATGAAAAAACAAATGAAGAAATATGCCTTTTTACTAATGGTAATTTATGCCAATGGATATTCTCAGACCAAAAAACATATGGATACCAGCAAATCAATTGAAGATCGAATTTCGCTTTTAATGAAAGAAATGACATTAGAAGAAAAAGTAGGACAAATGAATCAGTACAATGGATCATGGGACGTTACAGGACCAAAACCAGAATCTGGTACTAATGAAGAAAAATACAATAACATCAAAAAAGGATGGGTCGGTTCTTTGTTAACCGTTCGCGGCGTTAAAGAAGTTAGAGCCGTACAAAAAATGGCCGTTGAAGAATCTCGTCTCGGAATTCCCTTGATTTTTGGTTTTGACGTTATACACGGTTACAAAACCCTAAGTCCTATTCCGCTGGCAGAAGCGGCAAGCTGGGATTTAGAGGCTATTAAAAATTCTGCTCGCGTAGCGGCACTCGAAGCTTCTGCTTCTGGACTAAACTGGACTTTTGCTCCCAATGTAGATATTTCTAATGATGCCAGATGGGGACGTGTAATGGAAGGCGCAGGAGAAGATCCTTATTTAGGAAGCAAAATTGCAACAGCAAGAGTGCACGGTTTTCAAGGAGAAAAATTAGGTTCAAATACTTCAATAGTAGCTTGTGCCAAACACTTTGCAGGTTATGGTTTTGTAGAAGCTGGCCGAGAATATAATAGTGTTGACATGAGTAATTCTAAATTATACAATACGGTTTTACCTCCTTTTAAAGCCACAGTCGATGCTGGAATTGGAACTTTTATGAATTCTTTTAATACCCTAAACGGAATTCCTGCAACTGGAAGCATCTTTCTGCAAAGAGATATTTTAAAAGGTGCCTGGGGTTTTAAAGGTTTTGTAGTTTCAGACTGGGCTTCGATAGCCGAAATGATTACGCACGGTTACGCTGCTGACGGTGCAGATGCTGCTAAAAAAGCGGCAATCGCAGGTTCTGACATGGATATGGAGTCTAATATTTACGTAACAGAATTGGCCAAACTGGTAAAAAAAGGAGTCGTAAAAGAAAGCGTTATCGATGATGCTGTCCGTAGAATTCTGAGAATAAAATTTGAATTAGGTTTGTTTGACAATCCGTACAGATTTTGCGATGAAGCCCGCGAAAAATCAGATATTGGCAGCAAAGCAAATCATGATGCTGTTCTGGATATGGCTAAAAAATCAATCGTGTTATTAAAAAATGACAAAAACCTATTGCCTCTGAAAAAATCAGGAGCAAAAATCGCATTGATTGGTGCTTTGGCAAATGATAAAAACAGCCCTTTAGGAAGCTGGAGAATTGCAGCTGATGACAATACAGCCGTTTCTGTTTTGGAAGGAATGCAGCAGTATAAAAACAATTCTTTAGTATTTGAAAAAGGAACTGATGTTGCTTTAAACAAACAATCTTTCTTAAATGAAGTACAATTAAATACTACTGATTTTTCTGGATTTGAAGCAGCAAAAAAAGCCGCTAAAGAAGCAGAAGTTGTGGTAATGGTTTTAGGAGAAATTGGTTTTCAAAGTGGTGAGGCGCGCAGTAGAACCGACTTGAATCTGCCTGGAAATCAACAGCAGTTGTTGGAGGAAATTTATAAAGTGAATCCGAATATTGTTTTAGTTTTAAACAACGGGCGTCCTTTGTCAATTCCTTGGGCAGCACAACATATTCCGGCAATTGTTGAAGCTTGGCAGTTGGGAACCCAAACTGGAAACGCGGTGGCACAGGTTTTATACGGAGATTATAATCCGAGTGGAAAACTACCAATGTCTTTCCCGAGAAACGTTGGACAATGCCCTATTTACTACAATTTGTATAACACAGGAAGACCAACAGATAAAGATCAAAACGTTTTCTGGTCGCATTATTCTGATGTAGAAAAAACGCCTCAATATCCTTTTGGTTACGGACTAAGCTATACTTCTTTTGCTTACAAAAATCTTAAAATAGCAAAACCTTCATTTCAAAAAGGAGAAAAAATTGAAGTTTCTGTAGACGTTACCAACACAGGAAATTTTGACGGAAAAGAAGTCGTACAATTGTACATCAATGATCCAGCTGCAAGTGTTGTGAGACCGGTAAAAGAATTAAAAGGTTTTGAACTTGTTGCATTAAAAAAAGGAGAAACAAAAACCATTCACTTTACATTAACCAATCAAGAACTTGGTTTTTATGACAATGACGGTAATTTTTTAGTAGAACCAGGATTATTTAATGTTATTGTTGGATGGAATTCTAACGAAGGACTTACTGGAAAATTTGAATTAAAATAAACCCAGAAAAAGTAAAAAAAAAAAGAATATCTATTTTACCCTTATATCCTGAGTACGATAATTCCTTAATAGGTTATTAATCGGACTCAGGATTTTGGCAATATGTCAAATTTGAATAAAAAAAATTAAGTGTTCTATTTACTTTTATTAATATTGTTTCATCATTAAACAAATCCATTTTTACATTTAAACTGGATAATCCATAACGCTGCATCTAAATGAAAAACACCATATATATTCTTGCATGCTTTTTTACGTTTATAAACTGCCTGTTTTCTCAGGGAAAATTTGACAGTTATCAATTTAGGAGCATACAGGAAACTACTTCAAAAAGAGCTGTTTCTTCTATCATTCAAGATAAAAATGGTTTTATTTGGGTGGGCACAAACGGCGCAGGTTTGTACAGATATGACGGCGTAAATTATTTTGGATATAAATACGACAAGAAACCTGGAGCCATCAACAGCAATTTTATTTATGCGACTTTTATCGATTCTAAAAACAATCTTTGGGTAGGAACAGATGAAGGTTTGTGTTTGTATAACCGAGATTTAGATAATTTCACCAAAATTAATATCGAAGATGTTATTACAAAAGGTTACAAACAGCCCATTACCATAAAAACAATTATTGAGGATAATAACGGCAATTTATATTTAGGCGCTTACGGTTTTGGATTATTCAAACTTAATATCAAGACGCTGCACGCTTCTTTGGTTCATTCAAAAGTGTTGGAAAAACCTAATTTCTTAATAAAATCTTCGGTAAAAAATAAGCGCGGGATTATTTATTTAGGAACGAGTTATGGACTTTTAGAAATAGATTTAAATGGAAAAGTAAAGCAGGTTTATAAAGATAAATTCAAAAGAGAACCTTTACTCAATGACATCGAAAATCTTGTTATTGATAAATTTGGATTTCTATGGCTGGGAACAACAGAAAACGGTTTGATAAAAATTAAACCCGAAACAGATAATTACCAATTTGAGAATTATCCCATTACCAAAAATAAAATCTTATCTATTGTAAAAAGCAGTCACGATTACATTATCTGCGGTACAGAAAACGACGGCTTATTGGTCGTGGATTACAAAGGAAAAGTGCTTCAAAAATACCTGCACAGCAAATACAATAGTTTCAGTTTAAAGTCAAATTCGGTTTGGTCTTTATACGAAGACAAGGAAAAACGACTTTGGTTAGGCTATTTCAACAAAGGACTTGGCGTATTTGATAAACCCAATAACAAATTCAATTCGCTTGAATCACTTGCAAACAATGACAATTCTCTGCAGACCAGCTATGTAACTTCGGTTGTAAAAGATAAAAAAGGAAATTTATTAATTAGTAATGAAGGCGGCGGGCTTGATATTTACAATCCTATTAATAAAAGTTACATTCACGTCAATAAGGCCAATCAGAATTATTATTCAGGTTTAGATGCGATTGATATTCAGACGATTTTTATTGACAGCAAACAAAACATTTGGGTCGGAAGCTGGGATCGTGGTATTTATTTTCTAAAAAATGGAACCACAAGATTTGTAAACTACAATACTTCAAATAGTTCAGGTTTAAAGTCGAATCGCGTTTTTAGCTTTTCAGAAGATTCAAAAGGCAGAATCTGGATTGGAACTTTCATAAAAGGACTGCATTATTATGACAATAAAACAAACACCTTTATTCATTGTGATGCTAAACCATTTGCAGAAAACACTTTAGACAACGCCTTTATTCGTAAAGTTTTTGTAGATTCAGATGATGTTCTTTGGGTTGGAACTATTTTAGGTTTGTATCAGGTAAATATAAAAGACGAATCGCATTTCAAAGTCACCAATATGCGCGATGCCATGTTCAAAGGTATAAACGAACATAACAGCATTCAAACTATTTTATCTATTTACGAATCAAATGATAAAACTATCTGGATCGGCACAGATGGTCAGGGATTGTTCAGCTACAATAAAAAGAGCAAGAAATTTTCTAATTATGATGATTATCCGGGTTTTAACGAGAAATCGGTTCGCGCTATAATTTCAGATAATAACGGTTCGTTATGGCTCAGTGGTGGTTCAGGATTAACCAAAATTGATTTCAAAAATAAAAAAAGCACCAATTTTACCAAAGATGATGGTCTGATTGATAACGACTTTAATAACAATGCCGTTTTTAAAGATGGAAACGGCGAATTGTATTTTGGCGGTTATGAAGGGATAAATTATTTTAATCCAAACGAAATTAAGAAAGCAGAAAAAGCGCCGAGCTTGTATTTCAGCGATTTCAAATTATTCAACCGTTCTGTAAAACCAAATGAAGACGGCTCGCCTTTAAGCAAAGTGATTTCTCAAACCAAAGAAATTACACTCAACTATACACAATCTGTTTTTACGATTGAATATGTGGGCATTAACTACAATTATTCTAAAAAAAATCAGTACGCCTATTATTTGGAAGGTTTTGAAAAAGACTGGAATTATGCAGGAAATAACAGAACTGCAACCTACACCAATTTGGCTCCGGGAAATTATATTTTCAAAGTAAAATCGGCTAATGCAGACGGTTCTTGGGGCGAAGATCAATTAGAATTAAAAATAAAAATTCTGCCACCTTGGTGGAAAACATTTTGGGCGTATTTGATCTATACCTCCATTTTAATTTTCCTGATTATCTACTTGAATAAAATTTACCAAAATCGTTTCAAAGCCAAACAGGCGATTTTGTTAGAGAAAGAAAAATCGATTCAGTTAGAGCAATTAAACAATAATAAATTACAGTTTTTCACCAATATTTCGCACGAATTCAGAACTCCTTTAACGCTGATTATTAATCCGCTTGAAGATATTTTGAGAAGTAAAAAACTTTCTCCAGAAATACATAACAAATTAAAAATTGTACATAAAAGTTCAGACAGGCTTTCGAGACTTATCAATGAACTTATGGATTTTAATAAATTGGAGTTCAATAAAATTTCACTTCAAACCAAAAAAATTGACGTAATCGCTTTTACAGAAGGAATCATCAGTTATTTTAATGAAGAAGCTGCTGCGAGAAACATTAGTGTAAATTTTGACTCTTCAACAGAAGAACTCGAAGACTGGCTTGATCCTAAAATGCTGGAAAAAATATTATTTAATATTATTTCGAATGCCTTCAAGTTTACGCCAGATAATGGTTCTATAACCATTTTTGTAAATGAATCTGAAACAGAAAATGCCTTGATTATTGACGGAAATGAGGTTCCTTCCTTTTCAATAACGATCAAAGATACCGGCTCAGGAATTCGCAAGAAAGACTTGAATAAAATTTTTGAACGATTTTATCAGGTCAATAATGTAAATAAGGAATATTATGGCAGTACTGGAATTGGTTTAGAAGTCGTAAAAGAATTTATTGAACTTCATAAAGGAAAAATTGAAGTAACGAGTCAGGTTGGAGAAGGCACGAATTTTAAAGTGATATTTCCTTTAGGCAATGCCCTTTATAAGAAAAATGAAATTATTGATGAAGTTTTTAAAATAGAAAAAAACAAACATCAGTTTCTCTTAGATTCACTGCATGATACTGGAGACGACTATGATTATTCAGATGAAAAAACGAATAATTCTGAAGCCGAAAGTGAAAAATTATACACCGTTTTAATTGTTGAAGATAATCCCGAATTAAGAAATTATTTAAAACAAGAATTAGGTAAATCGTATAAAGTGCTTACCGCCGAAAATGGTAAAAAAGGTTACGAACTTGCGGTGCAGAAATTACCAGATTTAATTATAACAGATGTTATTATGCCCGTCATGGACGGATTGCAGTTGTGTAAAAACATTAAGGGAGACTTAAAAACAAGTCATATTCCGTTATTAATGCTATCGGCAAAAGCAATGGTTAAAGATAGATTAGAAGGCATTGATTCTGGTGCAGACATGTATTTGAGTAAACCATTTGAACTTGATATTTTAAAATCCAGTCTGACCCAGCTTATAACAAGCCGACAAATTATGTTTAAGAAATTTTACAGCGGTATTACCAGAGAAGGCAAAGAAAAAACAACTTCGCTGGACAATGATTTCATTCAAAAAATCCTTCATTTTATTAATGAAAACATCAGCGAACCCGAATTGACGGTGGAACTTTTATCTTCTAAAATATTCCTGAGCAGAAGTCAGCTGTATCGAAAAATAAAAACCTTAACAGGAGTTTCTGTCAATGAATTTATTAGAAATGTACGCCTAGAGAAAGCAAAACAACTTATCGAACAAGGAAATAGTAACATTAATGAAATAAGTTATAAAGTGGGTTTTACCTCTCCCTCCTATTTTGCTAAATGTTATAAAATTAAATACGGACATCTGCCCACTCAGGAAAAGAGAAAAGAATAAAATGAAATAGATTTTATTATCACAAGAGCTTCAATTAAAAATTGAAGCTCTTTTTTTGTGCGCTATTTTCTTCAAAATTATAGTCGTTTTTTATTCCTTCTAAAAAAATTATATCAAAAATAATTCTACCTTTTTTTAAACATACAATATTTTAAAAGCTAAAAAATTATCAATAACTCAGTTGTAGTTTTAATACGTTGAGGGGTTCATCTGACTGAAAATGGGGTGTGTAGTGTTCTTTTTGCATCATTTGTTGCAGAATATGCTTCATCTCTTCTACAATCGCAAAACGCTAGATTTTACTTTCGTTAAGAAATATTTAAGAAAAAGTTTTCGTGCTGCAACTGCTCCTCTTGAGCGTGTAAAAAGGACACCAATTTTTAAATGTTTTATAAACTTAAGATTAAACTAATTATTTAAAGTAAACTAACAACCAAATTTTATGCAGAAAAAAACTTTTAAAAAACTATTGTGTTTAATAGTATGCATGTGGGGAAATTTTTTCTTCGCTCAAACTGTTAAGGGTAAAGTGACATCTGGCGGCGCCAACCTTCCAGGTGTTAGTGTAGTAGTACAAGGAACAAATAACGGAACCGTGACCGATTTTGACGGGAGTTTTGTTTTAAACAATGTAGAACCAAAAGCGTTATTGCTTTTTACTTATGTCGGATATAAAAATCTAATACTGCCAGCAGATACAAAATCGGTTATGCAGGTAAATCTGGTGAATGATCTGGAAAAATTAAATGAAGTAGTCGTTATTGGATATGGAACTTCTAAAAGAAAAGATATCAATGGTGCTGTTTCTTCTATCAAAGCTTCAGAAATTCAGGATAAACCTTTCACATCTATCGATCAGGCGCTTGTGGGTAAAGCTGCCGGTGTAAATGTAACTCAAAATTCTGGTACGCCTGGAGGCGGAATTTCGGTACAAATTAGAGGAATTACGTCTATTAACGGAAACGAACCTTTATATGTTATTGACGGAACACCCGTTTTTGCTGATAAAAATAACGATTCGTTTTCTTTCAGCGCTTTAGGTGGCGGAAGCGGACAAACTAAAAACTCTGCTTTGTCTGGATTGAATATTTCAGATATTGAAACAATTGACATTTTAAAAGATGCATCGGCAACGGCAATTTATGGTGCGAATGGTGCAAATGGAGTTGTTTTAATCACAACTAAAAAAGGAAAAAAAGGAAAATCGAAATTTGCCTATGAAACGTATTTAGGAACTCAGGAAGTAAACAAAACTGTTGATGTTTTAAACCTGCCACAATACGCGGCTTATCAGGCAAAGATTTTTAAATTAAATGGTGAGCCTATTCCGTATCAATATCAAAAACCAAATTTATTAGGAAACGGAACCAACTGGCAGGATGAGCTTTTTAGAACGGCTACAATGTACAACCACCAGCTTTCATTTTCTGGTGAAAAAGAAGGAACACGTTTCTATACATCTTTGAATTATTTTGATCAGGAAGGAATTGTTTTAAACTCCGATTTCAACAGATTATCTATGCGTTTAAATGTTGATTCTAATGTAAAATCGTGGTTGAAAATTGGAAATAATTTATCGGTAAGTAAATCGTCTCAGCAAGTCGTAAGGAACGACGACAGAGGTGGTTTAGTGATGAATGCTTTAAGACAATCTCCAGAATTACCTGTAAGATCTCCTGATGGTTCTTTTGCAGGACCAACAAGTGGTTTGGGATCTTCTGCAAATGAAGCTACAAATCCGATTGCGTTAGCAGAGTACAATAATTCTACTACAGAAAGATTTAAAATTAACGGAAATCTTTTTGCTGATTTTACACTGATCAAAGGATTGGTTTTTAGATCTGAATTGGGTTATGATTTGAATTTTTCAAAAAATAAAGCTTTTGTACCAAAATATACACTTGGAACTGTAAATGAACTTTTAAACAAATCTTTCAAACAGCAGGATCAAAGTTATTACTGGAACATTAAAAACTATTTGACGTATAACAAAACCATCAGCGAAAACCATAATTTCACTTTTTTGTTAGGACAGGAAGCTCAGGAAAGCCGTTACGAATATTTAAGCGGTTACAGAACGGGTGATTTTTTAAATAAAGATTTTACCAACCTGAACATTGGTGATATTGATACTGCCTTGAACGGAAACGGTTCTGGAAGATGGTCTATGGCTTCTTATATTTCGAGATTAAACTATAGTTTTTCTGACCGATATTCTTTCTCAGCTTCGTTGAGAGCAGATGCTTCATCGAACTTTGGACCTAATAACAAATGGGGATATTTCCCTTCTTTCTCTGGAGGATGGACAGTTAGTAACGAGAAGTTTTTTGAGCCAATATCAACCACAATTAATTACTTAAAATTTAGAGCGGGTTACGGTACTGTAGGAAATCAAAATATTCCAGCAAACCGTTACCAAACTATTCTGTCATTGCTTGCGTCTCCGTTTGGAGGTGTTTCGCCAACGATTGATAATTTAGGAAATCCAAATATTAAATGGGAATCTCTAAAATCTTTTAATACTGGTTTTGAAATGGCGATGTTTAATAATCGTGTAAAAGTAGATTTTGATTATTATGTAAAAAATTCATCTGATTTCCTTACCAAACAAATCAATGACGAATCGAATCAAAGTGCGCTTAATTATTATCTGAATACGGGTGAAATTACGACTAAAGGTGTTGAACTTACTTTGAATACTAGAAATATCTCAACTGAGAATTTTACATGGGACAGTACTATTATTTTTTCAAAATATAATAATGAACTTACTAGTTTTCAAGGTCAGGGAAAATCTTTATTAGGAAAAGTACAATTTGACTTATACAACGTTACAAGAACTACAGAAGGACAGCCAGTAGGACAATTTTACGGTTATGTAACGGATGGTTTATTTAAAAACGCTGCCGAATTAGCTGCAGGACCAATTCAGGAAACAGGAACAGGAATTGGAGATATCCGCTTTAAAGATCTTAATGGCGACGGAAAAATCGACAGTAAAGACCAAACTGCTATTGGAGATGCAATTCCAGATTTCACGTATGCTTTTACCAACAATTTTAAGTACAAAAACTTAAGTTTATCAGTTGTGTTAACGGGAAGCCAAGGCAATCAGATTTACAATTTTACACGTCATTATATTGATGGAATTTATCCTGGATTTGGCGATAGATATGGAAATGTCAGCACACAGGCACTTCAGGCTTTTGAACCTGGCGTGAATGAAAATACAGATGTACCAAGAATTACACTTAATGATCCAAATGGTAACGGTAGAATTTCGAATCGTTTTGTAGAAGATGGTTCTTATTTAAGAATTCAGAATGTGTCTTTGAGTTATGATCTGCCAAGTAAAATATTCGATAACTCGTTTATTTCTAAAGTAAGATTGTATGTAAACGTTCAAAACTTATACACGTTTACAAAATATACAGGTTCTGACCCTGCACTTGGAAACTTAGATCAAAATATTACGCTGAGCGGTATTGATTTAGGACGTTACCCTGTACCTAGAACAACTTCTGTTGGAGTGAATTTAGAATTCTAAGATTGATAAAAAACACATTTAACTTAATGATATACAATCGTTAACCTAAAAAAATAATTATGAAAAGACTTTTTAAACTTTTTATGATGGGAATGTTAATACCATTACTGTCTTTGTTTTCCTGTTCGGATGATTTTTTGGATGCACCGTCTGAAAATCAACTGACACCATCAGATTTACCAGAAGGCGTTACCGCTTTTGACGGAATTGCCGAGAGTTTGTACTTTAAACCGTGGTTTACCTTTAATGATAAATTCTTAATTGCCGTTGGTGATATGTACGCCGGAAACGCTTTTACATTTGATGGTGCTTATTCGCAGTTTAAAGATGCGCAGGTAACATCTCAAAACCCAATCTTGACAGAAGGATATGTTTCGTTGTTTTCTGTTATTGACCAGTCCAACAACTTAATGAGTTTAGTAGAAGAAAGAAAAAGCGAACTGCCAGAAGCTTCATATAAAAATGCTATTGCAATATCGAGATTCATGCGTGCAAATGCTTATTTCTATTTGGTGAGATCTTTTGGAGCTGTGCCAATTATTAATAAAGCGGGTACGGCAGCGCAGCCAAAAAGAAATCTAGTTGCTGATGTTTATAAATTTATCAAACAAGATTTAGAATACGCTGCAGAAAATTTACCTGAAAGAGGTTTAAAGAAAGGCTACGTTACTAAATATGCTGCAATGGGAATTCTGGCTAAAGTACATTTAACTTTAAATGAATATGGAGAATGTGCTGCTTTGACTCAGAAAATCATTGGAAATCAATATACTTTGATTTCGGAGTATG
The DNA here is from genome assembly GCF_946479975.1 of uncultured Flavobacterium sp. The sequence goes on from NZ_CAMLIX010000044.1 coordinate 17,172, forward strand.
GTAATTTATTCAGCAGTCCAGAAAACAACAACAGCGCCGAAAGTATGTTTGCTTTACAATGGAAAGCGATCGCTACAGAATGGGGAACACAAAATACCAATCAGGCGTATATTGTTCCAGGAAGTTCAGGAATAACAGGCGGTGGTGACGGATGGGGAGTTTATCTTCCTTCTATTTCTCTGCAAAATGTATTTGAACCAAACGACATCAGAAAAAAGAATACCATCATGACCGATGGCGATTTTTATCCTGAATTATTAAAAAATCAAGGTGGTTTCACATACAAAAAAATCCTTTCGTCTACAGCTGCAAACTTCAGAAAATATATAGTAGGATCTGCTGCCGAAAGAAACGATGTGTTCTTTATGAGAACTTCTCAAAACACGATTATTTTAAGATATTCTGATATTTTATTGATGAATGCTGAGGCCATTATGGCGGGAGCTGGTTCGACTACTTCGGCTGCAGCTTTAAGCTCTTTTAATGAGGTAAGAAAAAGAGCGGGACTTCCAGCTAAAACGATCCTGACAAGAGATGAATTGTTTAATGAAAGAAGAGTTGAATTTGCATTAGAAGGACAATATTTCTTCGATTTAAAACGCCGCGGACTTGCAGAAGCAAAAGCGATAATTTCGCAGCAGGAAGTTGGCTTTTATTCTGATGATGCCAGAACCGATTTGATTTCGAGAAAGATTACTCCAGGAAGTAATTATTTTGAACTGCCATTACCGCAGTCTGCTATTGATACTAATCCATCATTATTAGAAGCTCCGGTTCCTTTTAACTTTAACTAACTATACTATGATCAATAAAATAAAAAACAGCATTCTATTACTTTTTGTACTGGCTTCTTTTACAGCCTGTCAAAATGATGATGCCCCAACTGCAACTATAGATGCAATGGTTGCAGAACCAGGAGATTTACTTAATCAAGCTTTTCCATCAAATAAAGTAAGAGTTGAAGGCGAAGGTTTGAAGGGATTAAAAACGATCACGCTGGATAATAAAATCAATATTAGTTTCAATCCGAATTACAATTCAGATCAAGCGTTTATTTTCACAATTCCTTTTGATGAAAAACTAGGAAGCCGATTTGGAGTGCAGCCTATTACATTCACCACTGCAAATGGTACAGTTACTAAAAACATTGAGATTTTACAGCCTGTGCCAACCATTACAAAAACAACTCCGGCTGTTGCAACGCCAGGATTTCCGTTAGAAATTGAAGGAACTTGGTTTTATAATATTTCATCAGTAACCGTAGGCGGAAAATCAGTTAGTTATACGGCAAAATCATCTTCGTCAATTATTATTGGCTTACCTGCCGATGCCGCTTCTGGATCAGAACTGGTAATTACTACTCCAGGCGGAACAGCAAAAAAAACAATAGATTTTGTGACGATCGTTCTAGTGTCTGATTTTGATGGCAACGGCGTACGAAAAGATTGGTTTTCTTATGGTGATGTTGCTTCTTTTAATGCCAATACAGGTGGTGGTCCAACTGGTAATTATGCAAGTTTTACTTGGTCAGGTTCGACTTCAAACGGTTACAACGGAAGCAGTGCTGGTGGAGGAAGCAGTTTCTTAAGCGCTACGAATACAGATGCTAAAAAAGCGTATATCGATATTGATATTAGTGCAAATGTTATTGGAGCGCAGTTTGCGATTCAGTTAAATACTATTGACAATAAAAACTACGCCTACAATTTTAAAATTACAGATGTAAACTGGGCGACCAAAACAATTTCAATAGCCGATTTTAAAGATGATTATGGTTATGGAGGAAATACAGCAGCTGCGTTGGATGTTTCTAAAATTAATGAAATCAAAATTGGCGTGATTCAAAATGACACACCTAATCCAACTACAATAAAATACGATAATGTTAAGATTCGCTATCAATAAGTAATCTTGCTATTTAAAACTTTAAAAGAGGCTGTCATCAAAAACGGCCTCTTACAAGTAAATCAAAAACAGAAAATATAAATAAAGGATATTCTCCTCAAAAGAATATGCTATAATAAATAAAAGTATGAAAATTAGATTTTTATTAATCCTGACGAGCATTGTCTTTTTTCTAAATGCCTGCTCAAAAGACGACAACGAAAGTGCTGCAAACTTAGAAGTGCCAGTTGCCAACGCTCCAAAAGATGTAAACGATAATGGTTTTAGAGCAAAATGGAATTACGTTTCGCACTCAAAAAGTTATCTTTTAGATGTTTCTACAGATGAAAATTTCACTTCTATTCTGCCAAATTACAACGCAAAAGCCGTAACTGATTTAAACGAAGTTGTAGTAGGTTTAACTGGAGGAACACAATATTATTACCGAGTTAGAGCCAAAAACGAAACACAAACTTCAGAGTATTCAAATGTGATTAGTGTGGTAACTACAGGTTCAAGCGGTATTCCTGAAGATCCAACTTTTTTAAAGGTAAAAGCAAATAAATTAGCCAATCCATTTTTTATCGGTATGGCAATAAAAGCTTCTCAATTAACAACTGGAAGTCCGTACGATGTTATTTTGAAAAATGAATTCAGCAGTATTTCTGCCGAATACGAAATGAAAATGGATCAAATTTCTACAGCAAGCGGTGTTTATAACTGGGCTGTGGCGGATAAAATTGTAGCTTACGGAAATACCAATAAAATCAATGTTCACGGTCACGCTTTGGTTTGGCATAACGCGGTGCCACAATGGCTAAAAGATTTTTCTGGAACTGATGCTGAATTTGCTGCTGAAGTAAAAAAATACATTACAGATGTGGTTACGCATTATGCAGGAAAAGTAAAATCTTGGGACGTAGTGAATGAAGCTGTAGATGACAATGGAGGAGCTATGAGAAATACTATATTCCTTAAACGAATGGGACCTAATTATGTGAAAGACTGTTTTCAATGGGCAAGAAATGCAGCAACTGCAGCCGGTGATACTTCTTTATTATTATTTTATAATGATTATGCTACTTCAACTAATATTCCGAAACAAGATAAAGTTTTTAGTCTTGTAGATGATTTAAAAGCGGCTAAAGTAATTGATGGGCTTGGTTTCCAGATGCACAACACCTATTTAAGTCCGACAAAAGCGGAGATAGAAACAGATATTAATAAAGCTGTAGCTAAAGGACTGAAAATTCATGTTTCAGAATTGGATATTCAAGTAAACCAATTCAATGATATTACGACTTTTACCAATGAAAGAAGATTGGCTCAAAAAGCAAAATACAAGGAAATTGTTAAGATTTACAACGCAATTCCAGCAGCTAATAAATATGCTTTAACAATTTGGGGAATGAAAGATAACGAATCATGGATTCCGTTTAATACAGAGCTAAATCACCCAGGAAATGACTGGCCTTTATTGTACGATGCAAATTTTGCAATCAAGAGTTCTCATACTGGATTTTTAGAAGGTTTAGATTAAACTGAATTCAATTCCAAAAATTATTAAAACAAAACACCACTTTTTCAAGTGGTGTTTTTTATTTATTACAATACAGCTGAATAGAAGTTTATATCGATCTTTTAGCTACCGAAACCTCATCTACCCACATTATTACTGTAGTAAATAAATTAATTTTATTCGGATTTATAAAGCTTGAATCATTTGATCCTACATTCATATTTAAAACTACGTTATGTTTTTGGAACTTATTTAAATTGAGTTTCGAAACGCTGCTATTCGTATATGCAGCAACAACTGCATTATCAATTTTTACGGTTACCGTAATCGCATTATCTTTCATTTTCACAAAACATTCGTAAAGATGCCAGCCGTTATTTGCGTCTATATTAAAACTGCTTGGATAGTTTCGCTCTGCCTGATTTCCTAATTGATTTGTGCCTTGAGTTGTTCCATAAAAAAGATTCGATGCAAAACGAGATGCATTTGGCGCAAAAGAGTATCCTTCCATTATATCAATCTCGCCAAAAGTTGGCCATCCATCTTCCTGAACTGTCCAGAATGCCGGCCATGCACCATACGTGCTGGAAAATGATTTGTAAGTGGCGCCATCCATTGCTAATAATTTAATACTGGCCGCTATTTTATATTCGGTGTTATTTTCGGGCGTATATTGATATAAAGACTTTACCAATCCTGATTGGTATTTTGTCTGGCTTATTTTTGTTGTTTTAATTTCAAGACACCCTTTTCCGTCTCTCACTTGTAGTGTTGGCACTGCGCTCTTGTAATCGCAATAGTTAGAGTTGTAATCTGTACGCTGTACTTTTGTCCATTTTGAGAGTGAGGCACCTTGATCAAATGTATCTTCAAATTGTTTTACCCATTCAGTGGCGGCAGTTTTTTTAGTACTCCCATTTGTGGCGCTGGGTTCCTCTTTATTTTCTGTTACCGAATTGTCAAAACACGAAGATAATGCTAAAGAGCAAAGCATCATTAGTGTAATTCCACTTAACTTTTTCATGATTTTTTGTTTAGATGTTAGTTAATTTCTTTTACTTATTTCAACAAATTATGCCAGCCAAAAGCCTTCCAAAAAAAAGCTGCTGATTGGTTTTTAAAAAGTCGAATTTGTCTAGGTTAAAAGTAATTTTATACTAAAAAATCAGAAAGTAAATTTGAGGCAGTTAATAGCAGAGATGTTGTATTTTAATAAAAATCGGTTCTAGAATGGATTTAAAACTAGTAAAATATATTTTTTTTCCGATTTAAAAAATAATCACAAAATGAATTCAAACACACGGAGCTTTGTACACTTAAAATGAAAACTTTTTCTTAAATTTATAGTGACTTCCCAGCAATAAAATCACATGAATTATGGACATTATAAAAGACTATGATAATTTTTTTCTTCCTGTTGAAAATCTTGAAACAGCAAAGGAATTTTACAAAGACAAACTCGGACTTGGTATTAAATTTGATTTTGCAGACAAAGGAATGACCGCTTTTAAAGTCGGCGAAAATGAACCCGCAATTATTGTAAGCACGATGCAAAATGCAAAACCTGCTATTTGGTTTACAGTCGAAAGTGTTCAAGATGCCTACGCAGAATTAAAACAAAAAGGCGTAACATTTTTAAGCGAACCTTTTGAAATTATGACCGGACTTTCGGTAGAGTTTACAGATCCATTTGGAAATAAACTCGGAATTACTGATTATACAAAAATGCCTCATCTTAAAAAATAAAAAATGAAACACTAAGTTTTTTTTCAATACATCATATTATCATTTGACCTGCTTATCATCCATTTTTTTATGAATAATAAGCAGGTCAATTTTTTTTCTAAAATGCTATTCTTTATTTAAATAACTGAGCAGCAAACTGATTTAAACATCTGCGCCATGTCAGCCATTCGTGGGCAGTTTCTGGCGATTCGTAATACACATATTTGATTTCCTGTTTCTCTAACATGTTCCGAAATGCACCAACTGATTTTGGAAAAGGCGCTGGTTCTTTTGTTCCCAATCCGAGCCAAAAAAGTTTGATTTCCTTGTTAAGTGTTTTACCATCTTTATATTTTCCGTCTAAAAATGTATTGACATCAATTGCATCTCCATTTGGATAATTTGCCGTTCCGCTAAAACCGCCGTAATACGAAAATTTGTCCAGATGATTCATCATGATTCTCATCGTTTGATTCGCGCCCATCGAAAGTCCAGCAATTGCTCTGTTTTCGCGTTTTGCGATGGTACGAAACTTAGCGTCAATCATCGGAATAACTTCGGTAATAAGCACTTCTCCAAAAATAGATTCCTGTTGTTTCTTATTTGATACTTCACTATTTTGAGCTTTATAAGCGTAACCATTATCCATTACAATAATCATAGGAACAGCTTTTTTTGAAGCAATCAAATTATCTAAAATCAAATTTGCCCTTCCTTGCGAAGACCAGCCTGTTTCATCCTCAAAACTTCCATGCTGTAAATAAAGTACCGGATAACGCGTTTTTGTATTTTCATTATAACCGTCTGGCGTGTAAACAAAACAGCGTCTGAAAGAATTGGTTAGTTTTGAAAAATAAATATTTTCGCTGACCAAACCATGAGGCACATTTTTCAAAGCAAAAAAATCCTGATCTGCTGACGGAATTTCGATTCCACTGCCTAATCGTCCAGCTCCATAAAAATACAAGCTTCCAGGATCCGGAACCGAAGCGCCGTCTATATTTAATTGGTAATAATGAAAACCTTCATCCTGCGGATTCGATTCTCCTGTCCAAATTCCATTTGCATCCTTTTTCATATCATATTTTACACCACCAAGATCAAGCTGGACTTTGGCAGCATTTGGTGCCGAAATACTGGCACGAACCCGTTTCTGGGAATTCACCTGAGGAAACATTTTTTCGGACTGATTGATTGTTGAAGGTTTAAAATCCTCCGTAACAGTCTGCCCAGATTGCGCCAAAGCAGACTGGACACACAATCCAGAAATCAGCATCACTGCATTAAAAAGTAATTTCATGTTTTATCTTTTTAGGATTTTTTACTTGTCTTTAAATAAAAGCGGTGCCAATTCTTTGAAACTTCTTCTCCATGTCAAAAATTCGTGTGCGGTATTTTCAGACACATACGAAACGGCATTGAATCCAGCATCTTTAAGATTTTTTACTGCTGTCTGTACTCCTTCTGGTCTTTCTCGGCTTCCGCAGCTTATAAAAACAAGTTTCACTTTCGATTTATCCTTAATTTCTTCGGGTTTATAAGTACCGCCGCTCAGCAATGCATAATAGGAGAATACTTCAGGTTTATTGAGCGTGATAGTGTGTGTTTCCATCCCGCCCATAGACAATCCTGCCATCGCTCGATTTGCCTGATTTGAAAGTGTACGGAAATTTGAATCGATGTACGGAATCAACTCTTCAGTAAGAACGGTTTGAA
>NZ_CAMLIX010000045.1 GCF_946479975.1 uncultured Flavobacterium sp.
GTCAAACCAACCGCGGCAACAATTACAGAATAAGGAAAAATTACTTTTAAAGTCTCAAACGAAAAAGGAATATTGGGAATATGAAATGGAGGAAATCCACCTTGAACTGAAGCGATATCTTCTACTGTTTTGGTTTGAATATTAAAAACAATTACCAAAGCGAAAACTACCATAATAGCAACTAAAGATGCTGGAACTGCTTTTGTAATCTTGGGAAAAATTAAAACGATCGCAATTGTTAAAGCGACCAAACCTGCCATAATATATAAAGGCGTTCCTTGAAGCCAGGAAATTTGTCCATTCATAACGGTTTTAAACTGCTCTAATTGCGACATAAAAATAACAACTGCCAGTCCATTAACGAAACCAAACATTACAGGCTGTGGCACTAGGCGTATAAACTTTCCGAGTTTAAAAAGTCCGATGCAAATTTGAACGACACCGCCAAGTGCGACAGCGGCAAAAACATATTCTATTCCGTGCGATTTCATCAAAGCAATCAAAACGATCACGGTTGCTCCGGCCCCGCCAGAAATCATTCCTGGTCTTCCGCCAAAAATTGCTGTAACCAAACCTGCAATAAATGCGGCATATAAACCTACTAATGGTGGAAATCCTGCTAAAATAGCAAACGATAAAGATTCTGGAATCATTGTCATGGCGACCGTGAAACCAGCTAAAATTTCATTTTTATAATTGATTTTTTGACTAAAGTCGAAAAGTGGGAAAGCTTTTTTCATAGTGCACAAAATTAGAGAAATAATATGCAATAAAAAGAACAAACCTTTCCATATTGAAAAAGTAACTTTACTATTAAAACAGTTGTATTAACTTAAATGCTTTACAAGAAAAACGAAAAGTGAAAGAATAAAATTTATCATCGTAAATGATTTATATTTCTAAATTAAAATTTTACACAAAATACTTACAAATAATAAAATTAAACTAGCGTATTTACACCTGATTTTCAAAATGAAAGAAAATTTAATCTATTCGCTCGCAAGTATAACCTAAACAATGTACATAATCCATAATATTGACGCAGTGAATATCGACACCTTCTACTCGTAAAATCTTATCGCAATCTTCTAGATCAAAATTGATTTTATAATCTGGAAATTGAGTCTGAATTATAGCAACAACATAATCTTTCTCAGATTCTTTCTGAACATTTGTTTTAAAAATCTCCACAACCATATCTGTTTTCTTTAATTCTTTAAACTGGTACATATCATTTTGATTAAAAAGATTATACGATATTTTTGTTTTAAAAATACCTTGACATTTTTCTTTTGTAATCATAAATTCTGCTTCGATTTGAGAAGTTTAAAATTAAGTAAAAACTTTCAATATCAAATTATTAAGCAAAGTAAATTCTTCTTTTTTTCTTAAGTTAGAAAATTGAATTTATCGCTGAATTTACAATCAAAATCTCTGTTCAAAAATAAACTACAAGCTTCTATTTCTATAACATTTTTATACCAATGGCGTATGATTTATACGAACGGCGTTGGTATAATTTATTATTTACAAAGTACTAAAAACTATACGATTATATTATTTTTGCTGTTATGACAATCTCCAAAATTTATCAAAACTTTTTTCTGCGCAATCTGCTCGTCAATACGCTGGTTTATTTAGTTATTTTAGCTTGTGTTTATGATGAAATAAAATTAGACGGACACAGCTGGTCTTATATTTTAAGTAAAATTGCTGTAGGCTATTTTCCGTGCATTGTCTGGATTACTATTTTCAATATTTGTATAATCAAGACGTTTTTGTTTAGAAAAAAAGTCAAACTTTTCTTTGCACTCTTTGTTGTTTATTGGACTTGTTTTTACTTTTTTATGACTTGGTTTTTTCCACTTGTTGGATTGGGGAATTTTAAAACGCTCCAAATATTATCGCTTATTATCAACGGAATGTTTTTCTACTTTATGCATGTGGTTATCACTAAAAAAATGATGCAGGCCGATAAGGATATTATGAATTTCAAATCGGAACTTTCGTTTTTAAAACAACAATTAAATCCGCATTTTTTGCTGAATGCCATGAACAATCTTTATGGAGAAGCATTGGCAGAACCAGATAAGGTTCCTGATCGAATTCTGAATCTTTCGGATATGCTGCGTTATCAAATTGAAGCTTCAAAAAAAGATTATGTTTTGGTTGAGGAAGAAATTAATTTTGTTAAAAAATATATTGAATATTATACCTTTAGAAATGAACGATTAAAGGTTGATCAGATTATTGAAGGCTTAAATAAAGAAATTGAGATTCCACCTTTGTTCTTTTTGCCGTTAGTAGAAAATGCAGTAAAATTTTCTGCTGAAACTGCAGCACCTTTTATTAATCTGGATTTAAAAGTAAAATGCCGAAATTTGACTTTTACTTTAAAAAATAATTATCTCGATTCTGGATCGCGACTTTCGAGTACCGGAATCGGAATTGAAAATCTAAAAAGACGTTTAGAAGTTTACGGTTTAAAACATAGTTTAAGCTGTCAGAAAGAGAAAAATATGTTTGTTGTAAAATTAAGTATATGGCACTTACCTACCGCTGTCTCATAATCGATGACGAATCGCCGGCGCACAAAGCGCTCATTTCGCACATCTCTAAATTTGACGAACTGGAACATTCTGGCAGCGCTTTTAATGGTATGGAAGCTATAAAACTGCTTAACGAAAACCAATACGATATTATTTTTCTTGACATTAATATGCCCGTAATTTCGGGTGTCGAATTAATGGAACTTCAACCCAAACGACCGCTCACCATTGTAACCACGGCCTATTCTGATTTTGCACTTTCAGCCTACCAAAACGATGCGATTGATTATTTAATGAAACCCATTTCGCTAGATAAATTTACTAAAGCAATCGAAAAAGCAAAAACCTTTCATTCTGGAAATACGGTTAAAAAGGAAAGCAAGGAGAATGAAAAAGTGCTTTCGTACCGCTCCAACGGACAGACATTAGAAACATCTCTTTCTGATATTCTATATGTAGAAAGTCTGGGTAATTACATGAAACTCTACAATTGCAAACTAAAATCGCCTGTTATTGTTTACGGCTCACTTGCCAGCATCAGCACCGAAATTGACTGCTCTAATTTCGTTCAAGTGCATCGTTCTTTTATTGTAAATACCAATAAAATTACAGCCGTTAATCTAAAAAATCTTACCATGTCGAATGGAGATATTATTCCTGTGGGAAGAAAATATCAGATTTTGCTAAACAATTTGATAATTAGATAATTTGTCGATTAGATAATTTTCTTGAAAGCTGAATTCTTAACTGAGGGTTTTTCGCGCACATTACCTGATTTAGGATAAAATTCAAAATACTGACATTCAATATGTTATTTTTAATCAACAATAAAAAACAGTATAATTACTTGGTGTTAATTTTTCAAATTTAGGTAATCTTGAAGTACCAAATGAAAGATATAAAAAACGATTATTAATCTCAAAAAACAAAAGCATGAAACTATCATACCAAGGGAAAAATTTTGATGTTATGACTTATAGAAGTATAAGACGTGCTATAGGATATCTGGCTATAAGTTTACCTATAGTTCTTTTAGTTCTATCTTGTTTCTCTTTTTTCGAGACCGATATTCAACCTTCAATAAGTGATTATTATTACACTAATCTTAGAGAAATTTTTACAGGAACTTTATGCGCTGTCGGTTTATTTTTAATCCGATACGAAGGCCACAGAAATCCTTCTATATGGAAAAATGACAAACTACTTACTAATATAGCAGGAGTTATGGCGATAGGAGTTGCATTAGTCCCGACAACTGCTCCTGAGCCTAAATTACCAACTAATGACGAAAAACCTTGTGAATTAATACTAAATACACTGCTACACTATCCGCTAGACTGGCTTCACTATACCTTTGCAGCGGTTCTGTTTTTAATATTGGCTTTGATCGCTTTAAATGTTTTTACAATAAAAAACGGAAATGAAAGACCTGCTTATGAATATACCATATATAGGTTTTGTGGCTATTCGATATTGTTATTCATAATTTTAATTCCTTTTAAATTATTTGGTAAGGCGACTTTAGTTTTTGAAGCCCTTTTACTCTTTGCTTTTGGTTTAGCATGGTTAGTCAAAGGAAGAGCGCTTGGAGACAGCGGCGATCTTGGAAGAAAACTTTACGGAGAAGAAAACACTGAAAACACTGAAAAAATATTCGAGGAATAAAATCTACAGCTCGATTATATTTAAAAGCTCAACTTTTTTAGTTGAGCTTTTTCACCATTAAATATCTAATTGCTCCCGTAGACCACAAAGCAAGAAAAATCAAAACTGGTTGAAAAAACAATCGTATTAAACGAGCTTGATCTGTATCGAGTCCAAAGGCTGATGTTCCGTTAATATATTGTGCAATATTACCAGGGAAAACCAAAACGTAAAATACAGCCAAGGCAATACCAACGTACACTTTATACTTTGTTAGAAAAACCATGCTAAGTCCCAAGGCGATTTCTACAATTCCAGAAAGAATTACCACAAGATCTTTACTCAATGGTATCCAATTAGGTACCTGTGCCTGAAAATCCTGCCTTTGAAAAGTAAAATGTCCAAACGCTGCGATGATCATAAAAATTCCTAGGAGAACTCTAAAAAAGTGCTGCAATTTATTAGTGTGTATATTTTCCATAAATGATTTATTATAAAAAGTAATTATCAAATGTAAGACTTTAAGCAATGAACTTTGTTTCATAACAGCCGTCATTTCGTTGCATAATATGTATGTTTTAGATTTTATTTATAGAATTTCAATCAAAATCTCACACCAAAAAAACCAATCAACACTATTTGTTAATTCTTTTCATCAAAAAAAACTTAGACATGATTAACTTTTCTTACTTAATTATCTAAATTAGCATAATTCACAACCACTAAGATTATTTATAACCTATGAGCATTTTTAACCTTTTTAAACGATCAGATGTAGAATGTCCTAGATGTCTTGGAAAAGGATTTGTGGATTGGGAAGATATTATTCGCTTAAACAGACAATTAAAATGGGTTCCTGCTCCTTGCGCCTATTGCAATGCTGTGGGAAGAGTAGAAAAAGAAATTCTTTCCAAAGTTGCTGTAGACTGCATGTATCTCACTATTGATTTACCAGAAGCTATAATCGATAAAATAAAAGAGGGCGACAAGGAAACTATAGAAAAAGGAAGAGAACGTGAGCAATTTGTAAATCAGCTTATACAATATGCAGAAGATCATTACATTAATCAAAACATGGATGCAGAAAGTATCGCTAATTTGTATTTAAGTACAGAAGAAGAAAATGCAATTTTTTCTGTTACCAAAGAAGAATTAATAAAATACATTCAGGGCGTAATCGAACTTAAACGATCAGAATCGAATTAGTGAAATTTTAAAGATTTAGAATCTTCAATCCTTAGCATCTTAGCAACTCAGAAAAAACCCGTATAAATACGCATAGACACAATAATTTATAGTAGTAATATTGCGATGAATAATTTTTAGTTTAGAATTTAGTTTTCATCGAGAGAGCTTTTTTAAATTTTTGTCACTTTTTTTTGGAACACAAAGTGGGATTTCAAATCGCTGGTAACGATTAGAAATCCCACTTTTTTATTTTTCGGTTTACAACACTACAAAAACTGAACGTCAAAAAAATCATATATTTGTATCTTCCACGCCAAAAAAAAAGTCCAAAATCGACATGACACGAGAACATTATATTCCGTTCAACAAAGAGTTTTTATTAGAACAGCAGATTCTTTTAGCTGATGATCCAAAGAAAGCAGAGGATTACAAAAAATTGTTTGATATCATCGAGCATTATTACCATTACGAATCTTTTAATCTCAATAGAAACTTAAAACAAAATTATGCACTCTACGATCCTGATTTAAGCGAAAAAGAACGTGAAGGCTTTATTGGAAAAAGTGATTTTGGTGTTTTTAAACAAACGCTTCTTACTGTTTTAGATCGAGGTAATTACTACCGAATTGATGAAGAAACCTTAAAAGCCGCGTTTGAAGAATCGGACGTAATAGGCTTGAATCTGGCAATTGATTTTAATGCTTTTAAAGATTTCGAATTGTACGCACGCGGACATCACAAAGCGAAAGAAAAGGTCAAGAAATATATTTTCTGGAAAAAAGAAGTCGAAATCGAATATTATGACCGCGTCTTAATTTACCTTAATTACAGCGATGCCGATTATCTGGCAGCCAAGAAAGTTAAATTGGGAAAAATGCCTATTGATCCAGGTTCTATTGCGCTGAAAATTTTTAAGCGTGTTCCTAAAAATGATCTCGAAACGATCTTTCCGAATGCGGTTCCTAAAATGTCTTTAAAAGACAAAATGCTACTTTGGGTTCCTTGCGTTTTTGGTGGCGTTTCGCTTTTGAGCGCCAAGGTTATTCCGGCTCTCATCAATATGTATGATGCGTACCAGACTGGCGAAACCATTAATTTACTTAACAGCAAAACGTCTCTAAATCAAGGATTAATTGCTTTAGGAATTTTGGCTGCTTACTGTTTTCGCCAATACAATAATTTCATTAATAAAAAAATCAGGTATTCTAAAACACTTTCAGATAGTTTGTATTTTAAGAATGTCGGAAACAACAGCGGTGCGTTTTATTCTCTTTTAAATTCATCTGAAGAAGAGGCTTTAAAAGAAACTATTTTAGCGTACGCCTTTTTGAGCAGAAGCCCAAATGCGCTGACAGCATCTGAACTAGATTCGCAAATAGAATCTTGGTTTTCTTCTCATTTAAAAACTGAATTTGATTTTGATGTAAACGATGCTTTACTAAAACTAAAAAGTATCGGTTTAGGAATAGAAACAAATGGAAATTGGAACGTGATTCCGCTAAACGAAGCACTTGTCAAAATTGACGAATTGTGGGATAATGTTTTTGAGTATAATCAATAAATATATTGTCGTTTTTGGCGGTTTTAAATTGATGTGAAAATTTTTATTAGATTTACGCATCTAACCTTAAAACCACAAAAATGAGAACATTAGAACAATGGTTTGCAGAATATGCCGTAAGTCATCAAAACCCAACAAACAAAGCAATACATTATATTTGTGTTCCTGCGATTTTCTTTTCGATTGTAGGTTTATTAATGACTATTCCGAGTGGCATTATCGCTAATACTTTACAACTCAATATGCCAATTATCGAAAATTGGGCTTTTGTCGTTTTACTTTTTGTTCTCGTTTTCTACATCAGGTTATCGGTTGCAATGGCAGTAAAAATTGCTTTGTTTTCGGGAATTTGTTTGATTGCTAATTACTACATCGGACAGTTTGTTCCTTTATGGATTTTCTCTATTGGCGTTTTTATTATTGCCTGGATTGGCCAATTTTATGGTCATAATATTGAAGGCAAAAAACCATCTTTCTTAAAAGATCTTCAGTTTCTATTAATTGGTCCGGCTTGGGTTGTAGAGAATTTGTTTTTTAAAAAATAAATTTAAAAACTTTTTATAAATTGGTAAGAATGGAAATATTTTATTCCTAGATAATTCAAATACAAGCTTAGCAGAATTAATTGACGAACAATTAAAATAATTACTTTTTGATTCTAAAACAACTACTATTTTTATAGCTTTTTAAATTCAACATCTTAAAGGACAATTAATATTATATTTTTTGTCCTTTTTTTATGACTAAAATAGATTTTATATATTAGCAATATAAACCAAATTTACTCATGAAAAAAATCCTTACTGTAATCGCTTTCGGAGTTTTACTTTCTTCCTGCAAAAAAACAGATCAGCCTGCATTAAATCAAAAAGAAATAAAAAAAGACAGTGTTCAAACAGAACAACTTCCACAAACCGCACAAACAGATTCGGAAGCATTATTAGAGTCATTTTCTAAAAAAAGATTAGATGTTATTCAAAAATTAAAATCTTTATCTGCCGAAGAAGCCAATACTTTATATGAAAAATATGCTAAAGAAAATGGTTATCTAATAGGAAGTATTATGGAAAAAGAAACTGCGCTATTAGATAAATTTTACAGCGAAGATGAAAAAGATAAAAAAGAGATAAAAATCTTGGGTGATAAACTTATAAAACATCAATTACATTATGACGAAATTGGAGAGGGAATTGTAGAAATCACGACTAAAAATGACTTCTATTATACTATTTTCAAAGATTACGTAACGAGCGATTACAAAGATTATTTGTATTTGATAAGCGAAGAAAACAAAACGACTTACTCTGTAGATGCAGGCCTTGTGATAAGTTTTAAAGATTTGGGCGACAGAATTATCTCGTGGGAAAACTTTATGAATAAATATCCAAATTCAAAATTAATTCCTTCTGTAAAAGAACAATATAAATATTATCAGTTAGATTATTTAGTCGGCGAGGATAATACTCCGACAGTAGAAAGAGCAAATGAACTTTATATTTATCCAGAAAACATTGAGGAATTTGATCGTTTTGTTAAAAAGTATCCTAAAAGTCCAACCGTTCCTTTGATTCATTTATTTAAGGAAAATTTTAAAAATGAAAATGTTTCAAGGTTAATAACGGATGCGCAGGATAAATTGTAATTTTTAATTTTAAAACTATGGAAAATAAAAACAGCACTCCAGTATTTACTTTAAGCATTGTTGCCATTATTTTAGGCGTAGTCCTTTATAGACAATTCGATTTTAAAACTTTACAATTTGAAAATCCTGCATTGGGATTTCTTTATCTAATTGTTTTTATGTTTTCAGTTTATGTTTTAGTAAAACACTATTTAAAACAAAGGGGAAAGTAAAACTCATGATTTGTAAATAATGGCTCTTAAAAAGTGCTAGCATTACGGCTTTACTTTTTAACAACAAAAAATTTGTCAAAAATTTAAATTTAAATTGAGAGAATCATGCTTTCTTTTAAAGAATCCACATAAAACCCTAATCTAATTTTTCACTATATTTGGCGTTAATATTTGATTTTGTTTACTCATTTATAACACAGTAGAAGAAATAAAATCATTAAACCCAAATCTAAAAAATGAAACAAAAATTATTAACTCTTTTATTGGTATTTATTGCCATAAATATATTTGGGCAAACTCCAGCGGTTTCTTCAGCTTCGAAAACTAATACTTCTAATGCCAAATTACCGCCTGCCGAAATGGTCGTTAATAAGGCTATAAAACCAATTAAGAAGATTCCATTAGACGAGACATCAATTCTAATTTATGATTATGATGGTACGCTTTTTTCATTTGATTTAGTAAACGAATCTATTAACTGGACTGTAAAAGCTTCTGATGCGCATACTGAAATGTGTGCCAATAAGGTAACATTATCGAACGGAGTTTTATATGTTCCGTTTATAAATGGTGAAATTTTCGCAATAGATAATCAAAGTGGTGATCTTTTTTGGAAATCAAGATTGGGGAACACCAGCGATCAAATTATTCTTAAAGATCAAGCTCCAGTTGTAAATAATGGAAAATTATATATTACGGCACAAAATCAGAACCAAAGCAGTAGCATTTATGCGCTTGATACAAAAGACGGAAGTTTGGACTGGATCTGCAAATTAGATTCTGCTCAAAACGATATTCAGCCTTTATTTTTTGCTAATAAAATATTTATTCCAAGTGCAACCAATTTCTATAGTTTGGATGCAAATACTGGAAAAGTGCTTAGTCAAAAAACATTTGAACAAAACTTAACTGGAAAACCTTTAACAGACGGCGAAAATGTATTTGTAACCAGCGAAAAAAATGTACTTTATGCCTTAAGTCCTGAAAAATTAGATATTCTTTGGCAGTTTAAATTTGATGAAAATCAGTTTAATAGTAAGGATCGTATTACTTGCAAAGACAACAAAATATATTTTGCAGCGCAAGGCACGAATGTTTCTTCTGTCTACGCTGTTGATTCAAAAACAGGAACTCAAACTTGGAAGACCGATTTTAAAGACGATAATATAGAATATATAATCGAGGATAATAATACCGTTTGGGGATATACTCGTAAAGCAAAACTTTTTCAGCTGGATCCAAATGGGGAAATCTTGTTTGAAACAAAATTGACCACTTTGCCCGTATCAAACATTGAATTTCCTAGTGATGATAACTTGTTATACTACTACTGCGATGCAGGTTTGATTCAGTTTGACATTACCGAAAAAGACGAAAATGTATATTATATGCGAACTTCTCTAAAAGACGATATTTATACTGCTTATTTAAAAATAATCAGGTAACAAAAAAGCCTTCTCTAAAAATAGAGAAGGCTTTTTTGCTTAAAATTTTCAAAAAAAACTTCAAAGAAATTCATTTACTCATTTTTGGTTTCGTATAGCTTTCGGTCTTTATTTTTTCGCGATGCTGCATTCCCCATTTTGTCATTGCTTCTACAACTTCTTGGAGCGTTTGACTGTACGGAAGCAATTCATATTCAATACTAACAGGATATCCTACAGCTACTTTTTTTAGGATAAAGCCGTTCATTTCCAGTTCTTTTAATTCACTGGAAAGAACTCTAGCAGAAATTCCATTAACCTGACGCTGAATCTCAGTAAACCTCTTATTTCCTCTAGCCATTGCAATTATAATCATTAATTTCCACTTACCACCTATTGCATAAAGTGCATCAGAAACAGCCATTAAAACGGTATTACATTCTTCGCTAAATGCTTTATTGTCAATCTTTTCCTCAAATGTTTTTTTCATAATACAATTTTGTAAGTAACTAACCTTTAGGTAACAACTAATAAATTGTAAGCGAATATAAGATAATTTTGCTCTTATAATTTAAAAATAAAAATCATGACATTAGAAACTTTTAAAATTAAAGAAGAATTAAGAAACTTGATCGATGATTACGCCTCATTAGGAGATAAGAAAAAAATTGCTCAAGTAATGGATTTATTTACTCCAGATGTAAAGTATAACGTTTACATGAACAACACATTGATATCAAGCGTTTCTGGAAGAAACAATATGGAAACTGATTTTAATAAACATGCAGCAGAAGTAAAAACTTATTTTACATTGAATGGTCAGCATCAGGTAACCATTGATGGCAATACCGCTACTGGCGTTTCCTTTTCTCAATTAAAAATGGTCAGAGAAAACGAAGGCAAGGATATCATTTCAGATTATAGTGTTAAATACGACGACAAGTATATTCTACAAGATGGAAAATGGCTGATAAAAGAGCGCACAGGTCACTTCTTAATTATTGAAACGAAAATTTTAAATAATTTGTAAACTCAATTTATGCGAGCACTCCAGCAACTGATTTGCATAAAAAATTTAAAAAATATTGAGATTATCTTTTACACAAAAGAGCCTGAGAACCTAAATTCTCAGGCTTTTAAATTCTATAGTGACCTTGACGGTGCAGAATTCGAACCATTTATTGAAAGACTTGGAGATTTTAAATGATGTATAATTCCCGTTAGATCGTTTACGAAATAAAAATCCTATTTTTGAAAATAAGAAAACAATGATATTTGTTCGTTGTGAGCAGAACACTAAGGTAGACAAGTCACATATATAAAAGTTTGCAGTAATTTTATGAAAAGTCAAATAACAACAATGTTTTTAATTCTACTTATTATCACTTCTTGTAAAAAAAAACAAGACGAAAAAATAATATTGTTTAATGAAATACAAAATGAAAAAATATACAAAAACTTAGATAGCTTGCCCAAAAATCTAGAACTGGTTTGTCGTGTTGATTTATCAAAAAATGATCTGACTACAATCCCAGAAGTAATTTTTAAACTACGTAATCTACAAGAATTAAATCTTTCCGAAAACAATTTAACAGAACTAAATCATTTAGAAAAACTGCAAAACCTTCAAATTTTAAATATTGGAATGAATAATTTTAAAACATTCCCAATTGAAATCACCAAACTCAAAAAACTAAAAACACTAGATATTTGGTGGAATGATATTAGAACTTTTCCTGAGGAATTTTATGATAATAATGTAAACCTCGAAGAACTCGATTTAACAAGTATGTTTAAATTTGACTTTAATAGCAACTTATCAAAGATTCATCGATTTAAAAAGCTTAGACAATTAAATCTAGGTAATAATCAAATTAAGAATTTAAATATTGAATTTGAGAATCTATCTAATTTAGAAATATTTGGATATATAAGACAGGATAAAATTGATACTAAAAGTATAATTTTAAAGCTTTCTAAATGTAAAAAACTTACAACTATGCATTTAAGTGTTAATCATATAAAAGAACTTCCAAGTGAAATTTCATTGCTTAATAATTTGGAAGAGTTAAATTTATACGAAAACGAATTGACTAATCTTCCTAGTAATTTACTTAAAATGAAGCGACTAAAATCAATTATATTAGATGGTAACAAAATTGATAAAAAAATAATTTTGGACTTTGAAAACAAAATGCCAAAAACAACTTTTATATACTAACAAAAAAACACTTCCTCTATCTACTACAATTGACTTAGGTAATTGGTTTAATGGAAAATGGTTTTTCTTTGAATGATTTAGAAAATCCAAAAAATGGGCTTAATGTAGTACTCAACGTGCTCTAGTGTTGGAACGTTATACATCATCATAAATCTATATAATTAAATACAGAAATGGATAACATAATTAATAAATCAAAAATCGAAACACTTATTGTTTTCAGTATAGATATCTGTAAAAAATTAATTGATGATTATGTCGATTTCTATATCAAATATAATTGGGGCAATCCTAATATTTTAAATGAAGCAATTAAGTATTGTGAAGAAACTGAATTTGCCAAAATCGACAGAGTAAAAGTTAAGGAGTTAATTCATAAAGTTGAAAAAATAACTCCATATACAGAAGATTTTGAGAATATTGAAGTAAGTTATGCGCTAAATTCTGCTTGTGCAGTTTTAGAACTATTGGAGTTTATAATGGGGCATGATAAGATACATGTCTCTAATATAAGTTCTTTTATAATTGACACAATTGATTTTAAAATTCAGGAAATAGAAAGTGGTTTGACTAATGACGAACTAGAAGATCATCAGAAAATTGTTGAAGAAAGAAAGCGCCAAATAACATTTTTAACAATAAACTATGCATGACGCCCTAACGGATTTTGGTAAACTTAAAACTTTGGATTGAATTCAAGTTAGGGAACCAAACCTTTAAATCGCTATGTGAAAAAAAATCTTATTTTTGAAAACAAATAAACATCAATGGTGATCAGATATTTCAACACTATTTAAGACAATATTTTGGTCATAATTAGACAATATCAATTTAAAAAAAACAATTATATAGAATGGGAATATTTGATTTTCTAAAACCGAAATCTCCTAATGGAACTTTTGTAACTGAATCAGAATTTAACAAAAATTGTGACAAACAAATGCAGATGACACCCTTAACAATTGAACAGTTAAGGAAACTAAATATTAAAGAAGAAAACGAATTAAAGCTTGAATATTTTTTTTATACAAACCATGCCGAAAAAGCTAAAAAATTTGCCTCAGAAATGGAGAAGTTGAATTACTCTGTTAGTCATAGTGCTTCAGCGGGAAGTGAAAAATTGTTTATAGTTACAGGCTGGACAACAAAAATGAAAATGGAAAATGAAATTGTAAAAAACTGGACAAAACAAATGTGTGAACTCGGCTATAAATTTGATTGTGATTTTGATGGTTGGGGGACAACTCCTGATCAAGAATAATTGAAAGAAATAGCAGTTGCTTTTAACAGTCATTTTTCGTGATTGCGGTTTTAATTGAATCAACGTTTTAATTGATATATTCCCTTTTAGATAAAAAGCAATATTTTTCGAGATTTTTATTAAAGCTTAAATTATTACTGCTGAACAAAAAGCATCACTGAAAATTTTTATGTCGCTAATAAGGATATTACCTGCAGTTATTTTATTTTTTTGCATTTTTCTTTACAATAAGTTTCTCATATGCTTTTTCTCCGTCGAAGCAATTTGCTCCGCGTTTGGTTACAAATTTTTCTTTAAGCCAATTTTTAAGCTGAATTGTAACTATTTCAAATTGACTGGACTTATCTTTTACATTTCCTTTATCAAGATATTGATTACAGTAATTTATGTAATACAAAAGTCCATACCCCATAATTACATAGGGAGCGGTTAATTGAATAATTTCATCTCTCCTCCAAATACCTTCTTTTAAGTAAACTCCATTATTATCAGTAAATTTTATATATTTCGAGATTTCTAATTCCTTTTCTGAAAAATAAAAATTTAGGTATCTGTGATTGACTGTAATAATTTGTAGAGCTTTTTCAAATGATACTTTTTCAAATCTCCTTTTATTTTCTAGGTGTTGAGAAAACCAACAATACACATTAAGATTTAAGTCTTGGAAAATGAACTGCAAAAGATTTTTTAAATCGTCTCCTGACCAATAACTCGTCAATTCTTGGAATTTATATTTTAACTTTGGCTTCGGACAAAAAGTAATAGGATTTTCAATTAATTCTTCAGTTGGAGAATAATCAATGTCTATTGAAATTGGTTTAGAAATTTTATTGCAAAGAATGCAAGTTGTTACAATTTGTATTTCCCTAAAATCATCCGTTCCGAGTCTTGGTATATAATTAAATGCAACCTTAAACCACTCGTTTTTACAACTGCATTTTTTCTTTTTTGGATACTCGCTTTGTATTAAATCATACCAGAAGTCTAAACTGTCAAGGATCAGATAGTTTTCTTCACTTTTAGTTGTCAAAAGTCCAACTCCATCATTTTTAAGCAGACGGATTTGAAATTCATTTTCACCGCTTTCCGTCGATATTTTTTTTATTATTTGTTGTTTCAAGATTTTTAAGGTTATTTGACAAAGTGAACTTAATAACTTTATTTTCAATATGCAACTAAAAAGTTACTCCAGAATTTTAGATCCTTGACGGACTTCGAACCAAAATCTGCCGTAAACATTGACGTTGCAAAAAAATAAAAAATTTGATAATCATTTTCGAACCAAAAAAAGCCTGCAAAATATATACTTTGCAGGCTTTCCTTTTTTATAGTGACCTTGGCGGTACAGAATTCGAACCTTTTATTGGAAGATTTAAAGATTTTGAATGATGTCTAGTTTTATAATTTGAGTTTTGTAGGTCTACTTACAATCGCTTCCGTGCTAATTCTAAAGTATCAAGACCATCGACATTTTCATTCATGTCATCACGAAAAGTATTCAATAAATAGAAAATACATTTGAAGGTTTATGAAATAAAAAACCTATTTTTGAAAATAAATAACACTAGCAATTGTCAGACATAGCGCCTCTACATAGGGCAGGTAAGTTCTATGTAATCAGACATATAAACAAGTTGGCAGAGATTTTCAAAAACGAAAATGAGAGAAATTAAAAGTATAATATTAATATTTGTTTCTATTTTATTTTTTCAATGCAATCAGAAAAGAAACATTGAAAAAAAATCAAAAGAAAAAATTTTGATAGCTGAACATATTTATGAATTAAGTGGAGATTATACGAAATTAGAGCTTTATAAAGACAGTTCTTATACGTTTACAATAAGTCAAAAAAGTTCAGGTTATGAAAAGATTGAAAAATATGATGGTAAATATTTAATTAGCAAAGACACAATTAAATTTTTAGGATATGGTTTTCGTTATTTAGATTGTGATAATGCAGTATTAAAAAATAACTTTATTGAGTTCCTTAATGGTAAAATGCCTTTAAAATTAAAATTAAAGGAGACTAAAATTACTCTTAAAAATAGTTCTGATTTATTGAACAATCAAGATTTTGCTTTTTTTACTTATAATCCAAGTTATTACAATTATTTTTCAGAAAACGTAAAATCATATGACTTAAAGAAAATTGATTTAAAAACAATCGATTCAATACTAAATAAATGTATTGAGGAAAATTCAACAAGATTAACAAAACAATTAACTAAATATAATAAACAATGTATTTCGGTTAAAAATTCAAAAAATGAAATCGAAGTTTACGTGTTTTGTAGTTGTAATAAAAATTTTGATAAAGAAGAATTTAAGTATCAAATAAGCATGGTTAATGACGGGGGAGATTGTTATTTCGGTGTAATACTAAATTTGACAAAGAAAAACTATAACAAATTAAACATAAACGGAAGAGCATAAAAAAAACCTCTTCCAACCGCTACAACAACGTTAGCGGCAGGGCTACAGCAGGATAAATAATCAAATTCGATTTTTAAAAGCAGAATGAAAACAATAAAATTCAAAAACTGGGAACTTATTGTAGATAAAGAATTGACAAAATCAACTTATGAAAAGGTTGAAATAGGTAATGCTGACAGTTGTGTTTGTAATGAGTGTAAAAACTATTCAAATGATCGTGAAAATGTTTTTCCCGAAGAAATTAAAAATCTGTTTTTAGAAATTGGAATTGACTATAGAAAAGAAAGTGAAGTAACTAGATATTGTAAACAGAAAAACGGATTACATTTTTATGGTGGTTGGTTTCATTTTAAAGGAGAATTTATAGGTAAAAACTGTGAAGTTCCATCAGGAGAAAATAGTCTTACACTTGACTTAACAAAAATTGGAGAAAATTTTAATATTGGATTTCGCTTCGGTAGTGCTTTAGCATTTTTTGAAGGCGGAAATAATCTTGTACAAATTGAATTTGAAACTGAAATTCCTTGGACAATTGATAAAGAATTAGAAAAGTATTTAACGTAAATAGTAAACCCAGTCACTTGGCGAGATTGGGGTTTTAGGCTTAATTTGAAGTTTTTTTTGTAATTGGAAATTTGTGCTTAATAGAAAAATTACGCACCTTAAATCCCCAACCTCACCAAGCGCCAGAATGTTACTGGAGACTTGTGCCAAAATATGCAGAAGAAAATGTTCAGAAAATAAACAATTTATTAAAACAATATTTCAAAAATGAAAAAACTTATTTCAATAATAATTTTAGTTTTATTCTGTGGTTGTGAAAAGGAAAAGAAGGGTTGTTATACAAACTTTACTTATTCAAAAGGAAATATAAAAATGATTTATAGATTAAAATTTAATTCTTCAGATACTGTTTACTATTTAAACGATAATCCGTTTCAACAAAAGATATTAAACTATTTTATACTTGAACAGAATGAGAAGAAAATATTAGATAGTTTAATCTGCGAACTTAAATTTCCTATCAAGGATTCAGTTATTTCCAATAATCAAATAGAAGATGGAACAACAATAGCTTTTTCAATTGACAAAAAAAGATTAATGCTTCATGGTGGTAAAGGTTCTAAAAAGTTTTGGATATTTGAAAAGTGGATGGACAATTTGCAAAAATACAAACAGTTAAAACCAATAGATAGGAAAGTAAAATTTGATGAGTTTGACAAAATGTTTCCTGTTCCTCCTCCTATCATCAACTAGTAACTGTAATACCTGTAATAATAAAGGTTAATCGCAGAGAATAAAAAAAAATAACCGTTCAGAAATGAGCGGTTTTTTTTATGTCTACCAAGATAGCAAACCATCAATCTTAAAAGAACCCTATTTTTCATAGAATATTGGCTGTGCTCCTATTGAAGCCTATATGGAAGAATAAAACTCATAAAAAAATATTTAAAAAAGACTATTTCAAAATTGAGATGGTCTTTTTTTTTTTTAGAATCATGCCAAATAAATTTCCATAATACTTACTAATTTAAAAATTATTTTATTTACTTTATATTTTAAAATATTTTCTTTTTTAGTCAAGAAGCTATAATCTAAAAAAAAACATTCTATTAAATTAAGATGAAGAAGCTTATAATAATTTTACCTTTATTAATTATATACTCATGTAATTCTAATCCATTTTCTACAGAAGAATCTTCCACTGAAGTGCTTTCAGGAGATACCTATTCACAAAATGAAATAGTAAAAAAATATGTAAAAAATCGGAATCAGCATTTTTTAGATTCGGAAAACGAACTAATATATGAATTAAAGAAATCAAAACTTTATGAATACGAGAATGAAATTATAAAAGGAATAAACCAAAAAATCGAAAATGAACTCAATAGTATCCGTTTAAAGGAAGAAAACCGAAGAAAAGAAGCTAGATTCCAAAGAAAACACAAATTACTTAATACTGGTGCTAAACCTTTACTTTCTCAAGATGAAATGCTCTATGAAATCAATAGATCGTCTCAACTTTACGAAGAAGCTGGTCTGTATAACTACATTTCAGAAAAAGAAAAACTTAATTCCCCCAAATATGAACTAACAGACTACGAAAAAAAAGATATTCATAATGAATACTTAAGAAATTTAAAAATTAAAAAACTTTTTTTAGACCATTTAAAGGTTATAAAAACTTTTCTATCTATAAAAAATAATACAGATGAAAAAATTGAAGATGCAGAAATAATTACACGAGTTATATTTAAATACAATAATTCAGAATTCAATTATTTGAAAAAACACATAATTATACATAAAAAAATTTGGCAGCCTAATGACTCTAAACAAATAATTTTAAATGATTTTATTGCTTTTTCTGGAACTCAAATTAAAAAAATTCAAGTACATAAACCAAAAGAAATAATAATCGAATATTTCTTTAACGCAAGAAACTCTGTTGGTTATGATAATGTGGATAAAGAAATTAATAAAAATGAATTAGTAAAAAATAATAGTTCTGGCAATTTATTTGGTAAAATTGAAAAATACACACTTACAAACAAAGATATACTAGGATTAGGAGTTAAAATTCATAGTGCAGATATAACCAACCAATGGAATGATTTTAAATATAAAAAATAACACAACACAAATTTAATCAAGTACTCTTGTTGAAATTTTGAAAACATTCATACTTTAGTATTATTAAACACTTTATTTCTCGGTTAGGTATACTACCAAGAACAACTTGGATGTACTAACGAAAATTGGAGACATAGTTAAGGGTGTATTTCTGCACCGTTATTTTTTTGCTTTAGTTTCAAATTAAAGTATGTAAAAAGAAAAAAAGCAAGCAAATTTATAGGATTTCAGACAAAGAAAATGCGCATAATTTCATGCCTCGTTCCTCGCGATGAAACCCTTCGGGACTTATAGCATTTTCTTTGTCTGAAATCCTTTTTTTAAGGGCTTTCTTTTTCTCTTTTTTCTTTTCATAAATTTTAATTTGGGTTAAATAAATGACGTTTTTTTTTGATCTTTTTGCAGCATATAAAACTTGATCGGATTTTAATTTTCCGAGATTTATTTTTTGTTTTACTGATTAAAAACAGCTTCAAGATCGCTGTGTTTTGCGATCTGCAAGATGTCTGGTTGTATCACAACCAAAAATCTTGCTGCCTCTCTGCTCGGAACTCGCTGGCAGTGATTCTTAAAAATTTAGAACTAAAATAAGTACTGGAAATTAATGCAATCTATCAACAATTTTAAGACTTGTTTGATATGATTATAATAAAGTACTTTAGTAGGCAATTTATGGTTGAAATTTTATGAGTGTTTCCAAATTATTTTTAAATGAACTGCTGGATTATGCAGCAAAAGATTCTTTTTGGTTTAAAGATTTTGTTGAACCAAAAATGACAGGTTTTAAAACTGAACATAAATACTGGGAAGAAGGCGATTTTGGGAGTCTTAATCAAATAGAATTTAATTCAAGAAAAATTGGTGGGAATATTGACTTCTGGGGGTCTGGATTTCTTAGAATTTTTGTCTGGGATTATGAAAGGGATTTGGAAATTATGAATGTATTGCTGGAAACCGATGAAATAAAAGAGCAGAAAAACGCTTTTAGAAAATTGCTGAAACTGTTATTAAAGGTTAAAACGGAATAACAAAAGAATTTTTGTCATCATATTTTAACTCTTGCAATCTCTTTGCTTTAAGTTTCTCCACCGCCGAGTTCCGAGGCAATGGGTGGCAAGATAGGCGCTTGTTAAACAACCGTTCATCTTGCTAGATGCAGGAACGTGGCATCTTGAAGAATTTTAAAAGTCTAAATACTAAATTAATTCTATGTTTTGAAGATTCCTATCCTAAGTAAATTTTACGCATGATAGCTGTTGGCTGTTAGTGTTTACTAAACAACTCTATAAAAATAGGATGTTATAATAAAGATATTTTGAAAATCATAAAAATATCATTTAATTGACAGCTCTGATTTTAGCTGGTCAGTCAGCTTTTTATGTTTCTTTTCCTGCTCTTCAAACTCTTTCAATTTCTTTTTGTAGTAAACCTCTTTTAAATAAATTTCTTTATTAATACGGGAAAGCTCCTTTTCCAAAATCTTTCTTTTTTCATAGCGATATAAAAAAGTTATTATTGCGAAAAATAAGAGACTTAAAAGAATTTTGGGACGATTCATAAGCAATGAATTATAGAATTTGAAATATCCTGTTTTATTTAGAGAATAAATATATAGTAAAATCTTTAATTCTTGTTTTTAATTTACTGGCATTTATGTGTTTAGGAAGGTGATATCTGTCGAAAATATTTCTAAAAGAAAAGAAAAAAAGAAAGCAGTCTTGAATTGGACAATCAGACAGTTGAAGTGCTATAAGTCCCGAAGGGCATTTTTTTGAGGAACGAAGAAAAATGTTATGCGCACTTCTCTGGCTGTGTCCAATATCTTTCTTTGCTTTTTTTGCTTTTTTGATAAAATTATAACAGATGATTGCTTTATAATACTCATCGGTTTAAACTCAATATTAAAGTAAAAATGAATTAAAAGCGTAAATTTTTATACATTTAAAAATATCTAGATTATGGAAATCCGTAATTTCTGTCTATTTTTTTTATGTAGTATTGTATATCCTTAAGTCTTTTCATTGCTTGATGTTATAATTGAGGCGATAATATAATCAATTAGATAGCTATTTAAAAAATAAGGAAAATCATATAAAACGCAATATTCATGAATCCAATCTTTGTAGATATCCACATACACACTTCTGATAATCCAAATAACTTGGATGCAAATTACTCGGTTGAAACTTTAATAGCCAAAATTAAAGAATATACTAATAACTCAGATTTTCTAATTTCGTTGACCGATCATAATGCTGTTAATAAATGTGCATATTTGAAAGCATTACAACTGGGTGTCAATATAATTTTGGGAATTGAACTTCATATTAAAAACTACGATGCCTGCCCTGCTTATCATTGTCATATTTATTTTGATGTGGATGATATTACAGATGTTCTTATTGATGATATTAATGCTAAATTGGATAAACTTTATCCAAATAAAATTGTTGAAAAATTAGATCCTAGCATTCCAACAATTCAACAAGTAATTAATGAATTCGATAATTACGAATTTATTTTATTGCCTCATGGTGGACAATCACACGCAACATTTGACACCTCTATACCTCAAGGAATCAAATTTGATACAACTTTAGAAAAAAGTATTTATTACAATCAGTTTGATGGTTTTACAGCAAGAGGAAATAAGGGGCTAGAAAGAACGCAAGAGTATTTTGTGAAACTAGGAATCAATGAATTTGTTAATTTAATAACCTGTAGTGATAATTATAATCCAACATTATATCCGAACGGAAAAGACCAGAACCCATATATACCAACATGGATGCTCGCACTACCAACCTTTAATGGCTTAAGGTTGTCATTGTCAGAATCCTCAAGGTTAATTTATTCTGAAATTAAACCTCAATTTTGGTCAGAGAATATAGAGAGTGTTTCTCTTAATAAACATAACATCGAGATTGATGTAGAACTGAAATCTGGTTTAAATGTGATCATTGGAAGTTCTTCAAGCGGTAAGTCATTACTTGTGGATTCCATACATAAAAATATCACAATGACAGCTGGTGAGTCTATTTATCTAAAGCAGTATGAAGTAGACAAAGTTATTATAAAGAATCCATCTGGAATGACTCCACACTTTTTATCTCAAAATTATATTATGACAGTAGTTAATAATGTGTCAGAGAACAAAATTGATGATATTGATATTATTAAAAATGTTTTTCCAGGGGATGAAGAGGTAAAAGAACAAATTAGCAAAGGTTTATTGGCATTCAAACAGGATATTCAAGATTTAATTAAACAAGTAAAAATAATAGATAGGGAAATTCAAACATTAAATACGATACCTATTATTTCTAGATTAATAGTAAAAAATAATTTACAGTCCAATCCTTTTAAGGATTTATTACCTAGTGATTCTGAAAAAACTAAATTAGAATTCAACAGATCTAAATTTGAAGAATATATAGAAAATTTGGATGACATTGATAATTTTTTAACTCGATTCCCATTCATTAACCACAACCCAAATCTTATACAAGAAATAAAAGAAGAACTAAAATTAGCTTATGCAAACTACTCAAAAGAAATTTCTACAAGGAAAATTATTAATAATTATAAGAAGGAATTCGATGATCTATTAAGAGAAAATAATTCCGAAGATCAAAGTAAAAAACAACATTTTGAAAAAGTGTTAGAAACAGTTAAAACGTATGTAAGAGCATATAAAAAATTTAATAAAATACTTATAAAAATATCATGCTACAGTTTAAATTTTGGTTCGGAAATCATTGAATCAATGGGACATAAACTTCACATAGAAAATGATTTCAAATTAAACAAAGATAAATTCATAGAAATTGTTAATCACTATTTAAAAGTTAAAATTGATAAATTTGAAAATATAACTCCAAATATTTTATTTGAAGAAAATCATAAAAAACAAACCCCAAAAGTTTATGGCTATGAAGATTTTGAAAAAAAAATATATACAGATTTCGAAAATATAAATAGGAAAAAATATAAAATAATAACTAAAGAAGGTAAAGATTTTGATTCGTTGAGTCCAGGTTGGAAGACATCTGTAATCTTAGACTTAATACTTGGTTACGAGGAAGATATTTCTCCAATTATAATTGACCAGCCAGAAGATAATTTAGCAACAAATTATATCAATAAAGGGCTTGTAAACGCTATAAAAAAGATCAAGGAAAAAAAGCAAGTTATTTTAGTTTCACATAATGCTACAATTCCGATGCTAGCAGACGCTCAAAATATAATTTTGTGCAGAAATATAGATAATAAAATTGTTATTAAATCATGTGAATTGGAGGGGAAAATCGATGGAAAAAATGTTGTTGATTATATAGCTGAAATTACTGATGGAGGAAAGTCCTCTATAAAAAAAAGAGTAAAGAAGTATAATTTAAAAAAATATAGTGAATCATGAGATTGTTATTTACAAAGGAAGCTAATGGAGATATTAAGGCGCAAATACATACAGGTACAATCTTGACAGATTTTACATATACAGAAATGGTAAATCAATTGCTCAAAAATAAAGAAATTGATGAAGTAGAATTTGTTGGTCTTGAAGATGATGAAAAAACTAAAATAGAAGAAATGCTAGATGATATCAGTAAAATTTTTGCAGATGATTCAGAAGATGTAGATCAAATTAGCACAGATTCTGTTGATACTTTTTAGTCATGGTGTAACAAATTGCCCATTAACTACAGGTAATTTTTTTTCGTACTTTCGTTATTTCACAGACTAGAAGATGTTTCTAAAGATTATTGTGAAGAAACCAACGTAAAAAGAGCTTAGAATAGATACATTGTCGAAATATAATAAAATAAATTATCTAAACGTAATGAAAATCATTTTTAAGGTTTTACTAATTATACTTTTCACTGGATGCTTTTTTACTTTTCCATATGAATACTATTTAGCAGTAAGAATATTTGGAACAATTG
>NZ_CAMLIX010000046.1 GCF_946479975.1 uncultured Flavobacterium sp.
AGTTCTGGTTTCACATCCAACTTTATTAGTATAAGTTCCTGAATTGGTATATTTTGTACCATTTGCAGCCCAGGTATACGAATCACATGCTGCAACCACTTCATCTGCTGCAATAGTTGAAGGCGTAATTGTAAGGTTTAGAATTTTAGTATCACATCCTACAGTATTAGTATAGGTACCTGAATTAGTGTATGTAGTACCATCTACAGCCCATGTATAACTATCGCAGGCAGTTTCAGTCTGAGTAGTTGAAGTTGATGGCGTACCAGTAACAGTTTTTACCAAAACTCTGTCACTTGCGCAATAAGCAGCCTCACATGCCACACAATAAGTAGTATTGTTTGCAGTAGGAGTCGCAGAAACAGAAGCTCCATTGGCAAAACTTGTTCCTCCAGTCATTGTCGTATACCAAGTTGCTGTTGTGCCTAATGGACAAGTTGCATTTAAATTAACAGCCGTACTACCTAAACAAGGAATGTTTTGCGTATCTGTTGTAACTGTAGCGTTTGATGGTTTTATCGATGTTGTAGTAATGTTTGAATTTACAGTTGCAAAATTAGACCCGCTTACCGTTGCTTGATTTGTAACAGAACAAGTATTTTGAGGCAATGTTCCAGCAGCATTAATCGTTGCGCTAAAAGTAATTATGGTATTTTTTCCAGCACCTAAAGTAAATGGTCCGGCAGAAATTGTTGTTGCTGTTGCGGTAACGGCAGCGTTTTTAGCTGTATTCGAATTATTAGCAATAGTATTGATGTTATTAACTGTGGGTTCTGGAATTGGAGTCGCTCCCTCTTGATTATTTTGAGGAGCCATTTTTGATGCATTTCCATTATCAGGGGCTATCACGATACCAGAAATTATTTTTCCTGTGTATGCAGGTTCGTGAAATGCTGTTCCTGTATTATTATTATTTACTTTCCAGAAATCCTGTAATTGAGAAGAATTATTAGTGTTTTGCATACCTGGAGCAAAAACAGGAAAACCATCTAAAATGACTTCAGAATTAATACCTTGAGAAAGGACATCAAAATTTCCAGTAACTAATCCAGTTGCGACGTTAACGGTATTTCCTGTAACTTTTGCAGCACTTTTCATTGTACTTGATGCAATGTCAGCATAGGCAATAATTCCAATATGAGTATAAGCATTATTAGCTACTGATATATTATTACCAGTAATTGTTGCGTCAATTCTACCAGAACTTAGAGTAGCGTTATCATTTGCTTCAGATACAATTCCGTAGTTTTTTACATTCGTAATTGTATTATTTGCAACTTCTGTAATATGTTTAGCATTTCCATAGGCAGAAACGGTTATTCCATTTCCAATTGATAAACCTGCATCAATAGTATTATTATTTATGCGTCCTTTTATAGTTCCCGAGCCCTGATTTCCTATGCTACAAGCAGATAAAGCATCATAGCTCGATTTTATAGTATTATTTACAATATTATAAGTAGCTGTTGCTGATCCATTTACTTGCAATGACAAACCGTTGCTTCCAGGACTGTTTGTTGATGCATTAATAATATTAGCATCTGTCGTAATAGGTCCTCCAATTTGAACAGTATTTACAGAAGATCCGTTAAAGTTTAAAGCCAAACCTGTTGCTTTTGAAAAAGAAAAGTCATTTTTCTTAAAAACTAACGTATTGTTTGAAGTTCCTTTTGCTTCAAAAATAAAGTTACTGTCTCCATTTGATCTGCTTGAAGTGTTTTTAAACTGACAATTAGTAACGATAAGATTTAAAGTAGGGTTTTGAGAGATTCCATTATATCCAAAAAAGCCGCGTCCCCATGAATCATTTACATTAGTATTAGTTATAGAACATGTTCCTTTTAATTCGAGGGCAAATATTCCTCCTACATTTGGGTTACCATTATTTGCACTTCCACAACCCGTAATTGTACTATTACTTAATACGAAGTTGTTAACG
Organism: uncultured Flavobacterium sp.; assembly: GCF_946479975.1. The sequence continues at coordinate 1,940 of NZ_CAMLIX010000046.1, forward strand.
TTGTTTAGGTTTATTCCCATTGAGTTTGTAGTACCAGAAATCGAAATTTTATCTAATGTAACGCTTCCCGATATTGTTTTAAAATGCAATGCTGCATTAGAATTGGTATTATCGTTTTGAGGATTAGTAGCATTTGAATTTACACCAGATGTACTTGAATTAGTAAAATTCATGTTTTTTAGCGTAACACTTGAACATGAAATAAACTCAGCACCTCTGTCGGTTATATTTTGTACTGTACCTCCAGATCCAGCTGTAGTTCCTGTTCCCGTAATTTGAAAGGTTCCAGGCGAATTAACTGAAATTCCTTTTGTAACGCTTCCGCTTGCAGAAACACTTGTAAAATTACAATCAATACTACCTCCACCACTAATTGCTATAGCTTGCGTTGTTGCATTTATAGAAGCATTTTTGATTTTTAAAGCTCCAACATTCGTTCCAGATAAAGTTCCAGTCATAGCAACAGCCTGAATATCATTGTTTAATTTTAAATTTATTCCGCCAATAGTAGGATTTGTTCCCCCTGTTGAAGGCAGTGCATTACTGTAAGTTGGTACAGTAAGATTTAATATAAAAACTAAATTTGTAGTTGCGCCCTGACCAATTACTTTTTGATTATCATTTAATGTTAAAATTCCTGCTGGAGTAGCTGCAGCTGAATAAATGAAAATCGGACTCGTACCAGAATTTGTAACACTATTTAGTGCTTTATAAGGAGTTGCTAAAGTACCATTTCCAGTTGTTAGAGCACTACCGTTAACAAAAACAATGGGAGTAGACACCGTAATATTTACTGTACCTGTAGATGTTTTTCCACTTCCAGTTGTTGCAGTGTAAGTAAAACTATCTGTACCAGAATATCCTGCATTCGAATTATAAGTAAAAGAACCATTTGGACTTAGATTAACAGTTCCGTTTGCTGGAGGAGTTAAAACCGTAGCAGTCAAAGTAGTTCCATCTGGACTTGCATCGTTTGATAAAACTCCTCCGGCTGTATCTACAGTAATTCCAACATTTCCAATACAGGAATAGGAATTATTGTTTGCAATTGGAGTAGCTTTAAAAGAATTTGTAACCAAGGTTAAGTTAGAATCTAGTACATCCTGAAAACTCAATCCCGTAGCATCATCTGTACCACTATTTGAAATAGTGATAGTATAATCTAGTTGAGAACCAGGCTTTGCATTTCCACCACCATTTACGGCTACAGCATTTGTTACAGTAACAGTTGCAGCAACTACAGGTGCACTAGTTTCTTTTGCTTTGCTTTTAGATTCTTTAACTTCATTTTCCTCTTTTTGATCAATAAAAGCAGTTTCAGCTTTTGTTAAACTTTCGACAATAGTAGCAACAACATTATTCTTAATAATAGTATTGTATTTCATTCCGAAACTTAGAAATCCTAATAATATTATTACAACTAAGAGTTTGTTATTTTTCATTTTTTTTGCTTTAAATTGGCTTAACTAAGAAAATATTGCTTCATATTTCATTCCCACTTCATCAAAACCAAGCGGGGTAAGAAATAATTCTAAATTGCCTTTATCAGGATGTATAATTAAAAAAATACCCTGTTCGTAATATTCATTTTTTTGATTGGTACGAAAAATTAAAGAAAATGGAGTTCTATCTAATGGAGAATAATTATTGAATTCAGTTACCGAAATTAATTCCGCGTCAAGCTCAATCTCTTCCGAAATTTTGATGACAAATATTGTATTAAGTAATGAATTAAAGTTATTTACAGTAAGTAAAGATATATCCATATAATCTCGTTAATCGTTATTTTTTATTTCTTTTGGATTCCATTCCATTAAATGATACACCCCATTTGTTTCACTTATTTTTTTAAATCCTAATCTTTTGTATAATTCCATAGCAGGATTAAAACTTTCAACATGAATGGTCACGCTTAAATCTTTATCAACGGCCTTTTTTAGAATCTCATTTAAAATAGAACTTCCAATATTATTATTCCTCCATTGAGGTAATATGGCAATATCTATAATGCGTATGCCTTTTTTTTCAAAGAAGAAATCAATATATAATCTTCCAATCGAAATATTTTCTTTCTCAATTACATAGAATTTTCCACCTAAATAATTTTTCTGATAATATTCATGTTGTGCATTAAATTGATGTTCAATAAAAAGTCTTTTTTGTTCATCATTCCAGTTTGTTCCATTATCTAATTCTTCTTTACGAGTACTGCCATAAATTTCGCAAAGAATAGGAAGATCATATTCTTGAATATTACGAAGATGAATATCTTTTATTTCTAATTCCAAAATGCTATTATTTTATCCTCTTGCAGGAAAAATTCCTTGAAGAGCAATACAAAAATTCATGGTCAAATAAGGCATCATATTATTGTGAGGCATATTTCCGCCTGCTACTGCAATGGCATTTTGTCCCATATTTGCATCTTGACCAGTTGCAGTATAAACTCGAATAGGATTTCCTCGTCCCAAACTATTATTAGTAGGAGAAGTTGATTGAGAATTAAAATTAGCAGCCATTAAGGAATGAGTATGTGATGGAATTTCTGATTCCAGCAGAGTAACGGTATCACTTCCTCCTATTTCACCCAAATCATGTAGAGATAAACCAGGTCCCTGTCCAGGATGCATGGGAGCACATCCTTGTAAATTTGGTAGAGTAAAAGTACTTTTTCCATCACCTCCGTAAGTGGTTCCTAATAAAGAAAAAAGTGCTGTGTTTTGAGACAATGGTAATATTTGTCCATCACAAAATGCCCAGCCTTTTGGCGCAAAATTAAATGGAAAAATGCGTATTTCGGCAACAAATGGATCCATATATATTGTTTTTATTTATTTAAAAAGAATTAAAAATTTTTATATTTCTAGGTTTGATAAGGAAATATACCAAACAGTGAAATAATAAAATCTATACACAAATAAGGTTGAAAATTTGTGTGTGGCTGACTTCCTCCGTTAGGTGCTATTATTGATGCATTCAAGGGAGTGGTAGGAGTAGCACTTGAAAACATTTTACTTCCAGGCGGATTCGTACTGAAAAGAGCGTTTGCTGAACTTGCAGAATCTGCCAAATCGCTTGTTGCTACTAATGCATGATTATGCGACGGAATTTGATTTGTTGTAAGAGTAATCTCTTCCAACCCACCTGTTTGTGCTATTTGAAAAGTTGTGCCAGAACTAGATGTTCCCATATGAAGAGGAACCCTTCCTCGTAAATCTGGTAATGCAAATGTGCTTTCACCATCTCCACCATAAGTGGTGCCTATTAATTGAAATAATGTTTCATTCTCAGAAATAGAAATTAATTGTCCTTCACACATCATCCATCCAACAGGAGCAAAATTTCCTGCAAACATTCTAATTTCACCAACGTAAGGTTGTGCCATATTTTGTCTTATTAATAGTTAAATTTGATTTGGAAAAATTCCTTGCAAGGCAATACAAAAATTCAAAGTTAAAAAAGGCTGCATGTTTAAGTGTGGTTGATTACCACCTACATTTGAAATCGATTCAGATTTCATAGCAGTTAAATTTTGACTTTGACCACTATAAACTAAATTTGGAGCAGTACTTCCTATAAAATTTGAAGCAGCAGGAATATTAGTATTTGACTGATCTGTTTTAGTTTTTAGGATGTGATTATGTTGAGGCATCTCAGCATTAGTTAAGGTATGATTTTCTTCTCCTCCTTTTTCGCCCAATGTATGCCCATTTCCAGTATGAATGGGAATCCTGCCACGAAAATCAGGTAATCCGAAGTTAACTCTCCCGTCTCCACCATACATAGTTCCTAATAATGAAAACAATGCTTGATTTTGATTTATTGGTAAAAATTGTCCATTGCATAATGCCCACCCTTTTGGCGGAAAATTAAATGACATAATACGAGTTTCAGATAAAAATGGTTCGGCCATAATTTTGACTTATTTACAAGTTCTTAGAAATATTTTTATTAAATGCTAAAAGAATTAGCAATCAAAAGATGCTTAGAAATCACTTCTTTTTGATAAACAATAGCATTCCCTTCTTTAATGATAATTTTAGTTGCCGTTTGCTCGGGAGTTAATATAGTTTGCAATGAAACGCTTCCTCTTTTGGTATCAAAACCATACGGATTAAATTGTTGTGTGGGAGCAGGAAATAAATAATGAGATAAATTAACTTCATGACTATGTATTTTTAAATCATTCATAGCAGTTGTTATAGCTTCCAAATCAAACCCGGATAATGATCTTAATGATTTCCATTCTCCATTTGAATTTTTCCCAAAACACATTAAAATGTCATCAACTTTTCCAGTTTCTTCGGTATGAAGATGCATTGGAAACATTTTTAGAAGTCCGTCCGCTGAACTATAACAAGTATCTGAAGAAGCTTCATATCCGTTTTTCTGCCAAGTTATAATGGAATTATTGTAACATTCTTGAAGAGAAATATCCAATAGAAAAGTACTTGAAGCAGCCAATTTCGAAAATTTGGATAAAATATTTTCATCATTTGCATGGTTTAAATCCCAAAAATCATTAAGGGAATTTTGAGCAATCAGTGAACTGCTAAATAAGGTTGCAGTTCCAGCTATACTCAAGTTTTTAATAAAACTTCTACGTGTCGAATCAATCATAATTCCCTGCTTTTCAATTAAAATTCGAAGTAAAAGTAGTAAAAGGAAACACTAAATGATAATATTTTGTTAAAAGAACAATAAAAACCGTATAACTACGTTGTTTTTATTTTTTTTCTGGGAAAAGACTTATAAGTACAAATGAAGTTTTTCTGAAGATTGATTTCAGACCAAAAAAAATCCCAAACTACTTTTTGTAATTTGGGATTTCTTAATAAGTTTTACGAATTTATAATTTCGGTTCTTCTTCTTGCTTTTTAGCTGCAGCAGGTTGATCGTCTTTAGCAGCGTTTTTAAATTCCTTAATTCCGCTTCCTAAACCTTTCATTAATTCTGGAATTTTTTTACCTCCAAAAAGTAAAATCACAATACCTACTATTACAAGGATTTCTGTTAGACCTAATCTTCCCATGATTTGTATATTTAATGCCGAAGCAGATTGTTTTTCTTATATTATCCCGCAAAGGTATATAGAAATATACGAAATAGAAGTATTTTTAGTTTAAAATATTTGTCGCAGACCACGTTAAATATTTTATAAAATCGTAAATTATAGCTCTTCATAGAAATTTACAGATCATTATCGTTCTGATTAATTACTATATTTGCTAGCATAAAGAAGTAAAATGAAGAAGAGAAAGAAAAAGGATTTAAGAAAAAAATTATTCATAAAAAATCGATTGATTATATTGAATGAAGATACTTTTGAAGAAATTTTTTCGCTTAAACTTAACTTAATGAATGTCTTTGTAACGTTTACTTTAGGAGGCATTTTTTTAATTCTAATAACAACTTTTATAATTGCCTTTACACCGCTTAGAGAGTTTATTCCTGGATATTCTTCGACGGAGTTAAAAAGAAATGCAACCAAGCTGGCAATTAAATCAGATTCTTTAGAAACAGCTTTAAAACAAAATGAAGCTTATATAAAAGGAATTCAGAAAGTTTTGAAAGGAGAAGTTGAATATTCAAAGTTTAATAAAGATTCTATTTTAGCAGAAACAGTCGAAAATCCCTCAGATTTTAATATGAAAACTTCTGAAGCTGAATTAGAATTAAGAGATGAAGTGGCGAAAGCTGAAAAGGAACAGCCAAAATCTCAAGAAAAAAAGAAAAGCGACAAAAAATAATACCATAAAAAATGTCAATTAAAGCGGTAGCAGCAAGATTATTTGCCAGTAAAATATATAGCGAGACTCAGACTTGGGCCAAAAAACCAGTCGAAACGCAGCAAAAAATCTTCAAACAATTAATAAAAAAGGCAAAAGAAACCAGTTTTGGTCAAGATCATAAATTTGATCAAATAGCAACGATTGCAGACTTTCAAAAAAATGTTCCTGTAAGAGATTACGAAGATTTAAAACCTTACATAGAAAAGGTTGTAAAAGGCGAAGCAGATATTTTATGGAAAGGAAAACCGTTGTATTTTGCTAAAACTTCTGGAACAACTTCTGGCGCAAAATATATTCCGCTTACAAAAGAATCTATGCCTTTTCATGTAGAAGCTGCTCGAAATGCAATTCTACATTATATACACGAAACTGGAAATGCTAATTTTGTTGATGGAAAAATGATATTTCTGCAGGGAAGTCCAATTCTAACTGAAAAATACGGCATCAAATTCGGAAGACTTTCTGGAATCGTGGCGCATTTTGTTCCAAAATATTTACAGAAAAATAGAATGCCATCTTGGGAAACCAATTGTATAGACGATTGGGAAACCAAAGTAGATGCCATTGTTGACGAAACAATTAAAGAAGACATGTCGGTTATTTCGGGAATTCCGTCTTGGGTTCAAATGTATTTTGAGCGTTTACAGCAAAAAAGCGGCGGAAAAAAGATAGGCGAAATATTCAAAAACTTCAATTTGTTTATTTACGGAGGCGTTAATTATGAACCTTACCGCGCCAAATTTGAAAATTTGATTGGCAGAAAAGTCGATAGTATCGAATTGTTTCCTGCTTCAGAAGGATTTTTTGCCTACCAGGATTCTCAGAAAGAAAAAGGAATGCTTTTATTGTTGAACTCTGGAATTTTCTACGAGTTTATAAAAGCAGATGAATTTTTTGAAGAAAATCCAAAAGTACTGACAATTGGTGAAGTTGAAATTGGCGTAAATTATGTTTTAATTATTTCTACCAATGCAGGACTTTGGCGTTATAATATTGGAGATACGGTTCAATTTACCTCAGTATTTCCGCATCGTGTGATAGTTTCTGGTCGTATCAAGCATTATATTTCTGCTTTTGGAGAGCACGTCATTGCCAATGAAGTAGAAAATGCCATGAAAGAAGCCGTTGCATCTACCAATATTGTTATTAACGAATTTACGGTTGCGCCGCAGATTAATCCGTCAAGCGGACTTCCATATCACGAATGGCTGATTGAGTTTGAAAATGAGCCAGAAAACCTTGAAGTTTTTGCCGAAACAATTGATAATTCAATGCGTAAGCAAAACATTTATTACGATGATTTAATTACCGGAAATGTGCTGCAGAAAGTGGTTGTAACCAAAGTTTCTAAAAATGGATTTCAAGATTACATGAAATCGCAAGGAAAATTGGGCGGACAGAATAAAATTCCGAGATTATCAAATGATAGAAAAATTGCAGATAATTTGATAAAATTTTAGATACTATTTCTCTTGTTAAATAGTTATTGATCCATATAAATTTGGTTGGAGAAATAAGTAAAAAATTAATGAGTCAGGGAAAGTTTCAAAATAAATATCGTATTTCTTCGATAAGAGCGCAATGGTGGGATTATGGCTGGAACGGAGCCTATTTTATAACAATTTGTACACAAGACAGGAAACATTATTTTGGAGAAATTCGAAATAATAAAATGGTCTTATCACATGCCGGAATTATTGCCGATTTATTGTGGCATCAAATTCCGATGCACCATGATAATGTCGAACTGGGCGATTTTGTGGTCATGCCAAATCATATTCACGGAATTTTGATTATCGATAAACAAAATAATATTGATAATACGGTTATGGACAATATTGTGGAGACAGGGCATGCCCTGTCTCTATCGCCGATACCCGGATCGCAACGATTTCAAAACATTGGAAAAAACACCATTTCGTCTATTGTAGGATCCTATAAATCTGCGGTAACAAAAAACGCCAATAGATTGGGATATCCGCATCAATGGCAAAAATTATTTTATGATAATATCATAAGAAGCAATAATGATTATCAAAGAATTTCTGATTATATTGTTTCAAATCCCGAAAATTGGACAAAGGATAAATTTAAAACAGGAGAATCAAAATCAAAATGATTTTTCATTGGTTACGTTGCAGATTCAGGGCATGCCCTGAATCAACAAACGTGAGAAATAACACCAAAGATTCAAAGGTAAAAATCAAAATCCTTACATTTGAATTTACAAATTAAAAACACATGAAAGAAACCAAACATATATCACGATCTAGAGCGCAGGAATCTTCTGCGGCTATAGAAAAAATGTACATTACAATGCGCCATTTATTCAACCGTGGTTTTTACAAGCCAATGGGAGTTTCGGGCGATAGTTTAAGAGAATCATTATTAGCATTACGTCCGGAAATCTACGGAAATATCGCAGAAGAAAAGGTAGAACTAAACGGACTTTTATACGTTATTGAGCGTCTTCCAATCGGGATCGAGCAATGTCGTTTTATCAATTTAACTTCAGACGAAGGCTATTCTAAATCACATTTTCAGGCAATTGTTCCTCCAAAAAGAAGAAGAAATTGCTACAGAATCGACGAAGAACAAATGAACGTCGAAATCACTCGAGGGCGTTCTGATATTTATGATAATTTGACGCATTTGACTTTCATTTTCATCGAATCTCATAAAATTAAAAATAGAGTTTTGGTAGATGACGGTGGGGAAGTTTCGCGCGATTGGCAGAAATTGGAGCAAGCTGTAATGCAGACTAAAAAGCTGACGCAGATTGAAAAAGAAAAAGCAATTTCGCACGTTGCCAATATTTTAGCGAGAACTTTCGAAGAAGTTTTAGATATTTACGATGCTTTTGGATCTGAAAATGCACCAGATCGTTTCTTGCACGTTATTTATTGGTTAGGAAAATTAGCGATCGAAGAAATTGTTGAAAACAACAAAAGAACCATAACTTTTAGTCCGGTTTTGCGTGAACGTTTAGGACATCACATTCACGGAGAAATCTGGGCAACAAACATAAAAGAAGTTCTAAAAGCAAACGATTTACTGCAAAGACCAATTCACGTTATTAGTGCGAACATGCACAGTGTGATGAATTCGATTTTTGCAACGCCTTTGTTGAAAACGAAATTCAAAGGAAAAACAGATTTCTTTATTTACGAAGAATTAAGCAGTTCAGGATCAAAAGAAATTAGAGGTCAGGTTGAAGAATTGGCGTTTAAAAACGGAATGATTTCGTTAGCTGACACATCAGGAACAAATATCGACGTTCAGATTTTTGATACAGCGCAAATTGACTGGTCAAAAACAGGATTTTCTCACGCTAATGTTGGCGAAGAAAAACCAGTAATTATCGTAATGGATTACGCTTTTGGAGAGCAGGCTTACGAAACCATTGATGAACTTTTAAAACCCTATAAAAAAGAAACATTACTAAATGTAAAATCGGTTTCGATTATGGGTAAAGCCGGAATTCTAGAAGGCGGAAAAGGAGATATTATGATTCCGACGGCGCATATCAACGAAGGAACGGCAGATAATTATTTCTTCGAAAATGAACTTACAGGCTCCATGTTTGAAGGAAATGACATTGATGTCTATGAAGGTGCAATGGTTACCGTTTTAGGAACATCATTGCAAAACAGAGATTTATTGAAATTTTTCCACGAATCGACTTGGGGTGTAATTGGTCTTGAAATGGAAGGATCTTATTACCAAAAAGCGATTCAGGCGGCATCAAAAATTAGAAGAAGTGTTCCTCAGAATATTAAAGTACGTTACGCTTATTATGCTTCAGATAATCCTTTGGAAACGGGAAGCACGCTGGCTTCAGGCGGATTAGGAACTACGGGTGTAAAACCAACTTATTTGATTACAATTAAAATTTTAGAACAAATTTTCAATGTTAAAGCACCGCTGTAAATGAGTACAAAAGTACCACAAAATCAAGAAGATCAGGAAATTGATCTGATGCAGATTTCGCAGAAAATAAATATTTTTTTAAATAGAGTTAGCAGCTCTATTTTTAAAAGTATTCAATTCTTTGTGAAAAATTGGGTTATAGTTTTGCTCTTAGTTGTTTTAGGATTTGGAACAGGTATTTTATTAGAAAAATATAAGAAAAGCTATCAGCATCAAATTATTGTGGCGCCTAATTTTGGCAGCACCGATTATTTGTATTCTAAAATTGATCTGATTGATTCTAAAATTAGAGAAAAAGACACTTTGTTTTTAAAGAAAACTTTAGGAATTCAAGATGCTAATAATTTAAAAGATATAGAAATTAAGCCAATTGCCGACGTATATAATTTTATTAATAACAAACCTGAAAATTTTGAATTAATAAAATTAATGGCAGAAGATGGCGATATCAAAAAAGTACTTCAAGAAAATATAACAAGTAAAAATTACACGTATCAAACCATTGTTTTAACAACAAAAAACAAAATATCTGAAGAAAAACTAGTACAGCCCTTTCTTAAATATTTTAATTCATCTGAACATTACGCCAAGATCCAAAAAGAGGTGTATCAAAATGTAGAGATGAAAATGAGAAAGAATGATACTATTATCAAACAAATAGATGGTCTTTTGGACAATTTTTCTAAATCTACAAACAGTACTTCTAAAAATGATAAACTGGTTTATTATAACGAAAACACGCAGTTGAATGATATTATAAAAACCAAAGAATTATTAATTACAGAGCAGGGAAATCATAAAATCGAATTGATTAATTATGATAAAATAATCAAAGAAAGTAGTGTCACGATCAATATAGAGTTCTCCAAATACGGAAGTTATTTTAAATATATGCTGCCTTTGCTTTTTATTTTAATGTTTGTTTTTGTTCGCTTTTTTATTGGTTTCTATAAAAGACAAAACAGCCTTTCGGGCAGTTAATTTTTCTAAATTATTTAAACCAAAAAAAATTACATTTGTCAAAAAAATTACCATAATGAATAAGAAAACTATTTTAATAAATCTGCTTGCAATTGTATGTTTTATTTCTTGCAAAAATAAAGAAGTTCAAGAACCTGTTGAAGAAGTAAAAGCCAATACTTTTGATGTAATTGTTGATCTAAACATACAAAAAGACGATGAATTAATTCTTTTTTACAAAGATCCTTCAATAGCTTATTTTGACGAAAAAAACACTGTTTATAATGGTGTAAAAGGAAAACCAGAAGCACAAACGCTAACTTTTAGTATTCCAGAAGGAATTTTGCCAAATGATATTCGTTTCGACATTAGTTCAAAAAAAGAACAGCAGCCTGTTAAAATCAATTCAATTTCTTTGAGTTACAATGGCAAAATATTTAAAATAGAACAAAAAGATTTATTAAAATATTTTACACCAAACGACTTTATAAATTTTGACCAAACAAATGGCACAGCTTCTTTTACAGAAAAAGACGGGAACTATGACCCAATTTTTAATACAAAGCCAGCGATATATGTTGAGCTTGAAAAATTGGAAGGAAAACAGTTGTAACTATTTGGTAAATAAATAGATATAAAAACACAGAGGTTAATTCATTTTTAAAGTGAATTAACCTTTTTAATTAAAACATATTGATAGCTCTCGCACGTAAATATTTTTTTCAGCATGCATCCTTAATGGTAATGATGTTTGGAGCGGTGTGTTTTTTTGTCTGCAACATTTTTCTGAAAGAAATTCTAACTTCTCAACTTTACGGCTATCTGTCTATTTTTGTGACGTATTTTTCTTTTATATACGTTTTTGGAATTTTTGGTACAGAACAAGTTTTTCTACGCCTTTCTATTCCTGAAAAAAAATATCAGATTAAAACTCCTAAAACCTTAGTTTTTTTAATTCTGTTTTTTATCCTTTTTTCTGCTACAGCAGGAACATTTCTGTTCAAACATTGGTATCCAGAAATTAAAATCAATTCGGGATTTTTATTTTTCTCAAGTTTCGGAATTATCGGATCAACATTTTTGTTTTCGATATTGCGCTTAAATTCAAATTTTATATTATCACAGCTTTTATCAAACAGCTGGAAAATAGGAATGTTTTTTCTTTCAACCGTTTATTTAATTTATAATTACTCCGATTTTTATTTGTTTATGAAGATAATTTCCGGAATTATAATTGTTGGTTTTCTGAGTTATTTTTTATTCATAATTAGAAAAATAAAATTTAAATTTACTAATGAAATAGCTAATAATCAGATTTTTGAATCTTGTTTTCATTTCTTTATTTCTATTTCTTCTTTCTCCTTAATTTATTTTTCAGATCGTTTTATCGTAGAGCACAAATACACTTTTGAGGAGTTTGGAAATTTCTTTTATTTAAACACCTTTTTCTTGGCGCCATTTGCCATTATTCAAAGTTATATAGGATTCAAACAGTTAATTCATTTTAAAAATAATTTCGTAAAAAGTGATTTTCAACGTTTTTTAAGAAACACCATTTTATTCGGTATTTTGATGTCAGTTGGTTTGTGTATCATTACATTTTTTGTGCAGTATTTTAAAATCATCAATTTTCCTTTTGATCATTATTTAGGAATAATTGTTTTGTTGCTGACTACAGGAATTACAAGATTATACGCCTCATCTGTAAGCGCCGCATTTGAAGCAAAAACGTCTTTAAGAACCTTAAGAAAAGCAAACTTACTGATTGTTCTAATAACGGTTCTTATTTTAGTATTTACTTTTATTTTTGTTGATTCGATAGAAATGATAGTGACCAATATATTGATTATTTGGTTTTTACGAAGTATTATTTGCAAGCAATTGCTTTATAGTCAAATTAAAAAGGAAAGTATATGAAAACGCCATTATACAAAATATATACCTTTCTGTTTTTTCTTGGTTTTTTCTTTTTTTCATTTAATGAATATCAAGGACTTTCTTTTTTAGGCGAATTTAAAACAGAATCTGGAGCGCTTTTTTTTCTTTCAGGTTTTTTAGTATTGATGATAGAATGTATAGCCGAGAAGAAAATTTCGATTCCGTACAAAAGCACACTTTTTCAGTTATTATTATTCTTTTTACTTTGGTGTCTTCTCACTACAATATGCAATGCAAATACTGTATTTTCAAATTATTTCAAGCATACCGGAGGTGTTAATAGGTTTTTGAGACAGTACTTTTCGCTGCTGCTTTCGTGCATTATTTTCTTTTTGCTTTATTGGAATGTTATTTATAAAATGAGAGCTTCCGAAATTCTTTTGAAGATAAGAAAAGTGTTTTTACTTTCACTAATTGTAGCCTTTGCATATGGATTTCTAGAGACTTTGGTTGTAATTTTTGGCTTCGGATTTTTGTTTCCAGTCTTAAATTTATTCAGCTATTTTCCTTTTCTAGAAGTATCACTTCATACGTCAGCAAGAATTTCTTCAATAGCTTATGAACCTCCATTTTTGGCGATTTATCTCATCACCATTTCTGGTTGGATGTTCAGTTATATAGTAACACACAAAAGTCCGTTTAAGTTTCTTCCTGCCTTTGCCGTTTTGTTTCTGACCTATTTTTCAGGTTCCAGAACTGGACTTGTAGTAGTTCTAATTCAGCTATTTATATTTTGTACATTTTTATACAAAGATCCTCGTTTTAAATCTTACATTATAAAATCGGTTATTGGATTTGGAGTTGTTTTTAGTCTTTTGCTTCTTTTTAACGGAGATAAAATCATAGGTTCTATAAGTGAGAAAATTGATTCTTTGGACTTTAAAAAAAACTTAACCAAAAATGTTTCCAATCAATCTAGATTTGGAATGCAGTATGCGGCTTTGCAAGTTTTCAAGGAAAATCCGCTTATTGGCGTCGGTTTTGGCCAGCAGGCGTATCATATTCGTACACATTATCCAATTTGGGCTACACGAAATAATTACGAATTTGAATTACTTTATAAAAACAAAAACGAGAAATCTTTCCCGCCAGGATATAATATTTATACCCGTTTAATGGCAGAAACAGGTCTAGTTGGAATTTTTTTATTTTTAATGCTCCTTTACTTTTCATTGCGTGAAGTAAAAACATTACTCAAGAAAGCAAAAGATGAAGAAAGAATTATATTAATTATAATTTTAATTTCTCTTTCAGGATTATATATAAATTGGCTTCAAATTGATACTTTCAGAATGTATGGCGTTTGGCTGAGTCTGGCTATTTTGATTAGAATGAGATACAAACCATTAAAATTTAGAGATGAATAAAGTACTTATTTTAATTCCATATTTTAATAATATTGAAGGTTTGTTAAAATCTCTAAGAGCAATTGATGCAACTGAAAACGTAGATGTTTTAGTTGTTGATGATGGAAGCAAAGTTACTTTAGATCAAGATTTGGTAGCCGAAATTTTTAAAGCAAACGGAAAAGTTCTCTTTAAAATTTCAGAGCAGAACGAAGGAATAGAAGCCGCTTTGAATCACGGACTAAAAATAGCTCAAGCAGAAAAATACGAATACATTGCCCGACTGGACTGCGGTGATATTGGTTTAGGAAAAAGATTCGAGATCCAGTTTCAGTTTTTAAAAGAAAATCCAGAAATCAAGATTGTAGGCTCAAATGTAATAGCGGTAGATTGTAATGACAACTTTTTGTATAAAATTGATCTGCCATTGAATCATGAAGAAATCGCAAAAAAAATGTATTTCAATTCGATGTTAATACATCCTGCAATAATGTTTTGTACTTCGATAATAGAGACCGTTGGTTATTATCCCACGCAATACAAATCTGCAGAAGATTATGCTTTCTTTTTTGCCATTTTAAAAAAATATAAGATGGCAAACCTAAAAGAATATTTAACGCAGATTGAAATAAACGAAAATGGAATTTCGCTGCAAAGAAGACAGCAACAGGTAAAAAGCAGAATTCAGATTATAAAAGACAATTTTTATTTGGGATGGTATCCCATTTATGGTCTTTTCAGAAATTATTTATTACTTGTTTTACCATATAAGATGATTTTGGCGCTAAAAAAAAGGAAGAAAAATGCTTGATACATTAAAAAAGAACGGTTTTGAATACCTCGCGTATGGTTTAATAGTGTCGCTATTTTTTTCGAAAGCGATTCCTAATATTTTTTTAGCAGTTTTATCGCTTTGGACTGTTATCGATTTTAAATCAATTCAGAAACCAAAATTTAAATTTTCGTCAAGTATTTTTTTATTAGTCCTACTCCTTTTTTTAAGCTTAAAATCCATCCTTTTCGGAACAATAAATTATGATTTAAAAGTTTATAAAGGAATAATATTGCTCTTTTGGCTTTCAATTGTTTTTCAGAAAATTAAAAATCTGGATCGATTAAAAACGGTTCTATTATGCGGGATAACGCTGGTTGTTCTAAGTTCCATTTTTTTAATTTCATTGTATTATTTTGAAAATAAAAACCTTCCATTTTCAAATACTGCTGAGGTAAATGAATTATTGTTATTAGAGCGTCCTTACATGGGTTTTATTGCAGTTTTGGGTATTATTTTAGCAATTGAAAAAACAGTTAAAAGTTCGACTTTAAAAAAGATCTGGTTTATTAATGCGCTTTTATTGTTTCTGTTTATTATTCTTATTTCGGCAAGAATTTCACTTATAACCTTATTTGTTGCAGCTGGACTTTATTTATTGTTTTATTTGAAAATCAGTAAATTAAAAAAAGCTCTAATACTAATTAGTTTAACAATCGGATTTGGAGTTTTAGTTTTCACGAATAAAAATATCTCTGAACGATTTTTTATAAAAAGCAA
This sequence comes from uncultured Flavobacterium sp., assembly GCF_946479975.1. The sequence goes on from NZ_CAMLIX010000046.1 coordinate 17,458, forward strand.
TTTTTCAGAATCGTTGAAAACCGCTTCAGATTATGAGCCCAGAATTGTAATTTGGGATTGCGCGTATCAAATGACAAAAGAAAATGATTTTAATTTTTTGACAGGTTTTCAAGGTTATCAAATTATAAAAGAACATTTTTGGGACTGTTATTCTTCAAAAATTGAAAATGAGTCTAAACGAAACTATTTTTTAACAGAGAAATTTAATTCACACAATCAGTTTATTGATTTCTATTTAATTGGAGGAATACTAGCCTTGATATTATTTGTCGTATTTTTTATCAAATTAATAGAAGAATCAAGATCTGATTTTTTTAAAGTAGCAACAGTAGTTTCGTTCTTACTTTTTTTTATAGTAGAAAATATATTTTACCGACAATTTGGATGTTATTTGTTTGGTATATTTATACTAATTTTGCCCCATACAGAAATAAATGAAGAAAATTAAAATTGCGCATATTCTGCATTCAGTTGGAGGAGTTGATGTTTCTTTGAGACAGATCCTTCACAATTTGGATACTACGAATTTTGAAAACATAGTAATTCATGGAGATTCTGATGCTATAAACGAATTTGTAGACAAAGATTCCAAACCAATTGTGCATTATGAGCTTCCGATTTACAGAGAAATATCTTTTAAGAGTGATTTGCAGGCAATTTTAAAAGCTTGGAAAATCATTCGTAAAGAAAAACCAGATTTAATACATTCGCATAGTACAAAAGGCGGCGTTACAGGAAGAATCGTTGGATTCTTAACAGGAACAAAAGTACTGCATACACCACAAGCATTTTCTTTTTTGAGTGCAGAAAGTAAAATGAAAAGGAATTTTTTTCTAATAATTGAAAAAGTACTTTCTAAAGGAAAAACAATTCTATTAGCATCTTCACAATCAGAATTAAATAGAGCGATAAACGAAGTTGGTTTTCCAAAATCAAAAACAAGCCTTTTTAATAATGCCATAGAACCAATCGAAAAGATTTTTGATTTATCGATAGCTAAAACATGGCCAGAGCAATATCTTTGTACGGTTGGAAGACCTTGTTACCAAAAAAACATCGAAGAATTAATTGAGGTTTTATACGAACTAAATAAAACTAGAGAAGCCCATTTGGTAATTTTAGGTTTAGGACATCATGCAGATCATATTAAGCAGGTAGAAGACTTAATAGTAAAACTGGATCTAAAAAATAAAGTAACACTATTAAGCTGGACGAAAAGAGAAGATGTTTTAAACATTATAAGCAAATCAAAATTGTACCTTTCTACAGCAAGATATGAAGGATTGCCTTATTCTGTTATCGAAAGTCTGGCGTTGGGCATTCCAGGTGTAGTTTCTGATTGCGACGGGAATCGAGACTTAATCATAAATGGTTTTAATGGTTATTGTGTTAAAGAGAATAACACTAAAGAATTCAGTGAAAAAATCATTGAATTACTTCAAAATGAAAATAAATATCTAGAATTTTCAAAAAATGCAAAAGAGACTTTTGAAAAGAATCATAATATTTATAAAAAGATAAATGATCTCGAAAGTATCTATAATGCACAACTAAAATAATATGAAAAGAATACTTATTACTGGAGCAGCAGGATTTTTAGGATCACATTTGTGTGACAGATTCATCAAAGAAGGTTACTTTGTTATCGGAATGGATAATCTGATTACAGGAGATCTTAAAAATATTGAACATTTATTCAAACTAGAAAATTTTGAGTTTTATCATCACGATATTACCAAGTTTGTTCATGTTCCAGGTGATTTAGATTATATTCTACATTTTGCTTCGCCTGCAAGTCCGATAGATTATTTAAAAATTCCGATTCAGACTTTAAAAGTAGGATCTTTAGGAACCCATAATTTATTGGGATTGGCAAGAGTTAAAAAAGCAAGAATATTAATTGCTTCGACATCTGAAGTTTATGGAGATCCACTGGTTCATCCACAGACAGAAGAATATTATGGAAACGTAAACACAATTGGTCCTCGCGGGGTTTATGATGAAGCAAAACGTTTTCAGGAATCCATTACAATGGCATATCATACTTTTCACGGAGTAGAAACTAGGATCGTTCGTATTTTTAATACTTACGGACCAAGAATGCGATTAAACGACGGACGTGTAATTCCGGCTTTTATTGGACAGGCATTGCGCGGTGAAGATTTAACGATTTTTGGAGACGGAATGCAGACACGTTCTTTCTGTTATGTTGACGATCAGGTTGAAGGTATTTTTAGATTGTTACATTCTGATTATGTTTATCCAGTAAATATTGGAAATCCAGACGAAATCACCATTAAAGATTTTGCAGAAGAAATCATAAAATTGACAGGAACAAACCAAAAAGTAGTATATCATCCACTTCCAGTAAACGATCCGTTACAGCGTCAGCCAGATACCACAAAAGCGAAAGAATTATTAGGCTGGGAAGCAAAGATCAATCGCGCAGAAGGAATGAAAATTACTTATGAATATTTCAAATCATTATCTGCAGAAGAACTTGCTAAGGAAGAGCATAAAGATTTTTCAAGTTATATTAAATAAAACATCATAGCTCGATTTCAATTTAATTCGAGCTGTTTTTAATTAAACTCACAAAACAATCCATAACAATGAACGAATTAGTTTCTATTATTGTACCTACATATAATACTGAAAAGTTCATTAGATCTACAATTGAATCTGTTCAAAATCAAACCTATGAAAACTGGGAAATGATTTTGGCAGATGATGCTTCAGCAGACAAAACGGTTTCTATTATTGAAGAGTTTGCTCAAAAAGACGGCAGAATAAAACTCTTTAAATTATCTGAAAACCGCGGAAATGGTTTTGCTAGAAATACCGCTTTAGAAAAAGCCAGAGGAAAATATATTGCCTATTTAGACGCAGATGATTTATGGTTTCCTGAGAAATTAGAAAAGCAGATTCAGTTTTTAAAAGCAAATAATTTACACTTTACTTTTTGTTTTTACGATTCTATTGATGAAGAAGGAAATGATTTAAACAGAAGAGTTGAATCACCGAATCCGTTAACTTATAAACAATTGTTTTTCTGTAATTATGTGGGCAATTTAACCGCCATTTATGACGCAAATTATTTTGGAAAAATAATTCTGGAAACTTCGCAAAAAAGGCAGGATTGGAGAATATGGCTTACGATTTTAAAACATATTAAAATTGCAAAACCACTTCCAGAATCTTTGGCTTTTTATAGAATTAGAAAAGATTCTGTTTCTTCTTCAAAATTCAAATTGATCAAACACAATTTTGGAGTTTACCGAGAATTCCACGGATATAATTTTGTGTTTGCTGTTTTATTGATGATTCGTTTTTTATATACACAGTTAATTGTAAAACAAAAATATATCAAGAAATTTTAAATTAATCTTGAGTTTACAAATCGTGATATCAAGTTTTACAGCAATTTGTCACATTTAAGAATTATATTCATTCTTAGCTAGTTGAAATATAAATATTCGGCAAATCTATTTAAAGGTAAGATTGAAACTGTTTCAGCTTTCCACTTTTTCCTCGTTCTAGATTTTCTTTTCGAATGAATATATAGGTTAAATCAGGTTCGAGATAGTTAGAAAGCTCTTTTTCAATGTTTTTTATTTCAGAACTGGTTAATTCATATTCGCTGGTATACTCAATTTCAAAAGTATTTAGTTTGGTTTGGATGATTTTAAATTCTTTGACATTTCCTTCACCTCCAAATAGTTTTTTAGTTAGTGAATAAAAAGTCATTCCAGGAGATCTTTTACCACTTGGCAAAATTGCAACATCATTTGTTCTTCCAATTAATTTTTTTAGAATAGGTTTTTTTAAAGTGCTTTTTTCGTCTAAAATTCCATAATCACCAACTTCATATCTAATGAAAGGGTGGGCCTTATTGTCTAAATTCGTAATAATAATTCTCCCTTCTTCTCCATTAGGTACAGGCTGATTGTTTTCGTCTAAAATTTCAACAAAAAGAATTTCAGAATTAACTTGCCATTCTTTATTAGAGTTTTCAAAGGCAATAATTCCTATTTCTGAAGATCCATATTCGTTTACAACAGGAACCCCTAATTGTTTTTCTAATAAAGTTCGATCTTCTTCAAAGAGCATTTCTGAAGTTACCACACAAACTTTTAGTGTAGGACAGATTTCAGCAAGTATGATATTGTTGTTCTCTAAATATTTTGCAAGTAAAACAATATTACTAGTGTACCCATTAATGTAATCGAATTTCTTTTTTCTAAATTGAAATGTAATTTTTTCTAATCCAGAATCTGAGAGATCAAAGATATTGAAGCGGTATCGATTGCTTAAAAAATCTTTAAACCGCAATTTTTTATTTGCTAAAAAAGTCAAAGGCATTCCATAAAACCTAGCTTGAAAAGAATAATTGAAATCTATTTTGTGCCAATAAAATCGACGAATATTATCAGCCCAAATTATAGCATGAGAAAATTTGTCTCTTGCAAAAACCATAGGATTTCCACTGGAGCCTGAAGTTTTGTTTATGTAAACGTTTTTTCTACAAAATCCTTTTGATAATCTTTTCACTAAGGGTATTTGTAAATTTTGCTTAGTCAAAATTGGCAAATCAGACCAATTTTTGTAAGAATCTAATTGGGTTAATTCTTTGTAAAAAGTATTATTTTTTAAATGAAAATCGACAATTTCTTTTTTCCTTTTTTCAATAAAAATGGAATAATTTTCTTCAGGAATAGCAATAATTTTCTGCAACTCAGATTTGGCTTTCTTTAACGGAAAACCATTTAATTGAAGCGAAATATCAAAAAGGCGAATCATTTTCAGAATAATTTTGTCAAAAATAACGTTTAGGAATTACTAACAGTACAGAACCAACAACTTTTTAAAGATTTAATTATTTTTTACGTGCAAAAGCAAGTATTTTTGCACCACAACTAAATACAACAACACCATGACAATTTTATTATTGGGATCGGGCGGAAGAGAGCATGCATTTGCTTGGAAAATGACTCAGAGTCCGCTTTGCGAAAAACTTTTTGTAGTACCAGGAAACGCAGGAACTGCTGCAATTGCTGAAAACGTAGCAATTTCTGCAACAGATTTTGAAGCCGTAAAAGCTTTAGTACTTAAAGAAAATATTAGTTTAGTAGTTGTAGGACCTGAAGATCCGTTGGTAAAAGGTATTTACGATTATTTTAAAAACGACGAAAGCCTAAAAAATATTCCAGTAATTGGACCATCAAAATTAGGTGCACAATTAGAAGGAAGTAAAGAATTTGCAAAAGAATTCTTGATGAAACATAACATCCCAACTGCTGCTTACGACAGTTTTACTGCCGAAACAGTAGAAAAAGGGTGTGATTTCTTAGAAACTTTACAACCTCCGTACGTTTTAAAAGCAGACGGATTAGCAGCTGGAAAAGGAGTTTTGATTATTCAGGATCTTGAAGAAGCAAAAACAGAACTTAGAAATATGTTGGTTCATGCAAAATTCGGGACAGCAAGTGCAAAAGTTGTTATTGAAGAATTTTTGGACGGAATCGAATTAAGCTGTTTCGTTTTAACGGATGGGAAAAACTATAAAATTCTTCCAACTGCAAAAGATTACAAAAGAATTGGAGAAGACGATACAGGTTTGAATACAGGCGGAATGGGAGCAGTTTCTCCGGTACCTTATGTAGACGATGTTTTAATGGAAAAAATTGAAACACGTATTGTAAAACCAACAATCGAAGGTTTCCAAAAAGACGGAATCGAATATAAAGGTTTTGTTTTTATTGGTTTAATCAATGTTAATAACGAACCAATCGTTATTGAGTACAACGTAAGAATGGGAGATCCTGAAACTGAAGTTGTGGTTCCGAGATTAAAATCAGATTTGGTTGAATTGTTTTTGTCTGTTGCAGATCAGAAATTAGGCGACTTTAATTTAGAAGTTGATCCAAGAAGCGCAACAACGGTAATGCTGGTTTCTGGAGGATATCCTGAAGATTTTGAGAAAGGAAAAGTAATTTCTGGATTTGAAAATATTACAGATTCAATAGTTTTTCACGCAGGAACAAAATTAGATGGCGAAAATGTCGTTACTAATGGAGGACGTGTAATTGCAGTAACATCATACGGAGATAATTTCCAGGAGGCCATAAAAAAATCTTACCAAAACATAGATAAACTAAGCTTTGATAAGATGTATTTTAGAAAAGATATCGG
>NZ_CAMLIX010000047.1 GCF_946479975.1 uncultured Flavobacterium sp.
AGAAAGAATCATTACTTCTACTGAAGCTTTGGCTTTAAAAGAAGTTCCAAAACACCTAGTTATTATCGGTGGAGGAGTTATCGGAATCGAGCTTGGACAAGTTTACTTACGTCTTGGGGCTCAGGTTTCTGTAGTTGAATTCATGGACAGAATCATTCCAGGAATGGACAGTTCTCTTTCTAAAGAATTAACTAAAGTATTGAAAAAACAAGGAATGAAATTCTACGTTTCTCACAAAGTAAAATCAGTTGAAAGAAACGGCGATGCTGTTGTAGTTCAGGCTGAAAACGCAAAAGGAGAAACAATCACGCTTGAAGGAGATTATTCATTAGTTTCTGTTGGTCGTCGCCCGTACACAGACGGATTAAACGCTGACAAAGCTGGAGTTAAAATTTCAGACAGAGGACAAGTTGAGGTAAACGATCATTTACAAACTAGTGTTCCAAATATTTACGCAATTGGTGACGTTGTTCGTGGAGCAATGTTAGCGCACAAAGCAGAAGAAGAAGGAGTAATGGTTGCTGAAATTTTAGCTGGTCAAAAACCACATATCGATTATAACTTAATTCCTGGTGTTGTGTACACTTGGCCAGAAGTTGCTGCAGTTGGACAAACTGAAGAGCAATTGAAAGCTGCGGGAGTAAAATACAAAACTGGAAGTTTTCCATTCAAAGCTTTAGGACGTGCAAGAGCAAGTGCTGACTTAGACGGATTCGTAAAAATCTTAGCTGATGAAAAAACAGATGAGGTTTTAGGAGTTCACATGATTGGTGCTCGTACAGCAGATTTAATTGCTGAAGCGGTTACTGCAATGGAATTCAAAGCGTCTGCTGAGGATATTTCAAGAATGAGCCACGCGCATCCAACTTTCGCGGAAGCGGTAAAAGAAGCAGCATTAGCAGCTACAGAAAACAGAGCTTTACACGTATAATTTACGTTTTATGATACTTTAACCGCTGGAGAAATCTAGCGGTTTTTTTATGCTGTATTTTGGCTTCATATAATATAATAATTGAAATTAATTTTGTAAATTAGATATACGATTTAGAGGCTATCTTTATGGTAATTAAAAAGATAGTTATGAGAAGTAGATATATAGTTCCAATTCTAATTGGAGCAGGAATCGGATTCGCTTTGTATTCTTGCGGAGGCGGAATTCCTAAAAGTGCAAAGGCTGTCACCAACTTTGACAGCAAAAAATATCTCGGAAAATGGTACGAAATTGCCAGATTAGATTACAAATGGGAAAGAGACTTAGATAATGTAACTGCCGAGTATTCTTTAAAAGATGATAATACTATAAAAGTAGATAATAAGGGCTATAATGTCAAAAAAGACAAATGGGAACAAAGTGTCGGGAAAGCTAAATTTGTCAAAAAAGACAATATTGGTATGCTGAAAGTCTCATTTTTTGGTCCTTTTTATTCTGGTTATAATGTCATAGCAGTCGATCCAGATTATAAGTATGCACTTGTTGCTGGCGAAAGCTTAAAATACATGTGGATACTTTCGAGAGAAAAAACAATGCCAGAAAGCATAAAAGCTGATTTTCTCATCAAAGCTCAGGAAATTGGTTATAAAGTAACCGATTTAGTTTGGGTAAAACACGACAAAGTAAATTAAGTAAGAAACCCGACAGTTTTTGGCTGTCGGGTTTTATTTTGAATTTGAAGATTAATTATGGAGTGAAAACGCTTCTGTAGTTATCCCAATATCTGTAAATCAAAAATAAGTTTCCTAGAAATAAAAGTGCTGCGAGTGGCAGACCTTCTGGAGTAAGAAAGTAATTGATAAACAAAATATTTACCGTAATGGGTAAGATCAAAATATTAGCTAAAGTTACATAACGCCCAGTTACAAATGCGATTCCAGAAAGCAGCTCAATTGATTTTGCTAATGGAATCAAATAAGTCGATGCCATTAAACCAACATTAAAAGCTTTGAAATTTCCTGTAGTTTCGGGTTCAGGCATTAAATGAAAAAAGTAACTGATAGAGGCAAAAAGTAGCAAAAGACCAATTAAAACGCGGACAATAATTGTGGCAATTTTCATAATACTTAGGATTTTTTAAGGTTAAAAAACAGAATTAAGATATTGGAAAAGATGCAATCTAAGGCTCAAATTAGAATCACAAATTATTTATTTTGGGGTTCTTTTTGAAGAATTCTACAATCAAATTAATAATTTTTTAGAGTTAATTTAATTGTATATCAAATATAGCGATTTTTTTGTTACGAAATGAATGTTATTTTAACAGTTTTCAAGGTTATTCAAATCATCTGATTATTTTTTTTGCTTTCGTTTAATGAAATAATTTTGTCGTAATTTTGAGCTTTAAAATTACCATTTTTGAGAGTTTCCATTCATAAAAATATTGCCAATCCAGAACTGTTTAAAGAAGAGCTTTTAAGTTGGGCGCAGCAATTTCGCGAAGTCATTTTTCTAGACAGTAATTCCTATCCGCAACACTATTCTAGTTTTGATTGTGTATTGGCTGTAGATGCTTTTACGTCTTTAAAAACAGATTACTACAATGCCTTTGAAGATTTAAAACAATATCAGCAAAATACAAAAGACTGGCTTTTTGGCTATCTTTCTTACGATCTGAAAAATGATGTCGAAAAACTTCAATCTAATAATTTTGACGGATTAAATTTCCCTGAATTATTTTTCTTTCAGCCTAAAAAGATTTTTATTTTGAAAGGGAATGATCTTGAAATTCAATACTTAATGCTTTGTGATGATGAGGTTGAAGAAGATTTTAATGAAATCGTAAAAACTGAAACACAACAATTTGTCACACTAAGCGCAGTCGAAGTGCAGCAACGCATTTCGAAAGATTTGTATGTTGAAAAGGTAAATAAAATGCTCGAACATATCCATATTGGCGATATGTACGAAGCCAATTTCTGCATGGAATTTTATGCTGAAAATGCCGTTATAAATCCGTTAGAGAAATTTCAGAAATTGAATGAGATTTCACAGGCGCCATTTGCAGTTTTCTTCAAAAATCATAAACAATATTTGCTTTCCGCTTCGCCTGAGAGATATTTAACGAAAGTTGGAGATAAGATAATTTCACAGCCTATAAAAGGAACTTCAAAACGTTTTTCGGATCCAATTGAAGATGAAAATTCAAAGAATATTTTAGTTTCTGATGCAAAAGAGCGCGCAGAAAACATCATGATAACCGATTTGGTTCGAAATGATTTATCGCACACAGCGCAAAAAGGTTCTGTTGAAGTGGAGGAACTTTGTGAAATTTATTCCTTTTTACAAGTGCACCAAATGATTTCGACTGTGACTTCAAAATTAGATCCGCAATATTCTGCTGTAGATGTTTTAAAAACAACATTCCCCATGGGAAGTATGACGGGTGCTCCAAAGATTTCTGTCATGGAAATTATCGAAAAGCTAGAAGAAACCAAAAGAGGATTATACAGTGGCGCAATTGGTTATTTTACACCAGATGGAGATTTTGATTTTAATGTCGTAATTCGAAGTATCTTGTACAATCAAGAAAGTAAATATGTTTCTTTTTCGGTAGGTAGCGCCATTACAGCACTATCAATTCCAGAAAAAGAATATGAAGAATGCCTATTGAAAGCAAAAGCAATGCACGAGGTATTGCGGTAGGTTTTGTAACCACAAATTACGCAAATTTCCGCAAATTATTTTCTTCAAATAAATAGCCACAGATTAAAGGATTAAAAGGATTAAATCTGTGAGAATCTTTTTAATCTGTGGCTAAAAAATAATTCGTGTAAATTCGTGTAATTCGTTGGCAAAAAAATAAACGAGCTCTGAATAAAAAATAATTAGTGCTAATTTGTGTAATTTGTGGTAAAATTGAGCACAATCCACATCAAAAATAATTCGTGGCAAAAAACTTAGGCATTCTGCACCAAGATAATTCGTGAATTAGTGGCGAAAAAAAAACAGCTTAACATTTCATTTAAAAATAGATCGAATTTAATTTTTTACTTTTATCAAATGTTTTCAAAATTCCAAAATCACATCGTTTCTAGGTTTCCTTTTTTAGCAGAAAAAAAGCTGTTTCTCGCTGTTAGCGGTGGGTTAGATAGTATGGTTTTATTGCATTTAATGAATGAAATGCCAAATGAAATCGCAGTTTTGCATTGTAATTTTCAACTTCGAGGACTAGAAAGTTTTGGCGATCAGGAATTTATTCAGAAATATTGCGAAGAAAACAATATTCCGTTTTTCACCACCCATTTTGATACCGAAGCTTTCGCTAAAGATTATAAACTTTCAACGCAAGTTGCTGCAAGAGAACTTCGTTACAATTGGTTTTACGAACTTTTAGAAGAAGAAATTTTCGATTATATCTTAACAGCACATCATGCCGATGATAATCTGGAAACTTTTATCATCAATTTAACGCGCGGAACCGGCTTAGAAGGTTTAACTGGAATTCCAGAACATAACGATAAAATTATCCGTCCGCTTTTGCCTTTTTCAAGAGAAGAAATTCTGAAATATGCCGAAGAAAACAAAATAGAATGGCGCGAAGACAGCAGTAATGCTTCGACTAAATATCTGCGGAATAAAATCCGTCATAATTTAGTTCCCGTTTTAAAAGAAATCAATCCTAATTTTTTAGATGCTTTTCAGAAAACGCAGTCATTTCTTCAGGAATCAAAAGAAATGGTAGAAGATGCATCGATTATGATTTATCAGCAAGTGGCAAAGGAAGCTGGAGATGATATTCATTTCGATTTAAATCAATTAAAAAAACTTCCAAATTATAAATCGTATTTGTATCAATGGCTGAATGAATTTGGATTTTCGGCATGGAATGATATTTATGATTTAGTCGAAGGACAATCGGGTAAACAAATATTTTCAGAAGAATTTCGATTATTAAAAAATAGAGAAACGCTGATTTTAAGTCCGTTTTCGGAGCCATTAGAAGAAGAGGAATATCAAATTAATGAAAACGATACAGAAGTTAATTTTCCCTTAAAAATGACTCTTTGTAACGTAGGTCACACAACATTCGATTCAAATAGAGTTATATTTGTCGATGCTGATAAAATCCAATTTCCATTGTTATTGCGTAAATGGAAAGAAGGCGATGTTTTTCAGCCTTTTGGAATGAATGGAAAATCAAAAAAAGTAAGTAAGCTTTTTAAAGATGAAAAACTTTCATTAATAGAAAAAGAAAAAACTTGGCTATTATGTTCGAACGAACAAATTATCTGGGTTGTTGGAATGAGGCAGGATGAACGCTTTAGAATTAAAAATACCACAAATAAAATACTTAAAATAGAATTGCAATAATGAACTTTACTCAAAATTACCAGACAAGTTTGTCAAAAAATATTTGGACTAAAACAGTTGTATTACTGTTGTTTTTCTTTGCTTTTGCAAAAGGTAACGCTCAAATAATTGAACCGGTAAAATGGACTTCTAAAATTGAAAAAAAAGGGAATAATGCCCTATTGATTTTTGATGCTGTTATCGAAAAAGACTGGCACATGTATTCGCAGTTTACTCCAGAAGGCGGGCCTCTCGCTCTAGAAATTGCTTTTAAAAATCAAAAAGGAAATTACGAGTTAGTTGGAAAAGCCAAAGAAGGAAAAACCAGAACAGCTTACAATGATGTTTTTGAAGTAAATGAAACTTTCTTTGAAGGAAAAGCGCATATCGAACAAGAAATAAAAATCATAAATCCAAACTTAAAAACGGTTGATGTAGATTTTGATTTTCAGGTTTGTAAAGAAGTGTGTATCAATTCGAGTAAGAAATTCTCGATTGCAATTCCGTCAACTTTTAAAATAAGTGATGTTCCTGTTGTCGCAGAAGCAAAATTGGATGAAACAAAAACAGTTGGAATCGCTGTTGATACTGTTAAACAAGAAGCATCAAAAGCCGATGTAAAAGAAGTTAAAAGCAGTGTTGCTTCTCACGATGAAGTTCCTGCGCAGGCTCCAGCAAGAAGTTTATGGTCAATATTTTTTATTGCCTTTTTATCTGGATTTGCAGCTTTGTTAACGCCTTGCGTTTTTCCAATGATCCCGATGACGGTGAGTTTCTTTACGAAACAAAGTAAAAGTCGTGCAAAAGGAATTAGAAATGCTGTTATTTACGGACTTTCAATTATTGCAATATATGTTATTTTAGGTCTTATTGTGACTAAAATATTTGGTGCAGATGCTCTAAACGCTTTATCAACAGATGTTTGGTTCAACTTGATTTTCTTTATAATCTTGATTGTTTTTGCAACTTCATTTTTGGGAGCTTTTGAAATTATGCTTCCAAATTCATGGGCAAACAAAGCCGATCAGCAAGCAGATAAGGGCGGTATAATCGGAATATTGTTTATGGCTTTAGCTTTAGCTATTGTTTCATTTTCTTGTACAGGACCAATTGTAGGAACCTTATTGGTTGAAGCGGCTTCAAACGGAGGAATCGCTCCAGTTGTCGGAATGTTAGGATTTTCGTCTGCATTAGCGCTTCCATTTATGTTATTCGCAATGTTCCCAGGATGGTTAAATTCATTACCAAAATCTGGAGGATGGTTGAATACGGTAAAAGTAGTTTTAGGATTTTTAGAATTGGCTTTAGCGTTCAAATTTTTATCAAATGCCGATTTAGTGTTACAATTGCATTTATTAGAAAGAGAAGTTTTTATTGCGATCTGGATTGCAATTTTCGGAGCTTTGACCTTATATCTATTCGGAAAAATATCATTACCTCATGATAGTCCAATGCAGCATATTTCTGTTGGAAGATTATATTTAGGATTATTAACTTTAGTATTTACCATGTATTTGATTCCAGGACTTTGGGGAGCGCCTTTAAAATTAATCAGCGCATTCCCGCCACCACCGCAATACAGCGAAAGCCCGTTTGGAGTTGGAGGTTCAGGAAATGGAGCAGTTTCATCTGAAGCTGGAAAAGGTCTGCCGGCTGGAGCTGAATTAGGGCCACACGGAATTATGGTTTTCCACGATTATGAAGATGGTTTGGCTTACGCTAAAGAAATCAAGAAACCAGTTATGCTTGATTTTACAGGTTATGCATGTGTAAACTGTAGAAAAATGGAAAACAATGTTTGGTCTGATCCTGCGGTTTTACCAATTTTAAAAAACGACGTTGTTTTAATTTCTCTTTATGTTGATGATAAACGCGAACTGCCAAAAGAAGAGCAGTTTACAACCAAAGCAGGAGATAAAATTATTACTGTTGGCGACAAATGGACAGATTTTATGATTTCTACTTATAAAACAAATACACAGCCTTTGTATGTGATTACAGATTTAGAAGGAAAAAATTTAAATAATACTAAACCAACCATTAGTTACGTTAGTACAGAGGATTATTTGCAATGGCTTAAAGAAGGAATTTCGAATTTCAAATAAAGAATATAGTTAAGTATTGTTATTAATGTTTGGGGGCATAAATAATAATATGAAACTATATTCTAAAATTTATATATTTTGTTGGGGTTGAATTAATTCAAACTAAAGCGCTCTAATAATTAGAGCGTTTTTTTATGCTTTAAAGTTGATTAATGAGAGAGCATTTTTGCTGTAGAAAAGCTTTCGCTGAAAACAATGTTCGATTCAAAATTACTTCAAACAAAAAGCACTCTAAAACAAATTAGAGTGCTTTTATTTATCAAGCGAAATTGAAAATTAATATCTCTTACAAGAATTCTCCGTGTTGAGAAATGTCTAATCCTAATTCTTCTTTTTCTTCAGTAACTCTTAGAGGAGTAATTTTGTTTACCACAAAGAATAAAATATAAGAACCAACAAAAGCAAAGATTGATACCGCAACTAAAGCAGTTAATTGGTTAATGAATAAAGTTGGAGTTCCAAAAATTAAACCTTGATTGTCACCAACTGCAGGGTTAATTGCTTTTGAAGCAAAAACTCCAGTTAACAACATACCTACCATACCACCAACACCGTGACAAGCAAATACATCTAATGCATCATCAATTTTTCCTTTAGGGAATTTACTTACTACAAGGTTACTTACAATTGCAGAGAATAAACCAATAAACATTGCATGAGAAATACTAACGAAACCAGCAGCAGGTGTAATAGCAACAAGACCTACAACAGCTCCAATACAAGCTCCAAGAGCAGATAATTTGTGTCCTAAGATTTTGTCAAGGAAAACCCAAGCCATTGCAGCAGCTGCAGCAGCAACAGTAGTTGTTCCTAAAGCTTGTGCGGCAAGACCGTTTGCTCCTAATGCAGATCCAGCGTTGAAACCGAACCAACCGAACCAAAGTAAACCAGTTCCTAATAATACATAAGTAATTCTAGCTGGGTTAACTTTTTGAACTTTTCTTTTTCCTAAGAAAATAGCTCCAGCCAATGCAGCCCATCCAGCACTCATGTGTACTACTGTTCCTCCAGCAAAATCAAGAACTCCCATTTTGAAGAAAATTCCATCAGGATGCCAAGTCATGTGAGCTAGTGGTGCGTATATTAATAATATGAATAAAACCATGAACAATAAATAAGCCCAGAAACGAACACGTTCTGCAAAAGCACCTGTAATTAAGGCAGGAGTAATGATGGCGAATTTAGCCTGAAATAATGCGAATAATATGAAAGGAATTGTTGGTGCAAGGCTCCACGCTGTATTAGTTCCAACTCCTTCAAAGAATAAATTATAAGATGGGTTTCCGATAATTCCTCCAATTGTTGGTCCAAAAGCTAATCCAAAAGCAACAACGGTCCATAGGATCGTAACAATTACCATTGCCATAAAACTTTGAAGCATAGTACTAATTACGTTTTTCTTACCTACCATACCTCCGTAGAAAAATCCTAATCCAGGTGTCATTAGCAATACAAAAGCAGTTGCAACGATCATCCAGGCAGTATCTCCCGTATCAAACTTTACAGCTTCTGCCGGAATTGGGTTGTCTGCAATAATAAAGTTTGAAATAAAGGTTAGTACCAAAATCGTGATAAGAATCACACTTAAAATAATTTTTCGCATAGTTATTTAGTTTTAAAATTTTTGATAAAAGTATAAAATCATTTAATACCCCCTTAAAAAATAGGGTTTAATGTTTAATTTTTGTTAAATTTAAAATTTAACCCCTATGATTTTGCATGAATTTCTTAAAACAAACTTAAAATTTACAATTTGACAACATTTTTTTTTGACTTTACACCTGTTTTGATAATTTTTAGGGTAATTGATTGCTATTTTTTGTAGGATAATAGATATTTGTTGTTTAAAAATCGTCTGCTGATTGTTGTAAACGATATTTTTGAATGTTTTTAACAATTTTGATGATTAAAATATAAAGAATGGAAACAAAAAAAATTAAGTGGGGAATTGTAGGACTTGGAAATATTGCAACGCAGTTTGCATCAGATTTAGGATTGATTGAAAATGCAGAACTAAATGCCGTTGCTTCTAGAGATATTTATAAAGCCAATCAATTTGCAGAAAAATTTAAGGCTTTGAAAACGTATGATTCTTATGATTCACTTTTTGAAGATCCTGAAGTTGAAATTGTGTATATAGCAACTCCTCATAATTCTCATGCCGAATTATCTATAAAAGCGTTAGAAAAAGGAAAACATGTGCTCTGCGAAAAACCAATGGCTTTATCGTATAATGACGGACAGCGAATGATTGAAGCTTCAAAAAAGCACAATAAATTTTTTATGGAAGCTTTTTGGACACGTTTTATTCCGTCAGTTCAAGATGTGTTGGAGAAAATAAATACTGGATCAATTGGCGACGTAAATTATGTAAAAGCCGATTTTGCCTTCCACGGAAGTGAAACTGAAAACAAAAGACTTTTTGATAAAGAATTAGGAGGCGGTGCTTTGTTTGATATCGGAGTTTATCCTTTATTTCTTTCTTATATAGTATTAGGAAAGCCAAAAGAGATTTTGGCGAAAGCCGTAAAACATAAAAATGATATTGATCTGCAGACTTCCATGATTTTACAATATGAATCGGGTCAATCGATTCTACATGCGTCAATAGTTTCAGAATCAGATATGAAAGCTGTAATTTCTGGAACAAAAGGCCGAATAGAATTAAACGCGCCTTGGTATGTTGCAGATGGTTATTCTTTATTTAAAAATGAAGAAAAACAATCAGTTGTGACTCTGCAAACTCTTGGAAAAGGATATTTTCATGAAATTTTGGAATGCCACAATTGTATTTTGAATGATGAAATTGAGAGTAAACTTTGGTCACATCAAAATAGCTTGGATTTGAGTAAGATTGTGGAGGAAGTTAAGCTAAAATCAGACCTATAGATATCAGAAATTATGACCGTACCCTACATACTGGATTTGTTTTTCCTGAAAAAATTTTTTAAAAACTTTTACTTCATCATTCATAGTTTTTAAATCTTGTTCAATTTTATTTCTATCAAATGTCCATGTTCGATTGTAATCAGAGTCTATCCATGTAATAGTATCGTCTTCATGAATTACCTCAATACCATTATACCAACCACTGCATTCTGGAATACCGCAACAACAAGAAAATAAAAAATATTTTCCGTTTGATTCTAAACTTTTAATGAGAGAATCTGAATTAACAATATCTCCATCATCATATGGTTTTTTTCCATTTATAATTATTTCAATATCTCCCTGCATCCAGATATCTGTACTTCCTTGCGCGGCAATAACATTTAGCTCGATATAGATATTATCTAATTCTTTTTCCATTTTTAAAAATTAAGTAATAAAATATTTACAAATTTAAATCTTTTTTGTTTAGAATTAAATACTTTTACTTTTTTATAAGAATTTATTTATGTTAGTAAAAGTTTACGGAAGTGCTGTTTTTGGAGTTGAGGCGACAACTATTACAGTTGAAGTTCATATGGATAAAGGAATTGGTTATCATTTAGTTGGACTTCCAGATAATGCGATAAAAGAAAGTAGTTACAGAATTGCTGCTGCCTTAAAAAATAACGGATTGAGTTTTCCGGGAAAGAAAATTACAATCAATATGGCGCCAGCCGACCTTCGAAAAGAAGGTTCTTCGTATGATTTGACATTGGCAATGGGAATTTTAGTCGGTTCAGATCAAATCAAAGCGCCGGAAATTGAACGTTATATTATAATGGGAGAACTTTCGCTTGACGGAAGTTTACAACCCATTCGTGGTGCGTTGCCTATTGCAATTAAAGCCAAAGAAGAAGGTTATAAAGGATTTTTTCTTCCCATTCAAAATGTAAAAGAAGCGGCGATTGTTTCGGGATTAGATGTTTATGGAGTTTCAAATCTACAAGAAATAATAGATTTCTTTAAAGGAAAAGGAACTTTAGAACCAACTGTCATAGATACTCGAGCTGAATTTTATAAAACACTAGATTTCCCTGAACATGATTTCTCAGATGTACGCGGGCAAGAAAGCATTAAACGTTGTATGGAAATCGCGGCAGCGGGCGGACATAATATTATTTTAATTGGGCCGCCAGGAGCGGGGAAAACCATGCTGGCAAAACGAGTTCCAAGTATTCTGCCTCCAATGACTTTGAGAGAAGCTTTGGAAACTACTAAAATTCATAGTGTTGCAGGGAAACTAAAAGAAGTCGGATTAATGAATCAGAGACCTTTCAGGAGTCCGCATCATACTATTTCGAATGTGGCACTTGTTGGCGGAGGAAGTTATCCGCAGCCGGGCGAAATTTCGATGGCGCACAATGGTGTATTGTTTTTAGATGAACTTCCAGAATTTAAAAGAGATGTTCTAGAAGTAATGCGTCAGCCTTTAGAAGATCGAGAAGTCACTATTTCTCGTGCTAAATTTACCATAACCTATCCGTCGTCATTTATGCTTGTGGCGAGTATGAACCCGAGTCCGAGTGGTTTTTTTAATGATCCGAGTTCGCCAAATACAACTTCTCCGCACGATATGCAGCGTTATATGAGTAAAATCTCTGGGCCGTTATTAGATCGAATTGATATTCATATCGAAGTAACGCCCGTTCCTTTTGAAAAACTAGCCGATGATCGAAAAGCAGAAAGCAGCGTTGAGATTCGTAAACGTGTAACCGCTGCAAGAGAATTACAAACCAAACGTTTTGAAACTGTAGAAAATGTTCATTATAATGCCCAAATGAGCAGTAAATTGATTCGAGAATTCTGTGCTCTAGACGAACCTTCAAAACAATTATTAAAAACGGCAATGGAACGTTTAAATCTCTCTGCCAGAGCCTATGACAGAATCTTGAAAGTTTCGAGAACGATAGCCGATTTAGATAATTCAGAAAATATTATCTCGTCTCACATTGCTGAAGCGATTCAATATAGAAGTTTGGATAGAGAAGGGTGGTTGGGATGATTTCCTTTTTATCTTGATATTTTTATGCTGATTGGCATCACTGTCAATCAGCACATATAATAAGCTAGTATACTATTTAATTGTTTTTTTTAAGTCTGACAATATTCCAAAAGCTCATTTTCCTTCTAGTTGTAAAACCTAATTTTTCATATAGTTTTATGGCGCCAATATTATTTTCTACAACATGCAAGAACGGAATTCTTTCTTCGTTAAGAATTTTGTTTACCACATGTGCAATCAGCTGTTTCGCGTAACCTTTACCAGTATGTTCAGGATGTGTTATTATAGCACTTACTTCTGTAAAATCATTCATTTTCATTCGTTCTCCTGCAATGGCAATTAATTTTCCATTTTTAAAAATGCCAAAATAATCGCCTAACAAAAACGTTTTTGGTTTAAAATATCCTGGTTGCACTAAATTGACTAAATCGATTAGTTCATTACTATGATTCTCTGTCAATTTTATGATTTCATTTTCTGCGTTTACTTGAATTTTTTCCCGAACAATCATTTGAAGACAAATTAATTCTTTGGTAAAGTACAGAGAATCGGAAACTTTAGGATTTTCTCCCACAATGAAGAAATTGTTACAAGATAGAGCATACTTATTTGTTGCTTCTAAAATAGTACCATTGGATGTAAATCCTCCAAAGGGACAATAGTCAGGATTGTAAAACTTGGTTTCATCGTAATTTAAAGCAAATTTTTCATGACTTTCAGATAAAGAATGCCAAACAGGATTATCGAGTTTATTTTCGTCAGGAATTTTCATTTTTACTGTTTAATTTTGAGAATAGAAAAACTTAAAAGAATTAGCAACTGCTGGATGCAGAATGGTGCCGTGGTTTTCTTCGGGAAAATAATCGAAGTAAACTTTGATATTTTTGCTTTTAGACTCTATTAGTTTTTCTGCCAATAAATTAGCGTCAACTTCCATCACACGAGGTATTTCTGTTGGAGCGAGACCTTCTTTTCCAACGGCGATGTAAATTTCAGTTTTTTGATTGAAATTTTCTTTTAACATTTCAGAATCTGAATTAAGTAAAGAACCATTATTCCACCATAAACTCGGACTTACAATAACATATTTATTAAAAAGAGTTGGTTTTTTGAGTAGGATTTCCGTTTCTAATAACCCGCCTAAAGATTGACCGATAATCATTTTAGAATCGTTTGTTTTGTACTTTTTATCAATAAAAGGCTGTAATTCTTTTTCAATAAAAGCTATAAACTGATCGGAATGACCTGTTGTTGGAAAACGGGTTTTATCACTTTCAATTGTTGTTGGAAAAGTAAAATCTCTTCTGCGGTCTACGGTTGCAATACCCACCACAATCGATTTTGGAACCTGATTGATCCATTCAAAACTATTAAATTGAACCAATCCAGAAATATGTATAAAATCTTCATCTGCAGAACCATCGAGTAAATAAATTACGGGATATGTTGCAGCTTCGGCAGGATTATAACCTTCGGGTAAATAAATATTTAAAATTCGTTTTTCGTTTAATTGTTTTGATTGAATTTCTTCAATAACACCTAATACAAACGGTTTAGAAGTTTCTACAGTTTTAGTTTTGTTTTTTTGACTGAATAGTAAAGTAGAAGAAAAAAGTAAAAAGGCGAGGGCAAAAAAATTGTTCATTTTGGTATTATTTTGATGCGTATTCTAAATCGCTATTCTGATTATTCATTTTTTTCAGAAATAGTTTTACAAATCGAAACTACAAAAAATCCTCGTATTTGTTGGCTTTTTTTATCTTTTTAAACTAAAATGTCCTTTAAATTCCTTTCCAGTTTTTCTCTTCACAATAAACCAATAATCATCAGCAGGGAGATTTTGCCCATTTAGTGTTCCGTCCCAAGAATTGGAGTAAGTGAGTTTTTTTATAAGCTTTCCAAAACGATCAAATAAAGTTACTTCAACTTCTGGTTCAAACAGAGAAAAATCAACATTCCACGTATCATTAAAACCATCTCCGTTTGGCGTGAAAAATTTAGGATACATTAATAAAAATACTTCATCTGTAATTATGCCGCAATTGTTTTTATCGCGGATATAAACCGTGTAAATACCGCTTGATAAATTTCTAAAAACAGGATCAGCTTGATAAGAAATTCCGTCCAAAGAATATTCGTAAACACCCAAACCAGATACATTTACTTCGATTACATTATTGTTTTCAGTAAAATCTTGAGTTGTAATTTTTAGAATTGTCGCTCGATTAGACAAAACAACATTAAAGCTTTTAGTAGAACTGCACAATTGATCGCCATATTTGGAAGTTGCCGTTACAGAATAATTCCCCGGCTGCTTAATTTCAATCCAACTTGTCATTGCTCCTGTTGACCAGAGATAGCTGTTAAAACCATTTCCTGCATCTATCAAAACGGTTTCATTTTCGCATAATATAACAGTGTCGGGAATTAAATTAAAAGTTGGAGATCTTAGTAATGTATAGCTGATTTCGGCTACGCTGTAACAATTATTGGCAGATACAACTGCAATAAAAATTATCGTATTATCTGAAATTTTAAAGCTGTTGTAATTTTTAATTTCATTAGATAAAACTAAATTTTCTGCATCTGACCGCGATGAGAAATAATGAAAAGTATAATTCGAATAATTGCTGATTATTTTGTCTAAACAAGAGGATAAATCCACATTTTCAATATCATCATTTAATTCATCACAAATTGAAATCTGCTGATTCTTAACAATAGGATTTGATAAAACAGTCGAGTTAAAACTAATACCCGCAGGTTTAGAAAAACAACTTGTTCCATTTCTTACCAGCAAAGTGAAGTTTAAGTTCCCCGACAAATTAGAAAGCGTATTGTCTGCAGACCATGTTAAGCCATTATCAAAACTATAAAAATCGGCTTGGGTTGTTATCGTGATGCTTCCTAGAGAGTTACAACTAGCATTTGTTATATTATAACTAGGCGTACTGGTTGAAATATCCCTAATAGGAACGTATTTTTCCAAAGATTCGCAATTAACCATATTGCGTACTTTTATAAAATAGTCTCCCGCAGCAAGATTTGGAAAGAAAGGATCTGATGACCACGTATTTCCATTATCAATACTATATTCTGCTGCAGTAGTTGTAATTTGAATGCTTCCATTATTATAACAGTTTGCATTTTTAGAAGTATAATTTAGATCAACATTAAGCACATACCCTTCAATAAAAACCGTTGTTGGCAGTGAAATACAATTTTGAGCATCTTTAACCATA
Source organism: uncultured Flavobacterium sp. (assembly GCF_946479975.1). Next base: position 15,565 of record NZ_CAMLIX010000047.1, read on the forward strand.
ACAGTATAAAATCCCGATGACAAATCATCACTAGTATTTGTAGCGCACCATGACATTCCTCCATCAAAACTGTATTGAGAGGCGACAGTTGTTACAGTAATACTGCCGAGTTTTCCGCAGGTTGCATTGGTAAAAGAAACTTGAGGTTTAGGAATATAATCGGTTCCTATAAAAACTTGTCTTATTTGTGATACACAGCCCAATTCGTTTTTTGTCATAACCAAATATGAATCTTCTTTTAAATTTGTAAAATTTGGATTGGTTGACCAAGTAACTCCGTTATCAACAGTATATTCAAATAATGGAGAAGGGGTGATGGAAATTGTACCGCCCTTTCCACAACTGGCATTGGTTTTTGTCACATCGGGCATTGGCATTAAAAACGGATACATCACAGTATACAAAGAACTTGAAATACAGCCAATCAATGATTTAATTCTAATTTTATAATCATGATGCGGATCTGGCGGCAGGTTATCCAATACAGGATTTGTGCTCCAAGTAGCTCCATCATCAAAACTGTATTCTAGTGCAGGTGTAGTCACAGTTAACGAACCATTATTTTGACCGCAGGTGGGCTGTACTATTGTTACTTTTGGAGGTGTCGTAGTGGTTTCAAGTGGAGGATAGGTAAGAATCACACTGCGAAGACTAGAATAACAGCCATTTTTTTTAATAGATATGTAAATCGGATTTACCAGTGCAGTCAACCCGCTTTTAGAGGGATTTGTTGAATAGGTATTGCCTCCATCAAAACTATATTCATCTGCAGGAGTTGTAATAGTTAGCGTTGTAATTCCTGGAAAACACGGACTTTGATCAATAGTATATTCAGGAACATCGATAATTGGAACGACATTGTACAACGGACTTATTTTGCATATGCTTGAATTTGTTATTTTTACTTGATAATCGCCAAGATTTGCTGCAGTGAAACTAACAGGCAAAGTGCTGAATGTCGCGTCAGCAATTGCAATACCATTTCGGTACCATTGATACGAAAAACCATTCCCTACACTTGGATCAATATTGGCATTTAGAATTAAATTGTTTTCGCATAAACTCCCCGTAGCAGTTATGCTGAGACCTAAATTCGATGCTTTATTTAAAACAACATTATCAAAATAAAAGTACGGAAAACACAAACGGTAATCATATTCACTAACATAACTATCTGGCAAATCTTTTGGAGATCCCAGCATTACAGCATTCATGTCAAAAGGAGGAGTAAATTCTATAGTCAATTGTCCCCAAGTTTTTGAGGGTAAATAGGTCACTTTACCCATCGGAAACCAATCTGGAGGGATGTTGTAACTATAAGGCGGAATTGTTTTAATACAATCTGCTCTGCCATAAATCGTTATTTCTACGCTGCCGCCATTTAAACGACCTTCATTACAGACCTGCCCTAACCGAACCTCATTAAAAGCATCCCTGCCTGATGTAGAAGCCGCAATGTCAAAGTTGACTTGGTATTTTGTACCCGCTTTTAAAGTAGTATTTGTACAGCTGGCGATAAACTCTTTGTAATCTTGAGAAAATAAAACTCCGGCAACACCATTTCCATTTCTCGCAGGAAGCGGATAAAGTCCTGCATCTACCATAGAAGCTGGAATAAAATCGCAAGTATTTATATAATCTGAAGTGGACGAACTTGGTGAAAACCAGCCTTCTACTTTGTAGAATTGCGCAAACCCGTCGGGGCAGGCATTTTTAAGTTCAAAATCATGATTATTGATTAAGCTTGTTTCAGTTGAAGCAGTACACTTACAATCGTCATCGTTTAAATCAATTTTTCCATCACCATCATCATCAATACCATTTATACAATTTTCCTGCCCGTAGCTGAGAAAATGTATTAGGAGGAAAGAAATGAAAAATAGTTTTTTCATGACAACGGTATTAAGAAATAATTGATTTACAATGGTTTAACGACTTTTTAAAAAAATAAAGTAGGTTAAAAAATCAATAATATCTTAAAAAAAATATACCGAAATTATATATATTGAAAATTTAGATAAGGGGGATTATCCTAAATAGGGTATAAATGTAAAAAATCCTGCTTAACTGAAGCAGGATTTATACAATTATAATATATTTTTTAATTAAACTTTTGCAGCCAAGATTTTATCCAAGCCTTCCAATGCGTTTGTAAAGCCTTCTTTAAAGCCCATTTCGATTACTTTTTCCAGTTCTTCCAAACTGCCGCGGGTAATATTAATGTCAACAAAAGTAGAATCTCCTTCTTCAGAAAATGTAAGATCCCAGTATGAACTTCCAAAATTGGCGTTTGGAACTCCCTCTGCATCACAAAAATTAGCCGAATATTTAAAATTTGTTTTCGGAGAAATCGAAGTATATTCAAAAATACCCCAGCTTTCTTCACCGCCGGGAGCGATCATGGCATACAATCTTTTACCGCCCTCTTTAAACTCCATGAATTTTGTTTTGGAAAGCATTGGCGATGGCGCCCACCACAAATCCAAGATTGAGGCATCTGTCCAAGCAGACCAAACATTTGACAATGACGCTTTAAATTCGCGTTTAATATTTACCGTTTTGTTTTCTTTATCTAAAGAAAAATTCATTAAAAGATCAGATTTCATTTTGTTTAGATTTTAAATTCATTAATACTTGATCCAATTGATCAAAACGCTGTTCCCAGATCTTCTTGAATTGTTCCAGCCATTGATCAACCTCTTTCATTTTATCAATTTTGAGCTGATAATAAATTTCTCTGCCCAACTTTTTTTCTTCCAATAAATCACATTCATTCAAAATTTTAATGTGTTTAGAAACAGCTTGTCTTGTAGTTTGAAACTTTTCGGCAATGGCATTTGGTGTTAATGCAGTCGAAGAAATCAAAACTAAAATTGCCCTGCGGGTCGGATCGGCTATTGCCTGAAAAATATCTCGTTTCATAACTTTGAATGTAAATTCGCAACTAATTAATTGCAAATATACGCAACTTTTTGGTTGCGCAATGAAAAAAATCAGTTTTTTTATTTGATGAGATTTTAAACAAAAACAGACGCAATTTTCATGCGCCTGTTTTTTGTGTTATAATTATAATCTAAATATATCTGATACCGTTGAATTTTAAGGAGCAGAAAACCTTTTTTTTCATAAGAACTTTCAGTCCCGCTTTCGCCTTTATCTCTCCATTTCATTACGAGGATATCGGCTCTATCGGGGCTAAGTAAGAACTTATATTTTTCATAAGAACTAGTTTGTCATTTCGATAGTTAAAAGAAATCTCTTATTCCTCCCAAGTTTCCATCAAATTATCTTTCCATAATTTTTCGGCAAATTCTTTAAAGACTTTTGGACCATTTTTAAAGTTTGGATCCAGTTGATATGTACCTCCAATAAATTGCTGTTTACCATTATCGTCAATTCCAACAGCCACTTTGCTTTCGCCTCGAGCGGCATATTTCTGATTGGATTCATACATAATAATTTTCATCTCAGACGGACTTACATCTCCGTGGCAGATTGTTTTATACATCATCCAGACTTCTGCAAGTCCGTTGTGGTCTAAATCGGTAACCTGAAAAGTATTTTTCACAAACGAAGCCACAATATCAACAGGACAATCAGAAATATAATCGTAAACTCTCCAAGTTTGTCTGGCTTTATTTTCATAAACAACATAATGATAGGCAAATAATTCAGCATCAGAACTATTTTCAGAATCATGGTCAAATTTTTTATTAAAATGATAACCTGTTTCTGTTGTAAAAGCAATGTTTTCACCCAATTTGTCGTTCCATCGAACGGCACTTTTTACATGGCCTTCATATTTTATTTGTTTAGGAAATTGAGTCGAATCGATTTTTTCAACCGTTAAAGTAAAAGGTTCTTCAGTAGAATCTCCAGTTGTATTTTCTCCTTTTTTATCAGATTTACAACTTGAAAAAAGAATAATAAATAGGAATAGAAAAGTAAAATTTTTCATGAAATAGATTTAAAAATTTAAAAAAATAGTCAAAAAATAGAAGCTTGATATTAATCGAATTGCATGCCGCTTTCTTCCTCTAATAATTTTCTTTCATCCTCGCTCATTCTGTCTCGCAAAACGCGCAAAGTATAACCGCCATATACTTTTCCGTTTATCAGATACATCCAGTCACTAATTTGAGAAGTTTCAACATCTATTTTATCTCCAGATTTATATTCTGTAACATATTCTGGTTTATTGTTAAGAATTCCCGAGTATTTTCCGTCTTTATAAACAATACTTCCAATCCACATATGCTCGATGCCTTTTGCGTTCGAAAACTTAACTTTTAAAGCATGACTGTCCGCATTTGGATCTAATAATGCTTTGTTGAAATCGTCTAAGGTTTCATTTGCTTTCAAAATTGCAGAATTCATCTCTTCATCTTCACCCTTTACACTATAAATGGCTGGTTCGCCTTCTCTTTCAATTTTATTAGAATCTTTACAGCCTATTAAGCAAAACAGGCTTATGAGAATTAAAAATTTTATTTTCATATGATAGATTGGTTTGATTTTAGTTTGTTTTTTCTAAGATAAACGATGTTACTTTTAAAAGTACAATCTATTTATTCCTGCTGAATCCATTGATATTTACCATTTTTCAGATAAATAACACCGCCGCCACAGCTTTCGTCGGCATGAATAAAAATTCCATCGTTTAGAAGTTTTATTTTGTCTTCTTCTTTTACGTCTTCTTCGCCAATAATATCACCTGCATCATTTACATTATTAAAGTAAACCTCATTTTTTGGAGCTTTTTCAAAAATACCAACCCAGTCAATTTCGTCAAAACCTTGTTGTAGAATATCATTTCCAAAACCAAGATAATCAACTTTTTTACCATTTCCGTATGTGATTTTTAAACCGCTTTTGTCGTTTTTGGTACTTCTAAAAAATTCGACAGTTTCGTTTAATTTATCTCCGTCAAGATCGCATAAAATTTTGTTGGTTTTATGTTTTGTAGAAAGTACAATGGTATCAGATTGTGGCGTTACGATTTCTTTTGCAGTGATCTGTGTGGTATCTTTTGCAGGAATTTGTGAAGTTTCTGTTTTTGTTTCTTTTTTACAAGAAATTGCGATAAAAGCTAACAGAATTAAAGTTCTAATTTTCATTTTAGGCATTTTAGGCATGGATAAAATTTGAAATGCTAATATAAAAAATTTGTGTGATTTTTATTGTAGAGACGCACAGCAGTGCGTCTTTTTGTAGATTTTAGGAAATTTTAAATATATTTCAGCCACCAATGTTGATTTTCAGCTTTATATCTTCCAAACCATTTTGGAAGGCTTATAAAGAAACGCTACCACCGAAATCCAAATTAAATAAATGGTCCAAAGATGTAAACCACTTTCTAAGCCTTTTGGTCTGCCAAAAGTTCCTGTTGCAAATTCGAATTGTGACCAAGTAAAACCTTGTGCAAAAAGCATTAAAAGGGTTAGAATATGGATGACATAAAAATGAACGACAAAATAAAACAAAGGAACTTTTCCGTAAACCAACGTCACCTTTTTTATGCCGTTTGAAAATTGCTCTGCAAACGCCAGCAGTATAAACATAATGCCTAAAGTTGCGACACAAAATAGGAGCGAAGGCGGATATTTGGTCACATTCATAAAAGACAAAAATGTATAAACAGCATCTTTTTGAAAAGTCCACAAAACAGGATCACCGTAAATATTAAGGAATCTAATGATGACAAATAAAACCAAAGAGCTCAAACCAATTTTTAGAAATAGTTTTTTTCTTTTTTCATTTTCTAATGCGAAGAATTTACCTGTTGCAAAACCAACTAACATAATGCCCAGCCAAGGAATTGGCGGATAACCCATTATAAAAGCTCTTCCCCAAAACGGAATTACATTTGGACTAAAAAATGGCGCTAAAACGGCTTTTAAAATAGAATTTTCAGCAAACGGAATAAGCGGTAAAAGGTTATGACAGAAAATAATTAGCAATCCAATAATTCCCAATGTTTTGGAACTGATTTTTAAGAGTAACCCTAAAATGATGAACCCGAAACCTATTGCGGCTATAACTTCAAACAAAAGTGTATGAAAACCGATATCGAAGAACAATCCAAAATTGACAATTGTAAATTCTACGAAGATTAACCAAAAACCTCTTTTTATCAACAGCGCTCTTTTTTCGGCAAAATTGTTATTGTTTTGAAGTGAAAGATAAACAGAAGTTCCTGCCAGAAAAACAAAAATCGGTGCGCACAAATGCGTAATCCAACGGGTAAAAAACAATAGTGGAGAAGTAGTTGCCAAATCGGTCGGGCTTTGAGTAATCGAGTCAATGTGCATTAAATCGCGAACATGATCGAGCGCCATAATAATCATTACAATTCCGCGGACAATGTCGATTGATGGCTGTCGTTTCATGAGTTTGATTTTTAAATACTTAAGAGTAAATCTAAGGAATTATTTTTTAAGTAATTACAATCATTTATTTGTTTTAGAATGATGCTATTTTATATAGTAAAAATTAATTTTATCCAGTTTAAGATGGGGGTTAATTTCGGGTAAAAAGAAAAAGGCTTTAGCCAAAATTTATTTATTTGGCTAAAGCCCTTTGAGACTTATTTAAAAACCTCCAGATAAATGTGGAGGCAATTGAAAAATAGTATTAATTCTAAATTGTTTTATTCAGGATATCTGTAGCAATTTCAGGAAGATCATTTTCTATTTCTTCTTTAGTCGGATTTTTTGCAATTCTTTTAATTTCATTTAGAACTAAATCGTTTTGTATTGTTTTTCCAAAAGAAATTAAAATCCAGTATTTCCATATTCCGTCATTAGTTTTCAAGATGGTTACTAATTCTGGAGCAATTTGCTCTTTAAATGGAAGTAAAAAATCAGCAATTGGTTTGCTGATTGGCCAGTTCATATCCTGCATCCATTCTAATAAATCTGGAATTATCGGTTTGATTTCTTCAAAACTGTACTTCTTAAGTAATTCAACGGTTTCGAAATCGAATTTATCTTTTGGAATTAAGTTTTCGATATTCATAAAATTCGATATACTGCTTATTGTTTTCTTATTTTGATCTGATACACAATTTCCCAAAAAATAATAGAAAAAAGAGCATTCGCAAAAATCGCAGTTTTAACCTGATACGGATCATAATCAATAAAGAAATGCAGATTTGTAAACTGTAAAGCCAGGAACAAAGACAAAGCCGCGATTCCAACAGCAAAAATTATATTTAAATAAATGTTCCATTTTAAACCTAAAAACGCATAAATAAGATTAAAAATAGCGAAGCCACAACCTAAAGTAATATAAGGATCTGTCTTTAGCATTTGTCCTACTGAAAGGAAAAATGAAGTTGCAGTTAAATATAAAAAGAAAAGTATGGAATAAATTAGGATACGGATTTGTGGTTTCATTTTCTAAAATTTTTTATCGAGCAAAATTACTGATTTAAAATGAAGCTGTGATTAGTATTACTCTAAAAGTGCTTCTACTTTAGTTTCTGATTTTTCCTTCAGCGGACTATCTGACTGCAAACTCCAAATAATCAGGAATTTTCCCTTTGCCAAATATTCTTCTGGATGTTCAGCGGTTGGTTCGCCTGCTTTTCCCCAAAGTAGACCTTGCAGAAATCGGTCTCCTTTAAAAACATGATCAAATTCAAAATACATAATAGAACCGCGATCTGCTTTACTTTTAAAACTCTGAATGGCTTTGCTTTTTACTGTACCAACAATATTGCTGTAGGTTTCAATGTCATTGTAAAAATTGCAAGCTTGTGGCGTAATGCAAATATTTCCGTCGCTTACCATATAACCGCCTTTCGGAATTTCTTTTGGTTTTAGTTTTAAATCAGCTAGGGTTTGGCTGAATAAATTGGTTGTGAGTAGCAGGAGTAGGGTTGATAAGGGGATTGTTAATTTCATTTGTTTATGGTGTTTATTTGGATGGCTAAATATTAAGATTAAATGTTTTATTTGTTTTTATTTCTTTGGAGCGCTTCTTTTTTGCATCTTTCTATTTGTATATT
>NZ_CAMLIX010000048.1 GCF_946479975.1 uncultured Flavobacterium sp.
AAGTGACTGGAGTTCAGACGTGTGCTCTTCCGATCTCAGACAGTTTTTGTCTTCCTGAGCGAAGTCGAAAGACACACAAGAAACTCTACAAAAAATATCGCCAATCTTTGTAGAGTTCTCGCGAAGATTCCTCCTCCGTCGGAATGACAAAAATGTGGAGAATTTCATTTTTTCATCGTTAGTTTTGTCCTCCTGAGCGAAGTTGAAGGACACGCAAGAAACTCTACAAAGATTGTCAAGCAAGAAACTCCACGCACCGTTATGTCATTCTGAAAGAAGAATCGCAAACGGGAGTCAAAAAAGATTTTAACTTCAATATTTAAAAACATAGCCCAAGGGTACACAATGTATTCCATTCTGCACGTCCCCAAGGTTGAAACCTTGGGCTATATTCATGTATAATGCAATCTTTGTCAAAGTTTTAAACTTTGACAAAGATTTTTCACAAAAGGTTTTGTCTTCCTGAGCGAAGTCGAAGGACACGCGAGAAACTCTATAAAGGTTGTCAAGCAAGAAACTCACCCACAATTTTGTCATTTCGACTAAAAGGAGAAATCACACTAGTACTTCTACAAAGATTGTTGACAAACATTGCGGAAACTCCAGTGCAATTTCTCCTTTCAGTCATTCCAGAAAGTTTGGAATTTGGAATTTAAAAAATTGGAATTTAAAAAGAATTTAATTCTTAGATGCTTCAATAATCACATTCGCCACTTTTTCTGGCTGAGAAATAAATACCACGTGACTACCTTTTATTTCGGTAATTTTTGTGTTAGAACGTTTGTACATAGCGTGCTGAATACTTGGAACAATACTTTTGTCATCAGTCGCTACGATTCCATACGAAGGTTTAGTTCTCCACGCCGCTTTTGTGATTGGTGTTAAAAAACCCTGCGCATGAAAAGCACCTTGCGAAGCATACATAAAATCGGCTTGTTCTTTGCTTAAATCCCCTGCAAAACCAGCATGGAATTTAACTTTGTCATAATATGCGATTCCTTTATCATCTGGAGGCAAAACACCATTTTCTGGAGCTGGAGGCGCAGTCTGTAACCATTGAACAGAATTTTCGCCATTATCTGGCTGTAAAGCTGCTACGTAAACCAAAGCCGCTACTTTTGGGTGATTTCCAGCTTCTGTAATTACGGTTCCGCCCCAAGAATGACCCACTAAAATTGTTGGTCCGTCTTGTTTGTCTAAAGCTAAGTTTGTAGCATTAACATCATCTTGTAAAGAGCTCAACGGATTCTGAACGATAGTTACATTATAACCTTTTTTAGTCAAAACTTTGTATAAACCCTGCCATCCAGAACCGTCTGCAAATGCACCGTGAACCAATACGACATTTTTAATTTGTGGAGTTGCTGCTTTTTGTGCGTTTACGTTTACGGCTGCCAATAAGAAGCTAAAAAATATTGCTGCGAATGCTAAAGAGCGATTCAATTTATTTAGTGTTTTCATGAGTAAAAAATTTTAGATTTTAGATTTTAGATTTTTCTTAATTAGATTCCAATTTTCCACAATCTTGTCATTTCGACGAAGGAGAAATCTTCGCAAGTAACTCTACAAAGATTGGTAATATTCATTGTAGCATTTCTGGCGCGTCCTTCGACTTCGCTCAGGAGGACAAAGCTTTGCGCAAAGAGTTGGAATTTGGAATTTTTATATTGGAATTAATATTAAAGTAAATTGATCGATAAAGTAATCTCAGTATTCAACAACTTAGAAATCGGACAAATTTCTTTTGCTTTTTGTGCCGCTTGCTGAAAATCTTCTGCAGAAATTCCAGGAACTTTTCCAGTAAGTTCCAATTGAATTAAAGTAATTGTTCCGTCTTCAAAAGTTACTTTAGCTGTTGTATCTAAATCTTCTGGAACAAAACCAGCTTCAGATAATAAAAAGCTTAACTGCATGGTAAAACAACCAGAATGTGCTGCTGCGATTAATTCTTCAGGATTTGTTCCAACGCCTTGTTCGAAACGAGTTTTAAAAGACAATTGTGCATTATCTAATGTTGTGCTTTGTGTACTAATGGTTCCTTTTCCTTCCATTCCTGTACCTTTCCAGTTTGCGTTTGCTCTTCTTGTAAATTTCATGATTTCTTATTTTTAAAGTTATTTTTTAAGATGTTCAAATCATTTATTTGATTTTGATGAGACAAAGGTATGGGGAAGGTTTTTATTAATCAAATTAATAATTTTTTATACTTATAAAAATAATTTATATCTATTGAATTAACTGCTCTTAACTACAATTAAAAATTTTATTCTTTTTTTTGAAAGACTAACAAACCAAACCAACCAACTCAGAAATCAAAGCCTGCATTAACTCATCAGCCTTATGATATTTTAAATTGCTGGTATTTTGTCCCGACCATAAATTAACGAGATCAGTTCTCCCTTGTGCTAGAGCGGCGACTTTTAAAGGTGCTATTAATTTGGTTTGAAGCGGGAACGGAAGCACTTCTGTCTCAAATGGAACAGCAGCAGCTATTTTATTCGTGATCATTCGGCCCATTCTTCCTGTGAGTGATTTCGAAACTGTAGTTGGAAGATTCGGGTTGTTAAAAATCAGTTCTTTATGAAGAGGTGCGGCGGCAGATTCGTCGGTTACCATAAAAGCAGTTCCTAATTGTACTGCATCGGCACCTAAAGTCATGGCGGCGGTGATTCCTTTGGCATCTATAATTCCGCCCGCGGCAATAATTGGCGTTTTGGTTTTTGACTTTAATTGCTGTATAAGGCTGAATAATCCTGTAAACGAATCTTGTGCAGGTTTTAAAAAAGACGGTCTATGGCCTCCCGCTTCAAATCCTGAGGCGACAATTGCATCAACTTCGGCATCTTCCAGCGCCAGTGCTTCTTCTAGAGTTGTGGCAGCGCCAATGGTTTTTATTCCGAGTTTTCGGCTTTCCTGAAGGATTTCTTTCGACGGAATTCCGAAAATAAAACTGAAAACGGCGGGTTTAAGTTCGAGCAAAACTTCAACTTGTTTTTCGAATTTAGAAGAAATATCAGGAGATAAATCCGGAAGCGGAATCCCTAATTCATCAAAATAAGGTTTAAAAAGCAGTTTTATCTTTTCTAATTTTTCTTTTGGATAATTTATAAGCGTTTCATCAACATCATTAACCCATAAATTGATATTGTAAGGTTTAGAGGTAGCCAATTTAATTTCTTTTCCAGCTTCGTGAATTTCGTCTGGTGTGAGTGTGTAAGCACCGTAACTTCCCAATCCGCCTGCGTTGCTCACGGCAGCCAAAAGTGAAGCAGTCGAAAAACCACCACCCATCGGACCTTGTAAAATGGGATATTCAATACCTAATAATTCTGTTATTCTGGTTTTCATGATTGAAACTGTTTTGACGAAAAGTAAATTTACTAAATATTTAAAGAGTTTGTCTTTGGTATTTTTAATCGTTTTATAAAGTAAGAAACAAAAAAAGAAAGCATGTGTTTTCAGCAATGAAATTTTACGGTTGAGTGCCCAAAAATGATTCTTCGGTTACATAAAAATCCGCTAAAGCAATTTATTAAGCAATTTTGCTAAAAAGCTTAATATCAATTTTTATGACTTCACCTCTTACTATAATCGCCGCGACAAATTTTTCATCTATCGCCAATAATGCTTTAAATTATGCTGCCGGACTTGCAAAAGCTACTGGTGCCAAATTGGTTTTGTTTAACTCCTTTTCTTTGAGTGTACATAGTGCAAACTCGCATATCACGGCAGATGCCATGCAGAAACAAATTGAAAAAGCAATTTCGAGACTAGAAAATTTAGCCAAAGAAATAGCAGATTCGTTTAAAATCGAAACATCTGCAATTTGTACCTATTCTTTTTTAGAAGATGAACTTCCGAGAATTATCGACCAAACCAATGCAGATGTTGTGGTAATGGGAATGGCAGAACGTTCTTTTGAGCAGGAATTATTAGGAAATTCAACTACAACGGCCATTAAAAACCTGCATATTCCTGTTTTGGCTGTCCCAGAAAATGCCCGTTATATAGACATAAAAAAGGTTTTATATGCTTGCGACAGCTTGAGTTTTTCGGCTATAAAAAAGTTCAGCTGGATAAAAAATGCTTTAGGCGATTTTGGCGCAGAAATTGAATTTTTTAGTGTCGATGATAAACTGGATGATTTAAGAGAAGAACAGCACAGAATTCTAATGAATTCGAATATCGAAAAAGAATTTGAAGATGTTAAATATCTCTATAAAAGTGTGAGATCAAACGCAGTAATTAACGAAATAAAGAAAGAAATTAAAAGTTATGAAGCCGATCTTTTGATCATGGTGCCTCAGAAATACGGTTTTTGGGATTCTTTGGTTCACAGAAGTAAAACGAGAATTTTAGCTGCTGGTTTGGATATTCCATTATTGTCGTTTCCGAATTATTAGCGATTAGCTCGCATTATAAAATAATGACATAAAAATTTGAAGGTTTTGTTGAAGAAATTATATGAAATGAAATCAGAAAAAGATTTATTTCGATTTTAAAGATTCTATAATTTTTGGTGCTTGTTGTCCGATTTCAAAAATATCTTGTAACAATTCAAGTAGTTTTGTTAATTATTCTTAATTACCTGCTAGTTTAAGATTTTTTTAAATTAATTTTGCAGCACTCTAAAACTTAATACAAATAAGTTTTTTATCAGTATGGCAGCGGCTGTAATTGAAAATTATTTATAAACCGAAACAGTATTGTGTGATTTTAAAATTAAAATAAATTAAAGGTTCTATACTAAGAAGACCGAGAAAATACTTGGTATAGTTTTTTACTTTGTTTTAATTGAATATCAGATAGTTTGCTCAAGTTTTTGAAAATATTTCTCAAATAAACTTTTGTCAGCCGATTTAATGGGCTTTTAGAAATACTATTATTTGACCGTGATGGTTCTAAGATTATTCTATAGAACTTTCAAAAAAAGAATAATGGCAATAAGCATTGGGAATTAAGAGTACAAAGCTTAAAAAAACAAAAACAAATGAGCGCAGTAATTACAGCTATAGGTGGTTTCGTACCATCATCAATCCTGACCAATAAAAAGATTTCAGAGACTGTAGATACATCCGAAGAATGGATCATAAAAAGAACTGGAATTAGAGAACGTAGAATCGCAGACGACGAGACAGCAACGTCTGATCTTGCTGCTGCTGCGATTGAGAATTTATTCGAAAATTATAACGTTGACCGAAACGAAATAGAAGCTTTGCTTGTTGCAACAGCAACTCCAGATCATATTTTAGCACCAACAGCTAGTATTGTCTGCGATAAAAGCGGTTTAACAAACGCCTTCGGAATTGATATGAATGCAGCCTGCAGCGGGTTTTTGTACGCGCTGGAAATGGGAGCAAACATGATCGAAAGCGGTCGTTACAACAAACTAATTATTGTTGGAGCAGACAAAATGAGTTCGATTGTAGATTATGAAGACCGTAATACGTGTATACTTTTTGGAGATGGAGCAGGAGCGGTATTATTAGAAAAATCAGAATCTAAATATGGTTTAATGAAAACGATTCTGAAAACAGACGGAAGCGGTGTTTCTTCTCTAGCTGTACCAGCTGGAGGTTCTAGAAATCCGACTTCTATGCAGAGTCTTTTGCACAGAACGCACTATTTAAAACAAGACGGAGCTTTTGTATTTAAAAAAGCCGTTGCAGCAATGAGCCAGGTTTCGCAAGATGCTTTGGTAAAAAATGATTTAGAAGCAGACAAAATTGACTGGGTTGTTCCTCATCAAGCTAATTTGAGAATTATTAACGCTGTAAGCGAAAGTTTAAATATTGATTCTGAAAAAGTTAAGGTAAATATCGACCGTTACGGAAATACAACATCTGCAACAGTTCCGTTATGTTTATGGGACTTTAAAGACGATTTTAAAGAAGGACAAAATGTATTGATCACTACTTTTGGAGCAGGTTTTTCTTGGGGTGCTACGTGCCTGAAATGGGGTGTAATGCGTGAAAAAAAACAGGTAGAAAAAAAAATTAAAAGTAAGGAATTAGAAAATGTTTTAGTGACGTATTAAGCGTTTCGGCATTTTTTCAAATTATAAGAAATAAATGGGTTTACGAAACCAAAATAAAAAGTCGGGCAAGAATTTTTTCTATAAATATTACAGAGTTATTGTAATTCCGGCTGTTTTCTTGGTTTATTTGTCATCGTATTATTTTTTAAATCCATATAGAAATTTTAAAGAAGAAGGTCTGCTCGACTTAGATCAGACCTTTGATATTTTTATAATTCTCCTGTATTGTGCTATTCTTACCGAACTGTCTCTTTTTGTGGGCAGAAAATTGAACAGCTACATCAGATGGGAACAAAATCCAGTTTTTAGGGCAATAGCACAGTTTATTTGCTTAATTGCTGGAAACATTCTTCTTAACTATTTTTTCTCCTGCCTTTGGGATTATCTTTATCCCTGCACGGCATTAGAAGAAAATGATTTGGTTACCATTTGGCAGTCCAAAATTATGGCTGCAATTATTTCTCTTTTTATCAGTGCCATTCATACCGGTATATTTCTGTTAAACAGATGGCGTTTGAATGCAATCGAGACAGCCGAATTAAAAATAAAAGCCTCAGAACTGCAGGAAGCTGTAACGCGCTCAAAATTAGAGTCTTTAAAAATGCAGTTAGATCCTCATTTTGTATTCAATAATTTCAGTACGCTGACAGAATTGATTTACGATGATCAAAAAGAAGCGGCTTCATTCTTAGAAAATATAACGAGAGTATATCGTTATATGATTTCAAATTCAAATAAAGATACCATTACTGTAAAAGAAGAAATAGAATTCTTGAATGCCTATTTTTATTTATTGAAGAAAAGACTGGGCGAAAAAATCGATTTAAAAATTGAAATTGATCCTGTTTCTCTAGCGCTTCATTTACCGCCTTTGACTTTGCAGTTATTGGTAGAAAATGCTGTAAAACACAATATGGCCACTTTAACCAATCCGCTTACGATTACTGTTTTTTCAGAATCTGGAGATATTGTGGTTCGGAATAATTTACAGCGAACTGCTGGAAAAAGTCTGGTTTCTACGGGAATCGGAAATAAAAATATCGAATTCCGCTATAAAATTTTATGTGAAAGAATGCCGATTTTTTCTGAAACAAACGGCTATTATGAAGTGCGTCTGCCATTAATTTAAGAGTTATGAAAATTTTAATTGTAGAAGATGAAAGCATTAACGCCAGCCGTCTCAAAAGACTGTTGGAAGAGTTAGAACCGGATTGTGAAATTATAGGCATTATTGATACTGTGGTAGATACGGTGGCGTGGCTGAAAGCAAACCCATGTCCCGATTTAATTACAATGGATATTCGTTTAGCAGACGGACTCAGCTTTGCTATTTTTGATGAAATTACGATTACTTGTCCCGTAATTTTTACAACTGCTTATGATGAATATGCGATTCGTGCCTTTAAAGTCAACAGCATCGATTATTTGATGAAACCCATCGAAAAGAACGAATTAGAATTTGCTTTAACTAAATTCAAAACTTTAGCCAAAACAGAAACCAATTTCAGCAATATCACTGGAATTTTAAAAGAGCTTATACACAAACCCATTTACAGATTACGTTTTTTAGTAACCTATAGAGACGGCTATAAAAGCGTAGACGTTTCGGATATTGATTTTGTTTATTCGGAATTCAAAACCAGTAATTTATTTCTAAAATCGGGTGTAATAATCTCCATTCCGCAAACCATGGAAGAACTGGAGCAAGAACTGGATCCTAATATCTTTTTTAGAGCCAACCGCCAGTTTTTTATCCGTGCAGAAAGCATCAAATCGATTGCGAATTACTTCAACGCAAAACTAAAAGTCCAACTCAAATCTGATTCAGAACGCGAAGTAATTATCAGCAGGGAAAAAGCGCCGTTTTTTAAGCAGTGGATGGATAGGTAAGGGAAGGTTCAGAGGGACAAAGGCTCAAAGGTTTTTTTTGCCACGAATTACACGAATTTTCGCTATTTTTTTTTTCAGTTATGATGTTTTACTCATGCTTTTGTCATTTCGACGAAGGAGAAATCGCACTAGAAACTCTACAAAGATTGGTTATTACTTTACGGAATCCCGCGTGTGATTTCTCCTTCGTCGAAATGACAAATATTGTGTTTTACATTCTCTCGAGTAAAATTCGAGAAATTATTTTATCAGTATTTTAAAGCAAAAAATCTAATTAGCGAAAATTCGTGTAATTCGTGGCAAAAAAACTTCACATTTTTCACAAGACCATATTTTAGATTAGTGAAATTAAAAAGCATAGTTTTTCAAACTTGAATTAGCGAAAATTTGTGGAATTCGTGGCAAAAAAAAACTTTACGTCAAAAACAAACCTTCGTGTCCTAGCGCCTTCGTGGCATAATCCCAGTCTCCGTTTCGGTATCAAAAAATTCCGTTTGGGTAACTTTCTTCCATAAAAAAGCACTGTTCTACTGTTATTTTGCGCCCAAATTTGAGGTAATTCATTTAAAATGAAAAATAAAATGACAAAACAGTTTTTTCAAAATAACAAAGCAATTGGCAGGATTGCAGTTTTATTGCTAATCATTTCTCTTTCTTCGTGTGGGAAAAGTACAGACGCGCAAATGGCTCCTCCAAAGCCAGAAGTTGACTTTTTACAGACCAATTCAGTTACAGGAGAAGTAGAAAAAAAATATCCAGCAATAGTCGAAGGTGCTGTAAATGTTGATATAAAAGCACAAGTTTCAGGATATCTTGAAGCCATTTATGTTAAAGAAGGAGATTATGTAAACAAAGGACAATCTCTTTTTAAAATTAAAGGCGATGTGTATGCCGAACAAGTAAACAACAGTCGTGCAGCGTACAAAAGCGCTTTGGCAAATCAGGCAAATGCCAAACTGGAAGTAGAGAAAATCAAACCTTTAGTAGAAGGAAAAGTGTTTTCAGACATGCAGTTAAAAACAGCACAAGCCAGTTACGAAGCTGCAACTGCACAAGTAGCACAGGCAAAAGCCGCTTTAGGATCATCTCAGTTAAATGCCAATTTCTCTTTGATTACAGCTCCTGTAAGCGGCTATATTAGCCGTATTCCAAACCGTGTCGGGAACTTAGTGACACCAACAGATGCAGTTCCGTTAACTACACTTTCAGAAATCAATACTGTATTTGTGTATTTCTCACTTACAGAAGCAGATTATCTGGCTTCTTCAAAAGAATCAGGAGCGAATCAAACCGTAAGTTTAATTATGGCCGATGACAGCCAATACGAACAAAAAGGAAAACTGGAAGTTGCCAGCGGAAATATCGATCGTGCAACAGGAACAATTTCTTTAAAAGCCATTTTTCCAAATCCCAAAAAACAATTGCGTGCGGGAGGTTCTGCGAGAATTGTGTTGAACAAAAGTTTGTCCTCTGTAATTACAGTTCCAATGGCAAGTGTGAAAGATATTCAGGATAAATTCTTTGTTTTTGTTCTAAAAGAGGGCAACAAAGTAGCGATGGTTCCTATCGAAATTGCGGGAAGCTCTGGCGTAGATTACTTCGTAAAATCGGGTTTAAAACCGGGTGATAAAGTAGCATTGAATTCTATCGATGTCCTTTATGATAGTATGGAAGTGGTTCCAAAAGTCGCTTCAAAGGCTGTAAGCAGCAAATAAATTTTCATTCAATAAAAAATAACATTTTCCATGTTAAAGAAAATAATAGACAGGCCGGTATTGGCCACAGTTATCTCTATTGTATTGGTAATATTGGGGATTATAGGTCTTACCAGATTATCTGTAACGAGATTTCCAGATATTTCACCGCCAACCGTTATGGTAAGCGGTTCGTATCCAGGAGGAAATAGTGAAACCGTAATTCGTTCTGTGGTTACACCGCTGGAAGAGCAAATTAACGGAGTTGAAAATATGCAGTACATTAAATCGACTGCGAGTAACGACGGATCTTTTTCGATCAGCGTTATTTTCAAGCAGGGAATTGATCCTGATCAAGCTGCAGTAAATGTTCAGAACAGAGTACAGCAGGCAACGCCAAAATTACCGCAGGAAGTGGTTCGTATGGGACTTACGACTTCGAAGCAGCAAAATAGTATGATTGTTATTTTCAACTTATATACAGATGATAATAGCAAATACGACGAATTGTTTCTGCAGAATTATGCCAATATCAATTTAGTGCCACAAATGAAACGTGTTCCCGGAGTTGGGCAAGTTCAGATTTTTGGTCAGAAAGATTATTCGATGCGAATCTGGCTGGATCCACGTAAAATGGCAAATGCAGGTTTAGTTCCTTCAGATGTTACGCAGGCCATTGCAGAACAAAGTTTAGAATCGGCTCCAGGAAAATTGGGAGAAGAATCAAAAGCGGCGTTGGAATATGTGATTCGTTACAAAGGAAAAAAGAATAAACCAGAGCAATATGAAAATATTGTAGTTAAAAATAACGGAAGTAATGTTTTAAGATTGAAAGACGTTGCGCGAGTAGAATTTGGTTCTATTTCGTACAGCGGAGACAACAAATCGAACAGTAAAAATGCCGTTACAATGGCGATTTTACAAACTTCTGGTTCTAATGCCAACGATATTGAAATCGGAATTAATAAAGAAGTAGAAAGATTGTCTAAGTCTTTTCCGCCCGGTATTAAATACGTCAACGTAATGAGTACCAAAGACCGATTGGATGAAGCAACCGGACAAGTAAAATCGACCTTGTTTGAAGCTTTTATTCTGGTATTTATTGTAGTATTTATTTTCCTGCAAGACATTCGCTCGACGATAATTCCAGCAATTGCAGTACCTGTAGCGATTGTAGGAACATTTTTCTTCTTACTGGTTTTTGGATTTACAATTAATATTCTAACGCTTTTTGCTTTGGTTCTAGCCATCGGAATTGTCGTCGATGATGCGATTGTCGTTGTCGAAGCCGTTCACAGTAAAATGGAAGAAGACGCAGGAATTTCAGCAAAAGAAGCGACTCACAGCGCAATGGCAGAGATTACGGGAGCGGTTATTTCGATTACTTTAGTAATGTCGGCCGTATTTATTCCGATTGGATTTATGACGGGTTCTTCGGGAATTTTCTACAAACAATTTGCTTACACACTAGCAATTGCGATTATCATTTCGGCTGTAAATGCCTTGACATTAACCCCTGCATTGTGTGCGTTATTGCTGAAAAATCACGGAAATAAACATGAAAATCATGAACAGAAAACGAGTTTTAAAGATCGCTTTTTCGTTGGATTCAATACAAGTTTCGACAACCTAACGGGAAGATATATTAAAGGAGTTCGTTTCCTGATCGGGAAAAAATGGATTGCAGCAGGATTAGTTACTGGAATTACAACACTTGCGATTTATATGATGATGTCTACGCCAAAGAGTTTCGTTCCATTAGAAGATGACGGATTCATGGTTTACAGTTTATCTATGCCTCCAGGAACCGCTTTGGATCGTACGACTGCTGTGGTTGAAAAAATGGAGAAATTACTAGAATCAGAAAAAGCTATTGATGTTAATACCAGTATTACCGGATTTAACATTTTGAGCAACAGTGCAAGTACCGCTTACGGTTTAGGATTTATCAAATTAAAACCTAAAAAGGAAAGAGGTGAAGTGAAGGATATTGACGAAATTCTGAATAGCGTTACAGCCAAATTATCGACCATTAAAGAAGGTTCGATTATGGTTTTCAG
Source organism: uncultured Flavobacterium sp. (assembly GCF_946479975.1). Next base: position 11,682 of record NZ_CAMLIX010000048.1, read on the forward strand.
AATGCCTCCGGTTGAAGGATTTGGTGTAACAAGTGGTGCTGAAATTGTGTTGCAGGATAGAATGGCAAGAGATCCCGAAACTTTAAAAAAGATGTCTGATAAAGTAATCGCGCAGATTATGCAGCAACCCGGTGTGCAATATGCATACACGACTTTTAGAGCCGATTATCCGCAGTTGGAATTGGAAGTTGATGAAGACAAAGCGCGCCAAATGGGAGTAAATGTAAAAGAGCTTTTAGGAAACATTCAGACGTATTTTGCAGGAGATCAATCGTCAGATTTTACTCGATTTGGTAAGTTTTACAGGGTAAATGTAAAAGCAGACGGAATCTTTAGAATGGATCAAGATGCATTTAATGAAATTTTCGTAAGAAATGCTGATATGCAGATGGTTCCAGTAAAATCGATAGTAAGATTCCATAAAGTTTACGGGCCAGAATCGGTTAATCGTTACAACCTTTATAATTCAGTTAACATTACCGCAATGGCTTTGCCGGGTTATAGTAACGGTCAGATTATGGGAAATTTAGAAAAAGTTTTAGATAAACTCCCAGCTGATTACAGTTACGAATGGACAGGTTTAAGTTTGGAAGAAAAAGCAGGAGGAAACCAAACCGTTGCCATCTTTGGGTTATGCTTATTGTTTGTATTCTTTTTATTAGCAGCACAATACGAAAGTTATTTGTTACCACTTGCCGTTTTACTTTCAATTCCAACCGGTATTTTAGGTGCTTTTGCTGGAGTTAAAGCGGTTGGTTTAGACAACAATATTTACGTTCAAGTCGGATTAATCATGCTGGTCGGGCTTCTCGCCAAAAATGCTATTCTGATTGTTGAATTTGCCTTACAAAGACGTCTCGCAGGATTAAGCATTGTAGAATCAGCAATCGAAGGCGCACGATCAAGGTTACGACCAATTATCATGACTTCGCTCGCGTTTATTGTAGGGATGATTCCGTTAATGTTTGCTTCTGGAGGAACTGCTGTTGGTAATAGATCAATCAGTGTCAGCGCTGCGGTGGGAATGTTTAGCGGCGTTGTTTTGGGAGTTTTCGTGATTCCGTTACTTTTCATTGTATTCCAATATTTACAGGAAAAAGTATCAGGAAAGAAAATCGCAGTTCAAGTTCAAACGATAAAAGAATAATAATGAAAACACTATATAAAATCGGACTTGTTTTACTTACCGGAACACTGATGACATCGTGTGTGGTAGGAAAAAAATATTCCCGAACAGATTTAAATGCTCCAGAAAAATACCGCGAAGAAATGGCGGTTACTGGCGACACGGTTTTACTGCCGTGGAAAAGTTATTACAAAGATCCTTTGTTGGTTAATTTAATTGAAAAAGCCCTCGTTAAAAACAACGAGGTGCTTATTGCAATGAAAAGTATGGAACAACTTGACCTTTCTTACAAGCAAGCCAAGTTGTCCTTACTTCCAACACTAGATTTTGATGCGGCTGGAACTCGTTCGTATCTTTCAAAAAACTCGTTAAACGGATCTTTAAGTTCGCAGTTTACTAGCAAAGATTATATTGACGATTACAGCGCGACACTAAAAATGTCTTGGGAAGTAGATATTTGGGGAAAAGCAGCCATGCAGAAAAGAGATGCAAAAGCGGCATATTTTTCTCAAAAAGAAAACCTTTCAGCTTTAAAAACTAGAATTATTGTTCAAGTGGCGCAGTCGTATTACAATCTTTTAGGCCTAGACGAACAGTTGAAAATTGCCCAAAAGAATATCGAATTAAGCACGAGTACTTTAAGTATGATGAAATTGCAGTACAATTCAGGTTCCATCAGTTCTTTGGCGGTAAATCAGACCGAAGCTCAGAAAAAAACAGCTGAGTTGTTAGTGCCTTTAGCGAAAGCAAATATTGCAGTGCAGGAAAATGCCTTGCAGATTCTTTGCGGAGAATATCCAGAAAGTGTAGCACGCGCAGGAAATATTGACGCTGCAGCAATTTCTGTAGTTTTTCCAACGGGAATTCCGGTTTCGCTTTTAAGCCGAAGACCAGACGTAAAAGCGAGCGAATATGCTGTCATGTCTGCAACTGCCAAAACAGGATTGGCAAAAGCAACAATGTATCCAACTTTAAGTTTGAATCCGTCAATTGGTATCAACTCATTTGAATTTGATACTTGGTTTAATTTTCCAGGATCGGTTACAAAAAATATCGCAGCCAATTTAGCGCAGCCCATTTTTAGAAAAAAAGCTTTGAGAACAGCTTATGAAGTGGCCGTTTTAGAACAAGAAAAAGCAGTTGTTCAGTTTAAACAATCTTTTATTACGGCAGTTGGCGAGGTTAACGACGCCATGTCAAGATTAAAATATGCTGATGAAAGAATTGTTTTAGCCGAAGAAAAAGCAGCGTCTTTAGACAAATCTACCGCAGATGCTTCGTTACTTTATAAAAGCGGAATGGCCAATTATCTAGAAGTGATTACAGCTCAAAACAGTTCACTGCAAAATGATCTTGATGTTGTGACTATTAAATTAGAAAAACTAAATGCGGCCATAAATCTTTACCGTGCCTTGGGTGGCGGAGTAGAGTAGACTCCATAAAAAAATAAAATTCACCATCTCTGTAAATAATTGCAGTGATGGTGAATTTTTATTTTAATTGAATTTCGGAAATAAACTTAAACGCAGCTTTTTTATTTTTTAAACAATTTCTTTTTTTAGAAAAAGCTGTTTTTCAGGAAGATTTTCAAGCGAACTTTCTACATAATCAAATGGTTTATAATTCAGAGAAAGCAGCATTTCTTTCAAAGTAACATCAGATTCAAAAAATTTGACCCAGACCAAATCGTGTTTTCTTTGTTTAGCAATCACTTCGGCGCGATTAAAAAGTATTTCAATTTCTTCGACATCAGAATAAACAATATGTTCAAAGCAGATTGGTTTTTCGGCATCTATTTTTTCATTAAAAATTCTCGAAGAATTCAATTGAAGAAAAGAAGACGGAGTTTCATCCTCATGAACCATTAAAACTTCAATATTAAAATCATTTTGAACTTTAAAAAGCGCTGGAATAGAAAGTGCTTCTGCAGTATATTTTTCGCCGATTGTTTCAGATGAAAATAAATTTGAATAGAACTTTTTTGCCTGATCTTCCATCCAAGTGGCAGTATCTTGTATAATGACTACAAATTGAGCTTTTTTTAACATTTTTTTAGGTATTGAATTATCCCTACAAAATTCCTTTAATTTGGTTTATAAATAAAGGGATAAAAGTCTGATATGTTCGTCATAAAGTCGGTTTTGCTACAAATTGCTTCGGTATTCTAAAGGAGAAAAACCAGTGTAATTTTTGAAGAATTTTCCAAAAACAGACTGATTAGAAAAATGCAGTTCCTCACTAATCTGATTGATTGTCAATGATTTGTTTTGAAGTAAAACTTTGGCTTCTAAAATCACCATTTCATCAATCCATTCGCGCGTGGTTTTCCCGCTGTTGTTTTTTATTACTTCAGAAAGGTATTTTCGTGTCACATTCAAACCGTCTGCATAATGCAATGGAGAACGATGTTTGATAAAATCTTTGACTAGAAGTTCCTTAAATTTTTCAAACAAGGGATTTTGAATTTCTTTGTTCGGAAGATTTTGTTTGATCGAATCCAATTCGAATATTAAAATGTACAAATAACTTCTAAGAATTGATGCTTGATGAAAATGATCTGCTTTTAAGGTTTCCCGAATTAATGAAAAAAGCTGTTCAAACTTAGGTTTCGTTTTTTTGTTTAAAGGAAAAACATGTTTATCACTATTTTCGAAGAAATCATATTGAGATAGAAAGAAGACATTTGCTTGACTTTTTAGAAAAAATTCCGGCTTAAAAAAGATAATGTCCATCAAAATTTCCTCGCTGTTTTTGCTGAAACTTCTAATTACATTTGGACCCAGAGCCAATATTGCCGGAGCTTCAATGACAATTTTATCCAATCGCGTCTGCATTACAATGCTTCCTTTTTTCAAGAATTCGACAGCATAACTTTCAGCTCGATACGGATTATCTATGTACGGATGATCTTCAATTTGTACAAAAAAATAATCTTTCTTGTCGTCTTGATTGGTAAACAAGCTTTTGTGATGCTCGAGCGTAAAAGTGTTGATTTTGCTCATTTCTTGCGAAGCTTTTAGAAAATTTAGTTCCTTCAAATATAATATAAATTTATGTTGTTATGTATTGAAATTAAGTTTGTAAAATAATAAAGGCCGTCTTTTGGACAGCCTTTAAAAACTAATTAAAATAAAAAATAAAAAAATCCATAAGAATATTTTGAACCCTCAAACTAAAATTGGGTTCAATTCTTACTTTGCTTTCATCAGCACTTGCACGCTGTTTGACTTTTTCAAAGCATTTACTGTAAATTCTTTTACATCCTTTGCAGTAATTGAGTTTAGTGTATTTTTAAGAAGTTCTGTATCTATTGGAGCTTCATCATTACGAACGTAAGACGTCAAAGCGTTCAGCCAGTAATTATTCTGTTTAATTTGTTCCTGATGGTTTTTTACAATAGACTGTTTGATGTCTTCGAGCATATTTGCCGGAATATTTTCGGTCTGAACTCTTGAAAGTTCGGCATGAACAATTTTTACCAAAGCATCTGCTTTATCAGGATTACAATCGAAATTGATTTCTAAAGAAAATAACGGACTTGGAAACTGCGATAAATTGGCTCCAACCTGAACGCCGTAACTACCGCCTTCTTCTTCACGAATGGTTTCTAGATAACGTTTTGTAAGCCATTCAGACAACATATAACTTAAGATTTTGTTCTTTTTAGTGTACACAGCCTCTTTATTTTCAAGATGAAGATAAACCGTTGTTTTTGGTGTATCCATCGTTCTCAGAATCGTTTTTTCTACTTTCCCGTCTTTCATAAAAATTTTATGATCAACATATTTTTCTTCTTTTTGGTTCGATTGAATATTTCCTAAATATGTATTGATTACAGCAATATCTTGCTCTGAAATATTTCCTACGAATAGAAAAGTAAAATCGGCAGCGTTGGAGAAACGTTCGGTATAGAATTTTTTAGCTTTATTTAAATCCAATGCATTGATAAAATCTTGGGATAAAAGCCAGTTACGTTTGCTGTAATTGGTATTTAAATTTGAAATCGTATCGCTTAAAGCCTTTTCGTTGCTGTTGGGAGCATTGTTTAATTTGTTTTGGTATTGCTCCTTTATTTTATCAAAAGTACTGTTGTCAAATCTCGGATGCTGGAAATACAAATAAGTAAGCTGTAACAAAGTGGTTAACGATTCTTTGTTGCTGCTTCCGTTAAAACCTTCGTACAAACCTCCAATATACGGACTCACAGTGGCGGTTTTTCCCGTTAGTTTCTTTTTTAAATCGGTAAATTTATAATCGCCTAAACCAGAATAAGTAGCGACACCAGTCGCAATTTGTGCCGACGGAATGTCTTTCCAATCTGCCAGAGAATTTCCTCCGGCGCTGTAAGCACTAAACAAGATTTGATCTTTACTCAAATCAGTCGGATAAATAATCACTTTTGCACCGTTTGACAGAGTGTATTTTTTCGCATTCGCGAAAGCTTTAATGTCTTCTGTTTTTACAATTGCTTTTGCTGTCAATTGCTCTTTTACCAGTGACGCTGTTAATTCTTCTTCTTTGTAAGGTTCTAATTTTGAGTTCGAAATGGTTTTCATCGCATTCCAATACTCGTTTGCTTCCGGGAATTTTGTTGCCACATCTTCTGGAGCAGAAACCGATAACACTAAATTATCTTTTGGATTTAAAGCTTTAAAAGCAGTATTTACCTGAGCTAAAGTAACATTGTTCAGGAAAGCATTGATCCATTCGTGTTCTCCTTCAACAGAAAAAACAGGATTTGCTTCTAAAAAATAAAGCTGTAATTGCTCTGCCCAGTAACTGTTACCAATTTTATCTTTATTTATTAAACGATTATCATAGCTGGTGCGCATTTTAGTTTTCAAACGATCCAATTCCTGCTGTGTGAATCCGTTTTGCATGGCTCTTTCAAATTCTCTGTAAGCTTCTGTAAAAGCTTCTATGAATTTTCCTTTTTTAGGAGTAACCATAAGTGAAAATTTACTGTCTAATCTCGAAAGATTTTCATTTGAAATTCCGAATGCCAAACCTGCAGTTTCGTTATTAATGATGTATTCGTTAAAACGAGTATTCATCAATTGCATCGCCAGATTTTCCTGCATGCTTTTGGTCATTTCTGCCTGATCCTGAACTAAAGGTTTAGGTTTGTTGTACGAAAGAGAAATTCCCGAACGTTGCAATTCTTTGTCTGTTGCCAGTACATAACGGTTTCCTTTTTGTAACGGAATTTTTTCGTATTCTCTTTTATTGATTTTTTTGGGAGTTGGAATTGAACCAAAAATCTCTTTAACACGTTTTTCAACTAAAGCGACATCAACATCTCCTACAATTACGACAGCCTGATTTTGTGGCTGATACCACTTTTTGTAATAATCTCTTAATACCTGGTATTTGAAATTATTAATCACATTTAAATCTCCAATTACATTTCGTTTCGCATATTTTGAACCTTCAAAAATAACTTTATTAATTTTTTCTCCCGTTCTGTAATCTGCATTTCTCCTCGTGCGCCATTCTTCGCGAATTACGCCTCTTTCTGCATCAATTTCGTTATTAGCAAGTAGGAGAGAGCCCGACCAGTCATGCAGTACGTACATACAAGAATCCAGTAAAGTTTTGTTTTGCGAAGGAACATTGCTGATGTTGTAAACGGTTTCGTCGTAAGCTGTGTAAGCATTAATGTCTTTACCGAAAGAAACACCTTGTTTTTCTAACATATTGATGATGCCTTTTCCTTTAAAATGCTCCGTTCCGTTAAACGCCATGTGTTCTAGAAAATGTGCTAATCCGTCCTGATCGTCATTTTCTAAAATAGCGCCAACGTTCTGCACAAAGTAAAAATCGGCTCTGTCTTTTGGCCATTCGTTGTGCATGATAAAATACTGCATTCCGTTTGGAAGCGTTCCGTGTGCCACTTCTTTAGGCAGCGGAAACGTTGTTTTAAACTGCGCCGAAACTTGAGATAAACCCAAAATAAGGAAATGCGCTATAATTAATTTTGTTTTCATTTGATATTTATTGTTCTTTTTTTTGATTGAATTTTTGTTTGGGAAAAAGTATAAGAAGTCCTTGCTGTTGCTTTGAAGGTCTCATGAGAAACCTTCAAATAACAGTTTTATTGGACGCGGATAAAACGGATTCGCTTTGCGAAAACGCGGATTTAAACGGATTTTCTTTTTTCTTTTTATCTGTGTTTATCCGCGTTTTCGCAAAGCGAATCTGCAAAATCAGCGTCTAAATAATAAGCATTTAGAAAAATCTACATCCAGTCCGGGCGTGAAGCACCTTTTAGATAGAAATCAAAATACTGCTGCATTTTGAGTGTCCAGTCTTTTCTATTGGCCGCAACATCTAAAGTATGTCCTTCTTTTTTGTAGTTAACTAGTAAAGCTGGTTTTCCTAGACGACGAAGTGCAAAAAACAAAGATTGTCCTTCCTGATAAGGCACTGCACGGTCATTATCATTATGAAAAATAAGGATGGGTGTTGTGATGTTTTTAGCCGAAAATATAGGCGAATTTTTGATGTATCCGTCCAAATTGTCGTGCATAGAACTTCCCATACGATATTGATCGGCTTCGTATTTAAACATCGTCGAAATACCGTTTGATCGCATCACAGGATAATTGGCAGTAAAATTACTCACTCCAGAACCTATAATGGCACAGCTGAAAAGAGCTGTTTTTGTAGTTAAGAAAGAAGTTTCGTAACCGCCAAAACTATGTCCTTGAATTCCAATTTTACCTTTTTCAGTAATACCTTTTGAAATTAAATATTCAACGCCACTTATGACATCATTGTAAACACTGTTTCCAACATCACCGTACGTGTAATGCACGTCTGGCTGAAAAACAATATAACCCTGACTTACAAAAGTTGGAATATTAATGTTAGAAGTGCTCACTTCAGGATGATGATACTGATTGAATTCTGTAGTATGTTTTTCGTAAAAATGAACAATTACAGGATATGTTTTCTTGCTGTCATAATTGTCCGGAAGATATAGATTTCCCTGGTTTTCTTTACCGCTAAAACTCTTCCATGTAATTACTTTTGCAGTTCCCCAGGCATAGTCTTTCTGTTGCGGATTAATGTCGGTAATTCTTTGTTGTGATTTAAAATTTTCTGTTCCCCACCATAAATCTGAAAAAGTAGTATAGCTTTCTTTAGAAAATAAAACACTTGAATTATCTCCAGAAACTGCTTCAATACGTACATTGTATTCTGGATTAGCGAATACTTTGGTAATAGCATTGGCATCGACTAATTTGTAAACACCCTTTGATTTATGTTCTGTATCAAAACCATTTAAGGTAATAGATTTTCTATTATCTAAATTTCCAATATAGCCTTGTTCACCGTATCGAAGTTCTGTTTGGTTTTTTCTGCCGTACTGCTGTGTAATCGAATACGCCTTTTTTTGATTGGTCAGGTCAATGGCCCACATATCAAACTGATCGTATAAAACAATCGTATTTCCGTTATTCAACCAGCCTACGATTCCGTAAGCGGTGTTTGCTGATTTCATATCTACGTTATCATCTGAAACAGGAAAAGGAATCTGTGAACTGATGTTTTTGAACTGCATAGAATTGTTGTCAAAAACGGTCCATGCTTTTGCTTTTTCATCATAATAAACTGCAAAACTTCCCTGCGGACTCCAGGTTGGACTTCCAAAAACACCTGTCAGCACTTTTGTAGATTTTCCAGTTTCGGCATCAATCCAGTAAACATCATTTCTTTCGTTAAAAGTCCAGTCAACTTCTACAGTATACGGTTTTTTATCTATCGCAAAAACACCTTTAAAATTACCAGATTCTGGAGTTAAAATCTGATCGAATTCTGCAGTTGAAGCGACTTTAACTACTTTTTTATTTTGGATATCATAAAGAAATTTCTGTTCGCTTGGTAACGTTTTTGAACTTCTCAACATTTCCTGTCTGCGTTCCATAGTGCCCTGATCTGATTTCCAGATTTCAACTCCCGATTTAGGAATTTGAGTATTTTCTGGACGCTTATTTGAATTTACTGATAAAGTAATAAAACGACTGTTTTCATTTAATGCGTAAGCGGTTTTTGAAATCGAATAACCAGCTTCACCTAACTTAATATCATCATAATTGAATAACGCTTTTGTTGAATTATTGTTCAGATTAAAATAATAAACCATATTAAAATCGGGACTATTATTTCCTTTTAAGGTAAAAGTGCCGCCGTTTTCTTTATCGTTTAATTGAAAATCTCCAAAATCCGAAGCTTTTCCGCTGTAGATGGTTTCTTGTTTGCCGCCCGGAATCCCATGTTTTATAAATACCTGATCTTTTTCGATCTGCACATACACAACCGACTTGTTTTTTAAAAAACGAGATGATTTGATGTTCTTTACAGCAATACTGTCATTAGTTTCTAAATTGTAACAAACCAATCGCTGCAGAAAAAAAGTTCCTTTTTCAGCTTCTGGACGCGTGTAATATAGAAAATCAGTTCCTTCAAGTGCATTGGTATAATGCTTGGTTTTCCAAAGTCTTTTGGCTCCAGTTTTTAAATTTTGAAGCAGTGTACTGTCGTTTTTAGTGTACTGAATCCAATCTTTTTTTCCAATGAATTTCAGATCACCGATATTGTCAAGAACTAAACGTTTTCCTTTTGGAGCTTCCTGAACAATAAGCTGTTTTTGATTTTCTTTTTCTTCATCCTGAAATACAGTACTGTACGCCATCCATTTCCCGTTATAGGATAAAGATTTGCTGTCAACTCTTTTCCATGATTGATAAGCCGATTCGTCAACTGGTTTTTTCTGTGCAGATAAACTATGTACACCCAAAGCGAGTGTACATAGTAAAAGTGTTTTTTTCATATTATTAGAATTTCAGAAAGCGAATTATTCGTTCTTTAAAGCGTTGATTACGGCAGTAAGTTCATCAATCAATTGTCCTGGATTTCCAGAATAACCTTCAGAAGTAAAACGAATTTTACCATCTTTAATCACTACTTTTCTTGGAATACCACTTGACTTGAAAATTTTTGCATATTTCGAGAAAGATTCAGTGTTTGTAGAACCACCTTTTGGTATTAAATCAAAATAAGTATCTATTTTTAGTCCTTTTTCTTTTAAATAAGCAACAGCTGCTTTTTTGTACCCTTCATGGTTTTCCTGCGTGCTGATGAAGTATACTTCAACTTTTTTGTCATCTTTGAAGTTGGTAACCAATTGCTGCATCGCCGGAAAAGCCTTTTTACATGGACCGCACCAAGTTGCCCAAAAATCGATTACGATAATTTTACCGCTGTTTAAATCCAGTTGCTTTGTTTTTCCGTCGGTTCCCTGAACTTTAATGGCAGGAGCAGCAATGTCAATTAAAACAATTTTTTCTTCAGAATTGTTTTCTTTTTTCAATTGCTCTAAATAAGCAGGGAAATCGCTTTCTTTTTTACCTTCTTTTACATACGCTTCTTTCAATTTAGCCGTCATTCCTTCAGATAAAGTGTTTCTTCTTGCTGCATTTTTTAAAACCTCAATTGTCGGTTTGTTTAATGCCTCTAAAGCTCTTACATGAATGTCGTTGACGCTAGCTTTTTCATAACGTTTTTCTATTGGAAGTGCTTCAAAAGTTTCTAGAACTTCTTTGTACTTTTTCAACATATCGAACATACGAATCTGAATGATCAACTCATTATCAAGCTGATTTTTTGCATTTTCAGTGGCCTGATTTGGTGACCAGTAAACTCCCTGCATGTAGGAAAGGTCATTTATTTTCGCCTTCATCTCTTTTATCATTGGCACAGCCATTGTTTCGATTACCGCTGGATCTACTGATTTTAAATATAAAGCTTTAGAAATATGCTGGTGGTAACCATCATTAATTGAGGCAAAATTCATTGTTGGAATCATAGCCAGAATACTTTTGTAATCTTTGGTTTCGAAATAATAACCAAACTTCATTTTTGTAATATTATCGTATAGATAATTTTGTGAAGCCGGTACTTCTTTACTGTATGGAAAATCAGTTAAAAATTGATCTGCTGCTTTATTTTTCTCGGCCGCATCAGCAATTTTATTGATTTTTTGAAAAGCATTAAATCTTACATAAGCACCTTTTGGAAATTGCTTTTGAATAACAGTTTCCAAAGAATCTGCTTTTTTCTGATCTTTTAAATCAAACAAATAAATACTGCGGAGTTTTACAAAAACTTCCTCAGGCAATCCTTTCGTATTTTTTGAAAACTGCGTTAAAACTTTAGGCGTAATTTCATTAAATTTTTCAGGTTTTTGTTTTTTTAGGATTTTGATGTAAGTATCAAAAAACTCAGGAAATCTGTCTGGATGGTCTTGAACTTCTTTTTTTAACCAATACTCAGTTGCATCTCCATCAATAGAAAAATCTTTAAAATAACCGCTAAATTCTCCATTGAAATCTTTGTTTCTAAAAGTGGCCCAAGCAAGATCTGCACCTGGCATTTTTACTTTTGGTTCTTTAAATGCTACCAAAAGATAGCCTTTGTCTTGACCAGTATCAGTAATGATTCCGTTTTCGGTATTGCCATAAAATTTGAAAGCCATGAAAGCACAGTTTTTTGGAACTGTAAAATCGGCGCTGTAAACAGCGCCATTTTTTTTCATTTTAAGATCTTCGATTTCCCATCTGTAATCATTGAAAACATAAGCGTAGCCGTTGATTTCTTTGACGTTTTCTAATGGACCGCCTTTTGGATCATAAGTCAT